>JARXAF010000099.1 GCA_029865985.1 Verrucomicrobiota bacterium
AGGCCGCGGCCTTAAACCGGCCCGACGCATGTGCGTGGGGTGGCCACAATCGTACCTAACTGAATAATCCGGCCCTTCCGCCGGATGGGAACCTCAGCTGCACCCCGTGCGAGCGTCGTCGCCCAATACCAGGAAGTAGTGTCAAAAACATGAGCACCATCGGAATCAAGGAACTCCTCGAAGCAGGCGTTCATTTCGGCCATCAGACCCGTCGCTGGAACCCCAAGATGAAGCGTTTCATCTTCGAGGCCCGCAACGGCATCCACGTCATCGACCTGTCCAAGACGGTCGGCCAGATCGAAGAGGCCTGCAAGTTCCTGTCCGCCACCGCGGCCAAGGGCGGCAACATCCTGTTCGTGGGCACCAAGAAGCAGGCCCAGGAAGCCGTCAAGGAGTCGGCCAAGGCTTGTGGACAACCTTTCGTCACCGAGCGCTGGCTCGGCGGCACCCTGACCAACCTCAAGACCGTCAAGCGCTCCATGAAGCGCATGAAGGAAATCGAGCGCATGGAGTCAGACGGCTCGATCAACCAGTACGTCAAGCAGGAGCAGTCCATGATCCGCCGCGAACATCAGCGGCTCTTCAAGAACCTCGACGGTCTCCGCACCATCGACGCCGCTCCCGACGTGATGTTCGTGATCGACCTCAAGCGCGAGCACAACGCGGTCGCCGAGGCCCGCCGCCTGCGCATCCCGCTGGTCGCCATCGTCGATACCAACGCCGACCCCGATCTGGTCGACTACCCGATCGCCGGCAACGACGACGCCATCCGCTCCATCAAGATCCTCCTCCAGGCCGTCACCGAAGCCATTGCCCAGGGCAAGGCCGAGGCCGATGCCAAGAAGAGCCGCCGGATCAACCGCGACGAGCCCGCCGCTGCCGCTGCCGCTGCTCCGGCTCCCGCTGCCGCCCCCGCTGCTGCCCCGGCTCCGACCGAAGCCGCTCCGGTTGCTCCGACCGCCGCCTGATCATACCTCTCTCTCGAACGCGCCGTAGCGGATGACGCTCCGGCGCGTTTTCACACAACACACCACCCTCAATCGATATTCTTCATGCCTGAGATCACACCAGCCCTTGTCGGGCAACTCCGCGCCATGACCGGCGCCGGACTGATGAACTGCAAGAAGGCCCTGGACGAGACCAAGGGCGACCTGAACGCCGCCGTCGACCTCCTGCGCAAGCAGGGTGCCGCCGCTGCGGTGAAGAAGGCCGACCGCGCCGCCAACGAAGGCCTCATCGGCCAGGCCGTCCTGAGCGGCGGCCAGGTGGGCGCCCTCATCGAGGTCAACTGCGAGACCGACTTCGTCGCCCGCAACGACTCCTTCAAGGCTTTCGTCAACGAACTGGCAGCCAAGGCCGCCTCCCAGCCGGGAGCCGACCTCGAGCCCGACCGCGTCGGAGCCGTGGCCAAGATCGGTGAAAACATCCAGATCCGTCGTGCCACGCGCCTCGAAGTGCAAGGCACCGGCGCTCTGGCCGCCTACATCCACACCGGCGGCAAGGTCGGCGTGATGGTCGAGGTCGGCGCCAACAACGCTGCTTCGGTCAACACCGAGGAATTCAAGCAACTCCTGCGCGACGTCACGCTGCAAATCGCCGCCGCCAGCCCGGTGTCCGTGAGCCGCAACGAAGTGCCCCAGGACATCGTCGACAAGGAACGCGAAATCGCCTCCCAGTCGGACGCCCTGAAAGGCAAGCCGGCCGCCGCCATGGAAAGCATCCTCAAGGGCAAGCTGAACAAGTACTTCGAGACCAACTGCCTCTTGGAGCAGGGCTTCGTGAAGAACCCCGATCTGAAGGTTGAAGCCCATTTGGGCGCGGTCAGCAAGCAGCTGGGTGACACCATCACCATCCGCCGTTTCCTGCGATTCCAGATCGGCGAATAATCGGTCCAGCCCCCACGCAAAAGGCACCCTTCGGGGTGCCTTTTTTGTTTCCTGCATCCGGGCAAACGGACCGGCGCGTAAAAATCCAACGTCGGCGGTGGAACCGGCTAATTCCTCACCGTGGTCCGTTCGGCCAACCAGATCACGTCCACATTGTTCGGCGAGGCCACATTCAGCGGCATGTCGTAGAACTTGACCGGCTGGACGGTCCGCGGATCCAGCCACTTTTTGATCTCCGTGTGCCCGTCGGCAAAGCTGATGCCCGCAGCCCGATTGTGGTAGCTGGCGGGGTAATCGATGATGCGTGCGGCGCCAGCGCTTTCCACCATCTGATTGGCGTAGCCGCCGGCGTTGATACTGTCGGGGTGCTCATCGAGCATCACATACATTTGCGAGGAACCCGCCGCGGCGATGTCGGAGGATTTCTTGAAGATCTTGTAACGCTGCTGATTGTCCTGATAGCCGGAGCCCGGAGGCAACCATCCGCCAGGTCCCCCCATGGCTTGGCTCATGCCCATGCTGCGTACCCGGGCGTACTTCTTGCCCGACAAGGTGACCATGCTCAGATCGGCCGGGCACTTGTAGATGGCCGCCGACTGCAGGTACGGAGCCAGCCAGGAATTGGACACATTGAGCAGCATTTGCTGATTGGTGTTGTCTCCGGGGAACGGCCCGGGCCAGCCCATCCATCCCCCGACCCACTGGAATCTCTCATCGCGCGAATTGCCTGGCTGGGTAATGCGATCCTCATTGTCGATGGGATACATGATGTGGGCCAGCTGGAGCTGCTTGAGGTTGTTCATGCAACCCGTGCCCATGGCCTTAGTCTTCGCCTTGGCCAGCGCCGGCAGAAGCATGCCGGCCAGGATGGCGATGATAGCGATCACCACCAACAGTTCGATGAGGGTGAACGCTGAGGAGCGAGGTCGAAGAGCCGAAATCACGGCCCTTCGTTAAGCAGCCGATCCACTGGCGGCAAGCGGGGATTTGCCGATTCCGAAGTGGAGCGGATGGATGGCAGCCAAGAAAGTCGCCCAAAAACCAGGTGATAACGGGCCAACACCCAGCGAACGACTACTCGAGGAACGCCTGGTGCAGCGCGCGCATGGCCTTCTCACCGCTGGCCAGATCAATCACCACGCTGATCTTGATCTCGCTGGTGGAAATGAGACCGATATTCACACCCTCGGCCGCCAGCACCGTGAACATCCGCGCCGCCACGCCGCTGTGGCTGCGCATGCCCACGCCCACGATGGAAACCTTGCCGATGCTCTCATCGGTGGACACCTCCCGGAAGCCCAACTCGGCTCGGAGGCTTTCCAGCACCTTGCCGGCCTTGGTGAGGTCGGGCTTGTCGACGGTGAAGGTCAGGTCGGTCGCCGGATTGCCGCCCGCATGGCTGGCATTCTGGACGATCATGTCCACGTTGATGGTCGCCTCGGACAGGGCGTTGAAAATGCGGGCCGCACGGCCGGGTTGATCAGGCAAGCCCCAAACGGTGACCTTGGCCTGATTCTTGTCGAGCGAGACGCCGCGGACGACGACGTCCTCCATGCTGGAGGTTTCTTCTTTCACGATGGTACCGGGATTGTCGTTGAGACTGGAACGGACTTCGAACACGACGTTGAACTTCTTGGCGAACTCGACCGAGCGCAGCTGCATCACCTTGGATCCGGCGCCGGCCATTTCGAGCATCTCGTCGTAGGAGATCTCAGGAATCTTGCGCGCCGCAGGGACGAGCCTCGGGTCGGCGGTGTAGACGCCGTCGACATCCGTATAAATCTGGCAAAGGTCCGCCTTGAGCGCCGCAGCCAGGGCGATGGCCGAGAGATCGGAACCCCCACGACCCAGCGTGGTGATGTCGCCGTCGCGCGTGCGGCCCTGGAAACCAGCCACGATCACCACGTTGCCTTCGTCGAGGGCCTTGTGCACCTCGTCGGGAGTGATGTTCTGGATGCGGGCCTTGGTGTGCGTGCCGTCGGTGACGATGCCCGCCTGAGCTCCGGTGAAGGAAACCGCCTTCTGACCCTGCGCCTGAAGCGCGATGGCCGTCAGGGCGATGGTTTGCTGCTCGCCGGTGGCCAGTAGCATGTCCATCTCGCGTTCGTCGGGCAGCGCCGTGATTTCCTTGGCCAAACCAATGAGCTTGTCGGTGACTCCACTCATGGCGGAGACCACGACAACCACTTGGTCGCCCTTCGCCCGATATTGGGCGACGCGTCGAGCGACATTCTGGATTCGCTCGGTATTGCCGACGGAAGTTCCGCCGAATTTTTGCACAATCAGGGCCATGGCCGGATCAAAGAACGCTGTTTCTGGCGAAAACCAAGCTCACACACAAAGAAAAAATCCATCCGAAGATCCACACCCCCAGAGACCTGAGCCAAATCCGCCTCCTCGCCCGCTCGAGCACAGGAGGCGTTTGCGGCTCACGACGGTCGAGTCTGGCTGGGTGGAAACCCTTCCCGGAGATCCAATTCGGGACACGGCCATTGTTGGAGAAAGGCCGACTGGGCATCGTGATCCGGAATCTCGTCACGCCAAGACTCCAACAGGAACCGCACCGGAAAAGACGGCTTCACGGCGAGGATTTCCACTACGGCATCCCGCACACGGAACTCCACCCGCCAGGCCCCGCACCCCATCTCGAAGCCACCCTGGGAACGGCCTCGGATTCGTCGGGTACGATGCGGACTGGGATCGCGCCCCAAGATCTCCACCACCCGCTGCTGGAAGTCCACCGACCACTCGACTTTGAGCCACTGCACCTGCTCTTGCGCCAATGCGCTCCAGGACACCGTAAATCGGGGCGGCTCGGATTGCAGCGCCTCGACGGCCTCGATCCAACCGGCCCGGGATTCGGGAAACGCATCGTAGGCCGGAACGTAGGGCTTGATGTCCAACACGGGGGTTCCTTCCAGCAAGTCACAGGGGCCGAGCAGCAACCTCAGCCCTTCGATGCCCACCAGTCGGGCCGGTGTCATCCCGATGGGATTGGGCCGATGCGGGGAACGTGTGGAGAACACACCACGCCGCTGCGACGGCCCCCGAGGCGGCAACACCAAAGGCCTCCAGGATTCGGCACGGTGAAACCACCAGATGAGCCAAACCCGCTCCATGCCGTCGAGATCCCGCAGCGCCTCGCGGATGCCAGGACCCGGTTTCAGCTCCAGCACATTGGTCTCCTCCGCCGTCTCGTCGGGCTGATGCAGCGTCTTAAAGCGCACCCCCTTCCCGGATCGCAGGAAACCGATGGGTCGGATGGTGAGAGACGGGTCCAAGAGCGCAAATGCTGAACCGGAAACGCGGCTCAAGGCAACGGTTCAACCGTTCAAGCCTTCAATGAGACGCAGGGCAATCAGCGAGCAGCGACCAGTGAACAGTCATCAGCGCGGGGCTGACACCCAGCCCCTCCTCACCAAACCCCGAGGGTCTCCAGCACGGCGCGCGTCTTGGGGATCTCGTGGGTCCGCAAGAGGTCGGTCTTTCCCAGCGCGGCCAACACGGCGAAGAAGGGTTCGGCCGAGCGCACCTCGTCCTCGAAACACTCGAAGGCATGGGGCAAGGCATGGCAGGTGGGGAAGCCCAGCGAGCGCAGCCGGAAGGTGTTGAGGAACACCCGCATCTGGTGCCGGATGCGCGTCTTCGAATCGCCGAGATTCTTGTAATAGAACCCCAGACCCGGATCGATCCACAGACGCGTGACTCCGTTCTTCAGGGCCACTTCGGTTTGCCGCGCGAAATGCTCGTACAAATGCTCCGCCGGATCGCCCTCGAGGTTGAACTCGCCCACCTCGCGGACATTGGCTCCCTGCACGTGGCACAAGACCACCGCCGCCTCGTGATCGGCCACCATGCGAAACAACTCATCGCTGCGATCGTTGCCCGTGAGGTTCAGCACCTTGGCTCCCGCCTCCAGGCAGGCCTGGGTCACCGACGGATGATACGTCTCCACCGAGACGACATGCCCTTCAGCAGCCAACGTCCGGACCACTGGCAGCAATTGCGAGGTCTGGGCGACGTCATCCACCCGGGCCGCATGGGACAGCGTCGACTCCGCCCCGATATCCAAGATCGCAGCACCCTGGGCCGCCAGCACCCGACCGCGCCGGATGGCCGCCTCGGCTGTGAGCACCACGCTCTCGCGATACCACGAATCGGCCGACAAATTGATGACCCCCATCAACTCGCTGCGCACATTGCCATCGAATCGGCGCCCCCCGAGATCAAAGGCGGCCACGCGGGACGGCAGGGCATCGGCATGTCGGGCGGCCAGTTCAGCGAGATCCTCGAGACGGAGCATGGGAGCAACGTGGGCGGACTCTGTGCGACGTCAACCTCGGTTCGAGCGGGACGTCGGCGAGGGTTTCTGACGGAGCACGCGGGTGAGGTATCGGCCCGTGTGGCTGCCGGGCGTTGCGGCCACGGTTTCGGGCGTCCCCTGAGCGATGATCTGGCCGCCACCGGACCCGCCTTCGGGACCGAGGTCGATGACCCAGTCGGCCGTCTTGATCACGTCGAGATTGTGTTCAATGACCACCAGCGTGTTGCCGCCATCGCGCAGCTTGAAAAGGACCTCCAGCAGTTTGGCGATGTCCTGGAAGTGCAAACCCGTGGTCGGTTCATCGAGAAGATACAGCACGCGGCCGGTCTGACGTCGGGACAATTCAGCGGCCAGCTTGAGTCGCTGAGCCTCGCCCCCGGAGAGCGTTGTGGCTGATTGCCCCAGGCGCAAATAACCCAGCCCCACCTCGGCCAGTGTCAGGCTGGGAGCGTGCAGTTTGGGCACTGCCCGGAAGAAGTTCACCGCCTCATCCACCGTCAGTTGAAGAATATCAGCGATATTCAGGCCCTTGTAAGTGATCTCCAACGTCTCGCGATTGTAGCGCTTGCCCGCACACGCCTCGCAGGTGACATACACCGGCGGCAGGAAGTGCATTTCGATCTTGAGCACACCATCGCCCTCGCACTTCTCGCAGCGCCCGCCTTTGACATTGAAGCTGAAACGTCCCGCGTCGTAGCCCCGCACCCGGGCCGTGGCCACCGAGGCGAAGAGGTCGCGGATTTCGTTGAACATCCCGGTGTAGGTGGCCGGGTTGGACCGCGGGGTGCGACCAATCGCTGCCTGATCGATGACGATGCACTTCTCCAAGAGTTCCAAATTGCGAATCTCGCGATGCGCCCCGGGGCGCTCCTTGGATCCGTACCACTGGCGGAAAACGGTGCGCCGAAGGATGTCGTCAATGAGCGTGGACTTGCCGCTGCCACTGACGCCGGTCACGCAAGTCAGCGTGCCCAGCGGGATGCGGGCGTCGACATTGCGCAAGTTGTTCTCGGTGGCCCCGATGATTTCAATCCACCCCTTGTCCTCACGCGGATCCACCCGGTGACGCGGCACCGGGATGCACAAGTCACCCGACAAGTAGCGCCCAGTCACGGAACGAGGACTGGCCATGATCTCAGCCGGCGTCCCCTGAGCCACCAGTTCCCCGCCATGAATCCCGGCCCCGGGCCCTATGTCCAAGACGTGATCGGCCGCGCGAATGGTGTCTTCATCGTGCTCTACCACGATGACCGAATTGCCGGCATCGCGCAGGCGGCGAACCGTCTCTAGCAACCGGTCGTTGTCACGCTGGTGCAGCCCGATACTGGGCTCATCCAGAATATAAAGCACACCGACCAGTCCGGCCCCGATCTGCGTGGCCAAGCGGATGCGCTGGGCCTCGCCACCACTCAGCGAACCGCTCTCCCGGTCGAGGGTGAGATAGCCCAGGCCCACCTCGACCATGAATCCCAGGCGTTTGCGAATTTCGAGGATCACCTCGCCGGCGATCCGGCGTTGGAGATCGCTCAAGGCAAGCCCACCCAGAAACACATGGGCCTCGGCAATGGAGAGCGAACAGAAATCGGCGATGCTCCGACCCGGGACCCGCGAGCCGGAGATCACCTCGGATCCGAGTGTGATGGCCAGCATCTCCGGCCGAAGCCGACGACCGCGGCAGACATCGCAGGGATGCAGCGTCATGTAGGCCTTCAGCCGATTGCGGGTGAACTCGCTCTCGCTGTCCGCATAGAGCCGTTCCAAATTGGGCAGGACTCCTTCGAAGGGCTTGCGCGTCTTCTTGGGCGCCCCTCCCGACATGAACCAGAAGTCCACCTCGTCGGTCCCGGAGCCATACATCAGCGTGCGGCGGGCCTCCTCTGACAACTCCTTCCACGGCCGATCCAAGGGCGCACCGCAGTGCTGGGCGACTCCTTTGATGAGCCCCTTGTAGTAGCTTACCATCTTCTTGCCGCCCATGCGCCGGTAAGGTTGCACGGCGCCGTCTTCCAGCGTCTTGGTTTCGTCCGGGACGATGAGCGAGGGATCGAAAACCATCTTCTGCCCCAACCCGTGGCACACCGGGCAGGCGCCTTTGGGTGAATTGAAGGAAAAATGCTGCGGTGTGGGCGTGTCGAATGAACGACCGGTGGCCGGGGAATACATCCGCGTGGAATGCAGGGTTTCGGTCCACGGATCCGTCGGTCGGTCCGGGGCCTGATGCAGCACCTTGAGTCGCCCTTCCCCCCAGCGCAGCGCCGTCTCCACCGAATCGGCCAGACGCACCCGGACGCCCTCGGCGATGACAATGCGGTCCACCACCACCTCGACCGTGTGGGTGGCCTTGGCGTCGAGGCGAATGGGTTCCTTCGGATTCAGCTCCTGAATTTGGCCGTCGACGCGAACCCGGACAAATCCCTCGCGCTGCAGTCGCTCCAGCACATCGCGGAATTCCCCGCGCTGATCATCGACCACCGGGGCCAGCACCATGAGCCGCGTTTTCGCGGGCAAGAGCGCGATGCGATCGACGATCTCGGTGGCCGACTGGCAGGCCATGGGCGTTCCGGTCTCCGGATCATGGGGCTGCCCCAAGTGCGCGTAGAGAAGCCGCAGGTAATCGTAAATTTCCGTGGTGGTCGCAATGGTCGAGCGCGGGTTGGCCCCGCTGGTGCGCTGCTCGATGGCAATGGCCGGAGACAATCCCTCGATGTGGTCGACCTCGGGCTTCTGCATCTGGTCGAGGAACTGCCGCGCGTAAGCCGAGAGGCTTTCCACGTACTTGCGTTGTCCCTCGGCAAACAAGGTGTCGAAGGCCAGCGAGGATTTTCCTGATCCGCTGGGGCCCGTGATGACCACCAGACGATCCCGCGGGATTTCCAGCGAGAGATTCTTGAGGTTGTGCTGCCGCGCCCCGACGACACGGATGAACTCCTTCGACATGGACACCATCCTACCGCCGGAACGCCACCGGGGAAACCCATGGAAAATAAAAAAGGGGCCGGTCTTGCGACCGGCCCCTGTTCGAATGAGGCCGAAGCCTCAGTGAATTACTTCACCAGACGGAAGAACGCCGCAGTATCGCCCGCCGGGACGGTCGCGGTGCTGGCACCGGTCGAACCCGCCACGTCGGTCCAGGCGCCACCGAGGGTGGCCGCGCTCTGGAGCTTGATGCCGGCGCCGCCGGCCCAGGTGATG
>JARXAF010000072.1 GCA_029865985.1 Verrucomicrobiota bacterium
GCGGCCCAGCGGCAGGTCGGACAGGAGCCCGTGCAAGATGCCCGCCGAAAACACGTCGCCCGTGCCGACCCGGTCCACGATCTCCAGGTCGCGGTATTCCCTGCCCCGGCCGAAGCGCTGGCCAATGCCGATGAATCCGCCCAGGTCGTGCCGGTGCCCTTGATGAACGGTGCGTTCAGTGCCGGCGATGATCTTCAGCTTCGGGAAAGCCCTACTCACGGCGGCCAGCAGTTCGGCCGTGCCTGACTGCGGATCCGGGGCGGCCGAATGCAGCAAGGCCCGGAAACCTTCCGGACTGCCGATGAGCACGTCGCTTTGCTCGACGAACTCCCGGTTGATTTCCGCCGCGCGCTCCGGGGTGGCCAGAGAAGCTCTGAAATTCAGGTCGTAGCTCACCAGCGTTCCGGCCACCCGGGCCGCGGCGACGGCGGCTTTCAAGGTGGCGCGCGTGGATTCGGAGAGGACGGCAAAGATGCCGCCGCTGTGCAGCAGGCGTACGCCTTCCTGTTGGAAGACCGCGCTCCAGTCCACGTCCGTCGGAGCCATTTGGCTGGCGCTGGAATGCCCCCGATCGAAGAGCGCCATGCCGCCACGGACTCCGACGCCGATCTCGGCGAAATACAGGCCCACGCGATTGGTCCGGCCCAGTCCGTCGTGGGGCTCCAACGCGACGTGGCTCACATCCATCCCAGTGGCCCGGGCGTGGTTCAGGACGATGTCGGCCAAGGGATTGTCGGGCAGCTTGCTGGCGAAGGCGGTCCGCCAGCCGAGGCGCGCCGCCGCGTAGGCCGCATTGTATTCGCCACCGCCAACGTCGATCTCCAGAGACCGGGCAAACTCCAGACGGCCGTGGCCCGGGGGCGACAATCGGACCATGCACTCGCCCAGGGCCATCAGGTCATGCCGGGTGGAGGCGGCCGGTCGCAGGGGCAGGGACAAGGGTTGGTCGAGAAAGTCGATATCAGCGTTCATGCCTTAGGGTTCAAGTGGGCCGAGATCGGCCAGCCAGGATTCATCGGCGCCGGCGGCATGGTTCAGAGTCTGGCCGCCCAATGGAAGGCGATGAGCGAAAAGAGCATGCCCGCGATGCCCACGATCGTCTCGCAAACCGTCCAAGTCTTGAGGGTCTGACCCACGCTGAGTCCGAGGCTATCCTTGACGATCCAGAAGCCGGCGTCGTTGAGGTGGCTCAGGAAGAGCGACCCGCAGCCCACCGCGCAAATGATGAGCGCGACCTGATGGGGATTCATCTCGGGGTGGGCCGCCAGCACAGGCACCAGCAGGCCGGAGGCGGTGGTGATGGCCACGGTGGCCGAGCCGGTCGCCACGCGGATGAAGGCCGAGACCAACCACCCGTAGAGCAGGGGGCTCAGATGGGCCGCGTCGCCGGCACGACCGATGGCCTCGGCGACCCCGGAATCGCGCAGCACCCGGGCGAACCCGCCGCCGCCGCCGATCACCAAGATGGTCAGGCCCACTGCACCAATGCACTGCTCGGTGAACTTCAGCACCTCGGCCCGGGTGTAGCCGCAGCGGGTGCCGAGCGTGACCGAAGCCAGCAACACGGCCAAGAGCAGCGCCAGCGTGGGGTGACCGATGAACTGGGCCGCTTCGCGAACGGGGTGTCCCTTGGGTAAAAGCAATTCGGCCACCGTGGCCAGCAGCATCAGGAGCACCGGGCACAAGATGCTGAAGAGCGTCAGCCCAAAGCCGGGCAAACGGAACCGCGGGTCGGTGGACGTGGTCTTTTGTGCGATGGGCGGCGGGTTGGCCTGGACGCGGCCGACCACGAATTTCGCGTAAATGGGTCCGGCCACCGCGGCCGTTGGAATCCCGATCACAAAGCCCCAGAAGAGCACCAAGCCCATGTTGGCTTTGAGCGCCTCGACGGCCACCACGGGACCCGGATGCGGCGGCATGACTCCATGCATCACCGACAGGCATGCCAATAGCGGCAGTGTCAGGCGCAGGAAGGGTTGACGGGTCTCATGGGTGAGGGTGAGCAAGATGGGCAGCAGCAAGACCAAGCCGACAGCGAACCAAGTGGTCAGGCCGACGGCCAGCGCGAGGGCCATGATGCACCACTGGATGCGATTGGGGCCGAAGATGCGCGCCATTCGAGAAGCCAGCACTTCCGCGCCGCCGGACTCCGCCAACAGCTTGCCCAGCATGGTTCCGAGGGCGATGACTCCGGCTGTTCCCGCCAGGGTGGCACCCAGTCCGTCTCCGAAGGATTTCAACACCCCGAGAACGGTGTAGGCGGAGGTTTTGCCGTCG
The DNA here is from genome assembly GCA_029865985.1 of Verrucomicrobiota bacterium. Taxonomy (GTDB): domain Bacteria; phylum Verrucomicrobiota; class Verrucomicrobiia; order Limisphaerales; family UBA9464; genus SXXZ01. The sequence continues at coordinate 2,278 of JARXAF010000072.1, forward strand.
ATGGCGGCCAGCACCTTGCCGGTGGCATCGCGTGTGGGGACATCCAGCAGCAACACCGCCCCCAGGCCCACGATGAGCGAGGCCATCAGCAGCGAAAGGAACGCGTTCACCTTGGCCTTGGTGATGAGCACGATCAGGGAGGTGATCGCGATCAACGCGAGGAGGATGAGTTTCCAGTCCTGAGGATTCATGGGCTTGGATGGAGAGGCTGGCAGGGAACCGGGACCGCGGGCAAGGGGACGATCGAGGGTGTCTGTGGCAATCGGTGGTTCTGCCCCTTGTCATCGCGACGTCTGCCGGTAGTCTGTCGCCCGACGTGCCGGACCGCTTCCAACCATTCTATCCGTGGCTCTTCGCCCTCGTGGTGGCTCTGAGCCGTTGGCCCGGTTTATTTCCGCCCAACTTCAGTGTCGTCTATTCCCTGTGCTTTTGCGGTGGGATGTTCTTTCCTGGACGCCTGTCGGTGGCTCTGCCGCTGGGGACGTTGTTGGTGAGCGATGTCGCCCTCAACCTCTGGTACCAGTTCGGCAAGGGTTATGATGTCTGGGATCCGGCCTCCTTGCTCTACATGGCGGGCAACTATTCCGGCTACGTGGCTTTGTGGCTTTTGGGCCGTGGTCTCAAGCCGCTGACCAGCGGTACCCGGTGGTTCCGACTGCCTCCGGCCATCCTGGGCAGCCTGCTGGGGGTGCTGTTGTTTTATGGGGTCACCAACACCCTTTCCTGGCTGCGAGACCCGGCCTATGCGAAGACCCTCGCCGGATGGTGGACTGCCTTGACCACCGGATCCGCGGGTTGGCCTGAAACTTGGACATTTCTGCGCAACAGTTTGATGAGCAGCGCGTTGTTCAGCGCCCTCTTTGCCGTGACCTGGAGTGAGGCTCCCTCCGAGTCTCCGCTGGAGAAGGGTGAATGCACCCCCCCGGCCGAGGCCGAGGGTGAGGCCGAAGAGCAGGCTGCTTAATCGACGACGCTATGACCGTGGGACTCATTTCCGACACCCACGGGTTCTGGGACGACCATATTCCAGGACTCTTCGCCGGTGTGGACCACATTCTTCATGCTGGCGACATCGGTGCCCCCTCGATCTTGGTCGGTTTGGAATGCATCGCTCCCGTGACGGCTGTGATGGGCAATTGTGATGGCCCACCGCTGGATGCCCGTGAGACGGAGGTGATCGATCTCGGAGGGTATCGGTTTCTGGTTCACCACATCGTGGATCCGTTGGAACCTCACGATCGGTTGGCTCGCAGCATCGCCCACCATCATCCGGCGTTCGTGGTGTTCGGACATACCCACAAGCCGCACGATTCCCGGGTGGATTCCATTCGCTACCTGAATCCGGGTTACGCCGGGCGGATTCGCTTCAATCAACCCCGGAGTGTGGCCATTTTGGATCTGGCCGATCCAGCCCTGCCGATGCGCCTCATCGATCTCGGAAGGGGTTGAGGGTTCGAGGTTTCAGCCCGACCCATTGAATCACTTTGACGACCCCGCCGTCCGCTTGCACGTTGATCGCAGTTCAACTCTTGGAATTATGAGCCTGAAAATCGCCTCCGCCGCTGTTCTGTCCGCCGCCTTGGGTTTGTCGGCCGCCGACTTTGATGCCAGCAAATTGCCGCCCGTGTCCGCCAAGCAGGGCGTGACCTACGAGAAGGACATCAAGCCTCTCTTCGAGCGCTCCTGCTTCAAGTGCCACGGGCCTGAGAAGCAAAAGGCGAAGCTGCGTCTGGATTCCCTGGAGGCCACCCTCAAAGGCGGCGCTGACGGAGCGGGTTTCGAAAAGGGTGCCAGCGCCAAGAGCACCTTCGTCGCCAGTGTCGCACGATTGATGTCCGACGACGAAAACATGCCCCCGGAGGGCAAGGGTCAGGCTTTCAGCAAGGAAGAGGTGGGTCTGCTTCGCGCTTGGATCGATCAGGGTACGAAGTGAGTCGGCTCAGTCGTTTGTTGATCGGGCTTCGGGTGGCCGGTGGCGGGGTTCATTCCCAGTGCCCGCCGGCTTTTGTGTCCACCCATCTTCCGACGGATTCTTTGCTGGATCATTTGCCCGATTGTCCGCACTCACAGTCCTCCCCTCTGTTGTCCCTCACAGCCTGACCAACCCATGCTCGCACTTCGCGAATTCCATGCCGAACAAGGTGCCGTCTTCACTGAACTACAGTCGATGGAAGCGGTGGCGCACTACGGTGATGTCGCCGCGGAATACGCCGCCTTCAACCAGTCGGTGGGTTTGATCGACCTGAGTTTCCGGGGGAGATTATGCCTCTTGGGAGCCGATCGGGTGCGACTCCTGCACGGTCAGGTCACCAATGACATCAAGGCTCTGAAAGCGGGGCAGGGATGCTACGCGGCCTTCACCTCGCCCAAGGGTCGGATGCAGGCCGATGTCCATATCTACGCCCTCGCCGAAGAGTTGCTGCTCGATTTCGAGCCCGGCCTGACCCAGAGCCTCATCGAGCGGTTGGATCATTACATCGTCTCCGATGATGTGCAGGCCGTGGACGTGGCGGAGCACTATGGATTGTTTTCTCTGCAAGGTCCCCGGGCTCTGGAGGTTCCGGGTCTGTTAGATGCGGGTCTGACCATGACTCCGCAGAGCCATGGAATCGTTCAACGGCCGGATCCGGAATTGGGGGACCTTTACTGGGTGAACCACGCCCGTTCCGGCAATCAGGGCGTCGACGTGTTTGTTCCGACGGCGGCCATGGGCATGGTTTGGGACAAGCTCTGTTTGGCCGTGCGATCCCTGGGCGGGCGGCCCGTGGGTGGGTCCGCTTTGGAATTCGCCCGCATCGAGGCGGGCATCCCTCTATTCGGCGTGGACATGGACGAGAGCCACCTGCCGCCGGAAGCCGGTCTGGATCGCAATGGCATCAGCTACACCAAGGGCTGCTACATTGGCCAGGAAACCATCGCCCGGATCCGGACCTATGGGCAGGTGACCAAGGCTCTCCGGGGACTGCGGTTCGATCCGGGAGCCGTGATGCCTGTCCGGGGCGACAAGGTGTTTCACAATGGCCGTGAAGTGGGTTCTCTCACGAGTGTGATGCCGTCGCCGCGGCTGGGTTGCCCCATTGCCTTGGGGTACGTCCGCAAGGAATGCAATGCCCTGGGCACCGCTCTGGTGGTGCGTTCCGCATCGGGTGCCGAGATCCCGGCAGTCATTGTGCCGCTGCCGTTTGCGGTCTGAATCGTTCCGGAATCCGATCTGGGTTCGGCGAAAAACTTGGGGCCGTCCCCGCCGCTTCGCTTGACCGGGCGGCTGGTTCTGGCGGAAATCTTTCCCGATGCCTACTCGTTCCCTCCTCCGTGCCGGTGCCGTGGCCCTCATGGCCGCTTCCCTGGCTTTCACCGGCTGCAAGGCCACGATCAAAGATCCGAAGACCGAAGGCTATGTGCCGATCTTTGACGGCAAGACTCTCGCCGGTTGGTCGGGACGTTCGGACCTCTGGACTGTGAAGGAAGGAGCCATCACCGGGACCACCCACCGCGATCATCCGATCGCTGGAAACACCTTCTTGGTTTGGACCAACGGCACCGTGTCCAATTTCGAGCTGCGCTTGCAGTATCGTATTTTCAATGGCAACTCCGGCATCCAGTACCGCAGCAAGTTGGTAGACGCTGACAAGTTCGTGGTGGGTGGATACCAGGCGGATTTCGAGGCGGGCAAGACCTACAGCGGCATTCTTTATGAAGAGCGCGGCCGTGGCATTCTCGCCGAGCGCGGTCAGCGCACCGTCATCACCGACGAGGGTGGCAAGACCAAGGTCTCCGTGGTGGGCAAGCTCGCCGACTCCAAGGAACTCCAGGCCAGCATCCATGACGAGCAGTGGAACGACTACCTCATCGTCGCTGATGGTAACCACCTCATGCACTTCATCAATGGCCGCATGACCGTCGATGTCGTCGACCAGCAGTCCGCCAAGGCTGCCAAGGAGGGTATCTTGGCCCTTCAGATCCACGCCGGCCCTCCCATGGTGGTGCAGTTCCGCGACGTGAAGATCAAGCAGCTGCCGTAAGACGGGCATCGACACGGGAACTCCCCGTGCCATCCGGATTTCAGTCATCGGGGCGAGGGAAACCTCGCTCCGATTTTTTTTCGGCCGCGGGTTGTTGAAGAAGGAAGCGTGGTGGGCCCAACAGGATTTGAACCTGTAACCAAGGGATTATGAGTCCCCTGCTCTAACCGTTGAGCTATGGGCCCGACCGTGAAGCGTTCGGTCTGAGTGACGCTGAGGCGTGCAACCCTGGACCGTTCTGCGGCCGGCATAGGTATCCCAATGTCCAGCGCCCCCGCAAGCATCCCGTCCGGTCGCAGGGTCCGATAGCCCATGGTTCAGGGATTCGGAGAGGCCGGGTTCGACCCTGTGTCGGGGCTGCCGGTTTGGAGTAGCCGGTGCAGCAATGCGCCGGCTCCGAGGGTGCCTAAGGCGGCCAGCAGTACCGCGGGGCGTTGGACGATGACGAAGACAATCATCCAGCAGCTCAGTGCGGCGAAGAGCAGGGGGGTGGCCGGATAGAACGGGACGCGGAACGGCCGGTGCAGCTCCGGAGCGATTTTCCTCAGGCGCATCACGCCCAAGATGGCCAGGAGATTCATGAGGTTCAGGACCACTCCAGCATATGCGAGCACTTGCTCGAAGGTGGACGTGGCGATGAGCAGACCAATGAGGGCGATTTGGAAGGCCAGCGCCGGCCGGGGCACACCATCGGCGGACCGGATCGCCAGCCAGGCCAGTCGGGGTTTGTCGGCGGCGACCGCTTGTGTCACCCGCGATCCCGCCAGCAGGAACCCGGACACGGTGGCCACCAGCACCGCGGCGATCATGGCGCTCATGATCCGCCCGCCGATGGGGCCCAGGATTCGTGACGCCGAGAGCGAGGCGACCTCCACCGTTCCCGACAAGGCTTCGATGGGTGTGGTGCGCAAGAACACCCAGTGCAGGAGCAAGTAGAGCGTTCCCACGAGCAGCACCGCCCCGATGACAGCCCGGGGAATGACCCGCTGGGGATTTTGGACATCACCGGCCACATACCCCACGGCGTTCCAGCCATGGTAGGCGTAGATGACGTAGATGAGTGAGATGGCGAAGGGCGCGGCGATGATCTCGCGCCAGGCTGCGGCCGACGGGGCGAAGGAAATGGGCTCCACCGGTCCGATGGCCAATCCCGTGGACACGAATGCCACAATCACGGCCAGCGTGATGGAAGACGTGGCCAGTTGAAACAGGGCCGCCCCGCGTGCATGGAGGAATTGGACGCTTCCGACCAGCACCAGTACCCCGATCGTGCCGGCCAGAGGCGGAATGGGTGCGACCTGGGCGGCGTAGCGCCCGAAGGCGATGGCGGCCAAGGCTACCGGGCCAGCGAAGCCTGCCGTGATGGACACAAACCCTCCGACAAAGCCCAAGGTCGGTGACCAGGCGCGTGAGAGGTAGACGTACTCCCCGCCGGAATGAGGCAGCATCGCTCCCAGTTCAGCATAACACAGGGCACCGGCCAGCGAGAGCAATCCGCCCACCGCCCACAGCGCCAGCAAGGCGAAGCCGCTTTGCGTTCCTGCCACTTGGAACCCGAGGCTGGTGAAGACCCCGGTGCCGATCATGTTGGCGACGATCAACGCCGTGGCGCTGGCGAGACCGAAGGGGGCGGGGGGCTTGGAGGACATGCTGCCGCCCACCATGCCGCGCAGGTGCTGCGGCGCAAGCCGTGGGGTTTGCGGGGTTCGAAGATCTGAAGTGTACCGGTCGAAGCGGCTCAGAAGACCGGGCCCAAGGGCCAGGGAGCGAACTCCTCGTCACCGAGTCCGGCGTGCTCGCTCTTGGTGCGCTCGCCATTGGCCGCAGAGAGGATGGCCTCGAAGATCCGTTGTCCCACTTGGGGAATGGTTTCATCGCCATCTAGAATCGTGCCGGCATTGAGGTCGATATCGCCTTCCATCCAGCGGTAAAGCGGGGTGTGCGTGGACACCTTGAGGCAGGGAGCCGGCTTGCAGCCGTACACGCTGCCGCGGCCCGTGGTGAACACTCCCACATTGCAGCCGCCGGCCACCAAACCCGTCATGCTCACCGGGTCGTAGCCCGGGGTATCCATGAAGCACAGGCCGGGCCCCGTGACCGTCTGGGCATACTGCAGCACCGACATGAGCGGGGCTTGGCCGCCCTTGGCCACGGCGCCCAGGCTCTTTTCAAAAATGGTGGTCAGCCCGCCCTCCTTGTTGCCGGCCGAGGGGTTGTTGCTGATGGAGGCCCCGTGTTTCCGGGCGTGGTCTTCCCACCAGCGGATCCGCTCCAGCAGCGCCTCGGAAACTTCGCGGCTGATGGCGCGTCGCGTGAGCAAGTGCTCGGCACCATAAATCTCGGGCGTCTCGGCCAGGACCGTCGTGCCGCCGTGGCGGATGATGAGGTCGCTGGCCCATCCCAAGGCTGGGTTGGCGGTGATGCCGCTGTGGCCATCGGAGCCGCCGCAGTTCAGCGCCACGATCAGTCGACTCAAAGGCTGGGTTGATCGCCGCTGAGCGTTGACCGCGGGGAGTAAT
>JARXAF010000093.1 GCA_029865985.1 Verrucomicrobiota bacterium
GACTTCTTTGACAATTGGGTGGTTCAAGTGCGCAAGGGCGTCCTCGAACTGTGCATCCTGCGAACCCTGGCCATGCGTGAACGTTATGGGTACGAGTTGGTCAAAGAACTCTCGCAGGTACCGGGAATGGGCCTCACCGAAGGCACCCTTTACCCCCTGATGTCTCGACTGAGACTGGCCGGTCTGGTCAGTACTCGCCTCGAAGAATCCACCAGCGGTCCCGCCCGCAAATACTACTCACTGACACCCGAAGGACTTCGGACTCTCAAAACGATGAATGTGTTCCTGGAAACCTTGCAGCGCAGCACCCAACAAGTGGGAGAACCCACATGAACCAGTGGACCCCCTCGGCGCGCGCCGTCCTCCAACACTATCTCGACCAGCACCGCACCCGCTTCGCCGCTGACGGCGCCGAGGCAGAGGAGGTCATCGCCGATTTGCGCGACCATGTTGAACGCGAGGCGGCTTCCCTGAACCTGTCCGTGGTCACCGAGTCGGATGTCCGGCGCATCCTCGCGCAAGTGGATCCCAGCCTCCTCGAGATCCCCACCCCTCCTCCCCTCTCCGCGGCACCCAGCCAAGCCCAAGACCCCTCACCGTCTGTCGAAGGCCGATCCGGAAAAAGTTGGTTGTGGCTCATCATCCGAGCCTTTCTCGGCGTTCTACTGCCTTTCGGAACCCTGATCTTTGAATGCGTCGAACGCCCTTCGGCATCCGAACTCCTCGATCCCATCCCCACCCCCTTCCACATCCTGCTCATCGCCTTGGTGCCAATCACCAATGCCTTGGGACTCTGGTATCTGGAACGTTCCGCCCAACCCCTGCCCCGATGGTTCGCCTGGATGTTGTCCGCTTCCTTGGGCATTTCCGGGGCTTATGCCGTGGCCTACGCCCCGATCACGCCGCTGGCTGTGTTCGGAATCCTGTTCTACGGCGTGGGGCTCATCCCATTGGCCCCCTTGATCGCTTGGATTTTTGGTCTCCGACTTCGATCGGCCTGCCGAAAACGCGCTCGAGCAAACTCGGTCATCGGGCCACGACACACGTGGACCGCTGCAGCGGGATCGTTGCTGATTTTGGCCGCACTGGCGCTGCCGGAGTTTTTCACCCTTCGAGCCTTGCGCGAAGCCATCGATTCCGAAGAACCCGCCGACCGCCGGTCGGCCATCCGGTGGTTACGGAAATGGGGCACCGAAGAAACGGTACTGCGCGCCTGCTATGGGACTCGACGTCAGATGTGGGACAATGCGTTGGATCCGTTCGAGAACCGCAAGGCTCGACCTTTCACCGTCACGGCGGAAGCAGCCCGTTCCGTCTATTTCCAGGTGACCGGGCGCGCCTTCAATGAAGTACGCCCCCCGCTTGGCTCACTACGGGGCGTTGGCCGGCAAATCTTCGAAGACTTCGAGTGGGACCCCTCGATCGGCGGTGAAGCCGTCGCCGGCCATGTGTCCGGCCTATCCCTCCAATCCTCCCGCCTCGATGTCACCAGCAACGCCGACGACGGTTGGGGCTACACCGAATGGACCCTCGAATTCCGCAACGACCATGAGTCGCGCCAACGCGAGGCCCGGGCTGAAATCCAGTTACCCCCCGGTGGCGTGGTGTCGCGCCTGACCCTCTGGGTCTATGGCGAAGAACGCGAAGCCGCCTTTGCCGGCCGCGGCGAGGTCCGTGCCGCCTACCAAGAAGTGGCCGTCGCCCAGCGACGCGATCCGGTCTTGGTCACCACCTCCGGACCCGACCGCGTGCTCATGCAATGCTTTCCGGTACCCCCCAAAGGCGGAACCATGAAAGTCCGCCTCGGCATCACGGCCCCCCTGACACCGCTGGGAGCTCAAGAAGTCGCCTTCGTCTGGCCCCGCATTGTCGAGCGCAACTTCGCCTTCGCCGAGGCTTTGAAGCATCTCGTCTGGCTCGAGTCCCCACAAAAGATACTGAACCCTCCGTCCGCCTGGGGCTGGAACAGCACCGGCACCAACAGCCTGACAGCAACCATCCCCGTCTCTTGGGGGCCCCACGCGTTCCCCACCCTCAAACTGCAGCGCAAGGCTGAGGCCACCAGTCAGTGGAGCATCGATGACCGTTCGACTCCGCACGCCACCGTGCGACAAGCGATCTCCTCCGTCACAAACCCGTCTCGAGGGAGATTGGCGGTGGTGGTAGACGGAGGCCGAGACGGACGGGATGGCTGGGAAGCCCTCCGGCAATATCTGGCTTCAACGCCAGCCCGAGGCGACTTGCGCCTCTGGGCTTACGAAGACGGAGTCCGCGACGCGGCAACCATCAACGAAGGCCCCTTCAAAGCCGCCGTCGAGCAAATGGAACGCCACACGCCGAAGTTCGAGGGTGGCCACGATCCGCTACCGGCGCTGGAGGCCGCCTGGGGTTGGGCCTCTCAACAGGCCGGCGGCACGGTGCTCTGGATCCATGGCAACGTGCCCGTGCTTCTGGGTGATCCTCAGTCGATATCCCAGCGGCTCCAGCGAGGAGAGGCCACCGGAGCCCGACTGGTGGACCTCCAAATCACAGCGGGGCCCCATGTCGCCGCCAAGGAATGGTCTGCACAAACCCTTTATGAATCCATGCCCCGACTCGGCACTTTGGACGACGATTTGAAACGGTTCCTCGACACCTGGACCGGGCTGGCTCCGGAGTGGCAATGGCGGCGAGAGCGATCCGAAAACGGAAACACGAACGGCCCCTCCGCATCGCGCCATCTCGTCCGCCTCTGGGCGCGTGACCAAATCAACCAACTGCGCCGGCAGCGCAAGACCACAGAGGCCGTCGCTCTGGCCGGTCGCTGGCAATTGGTCACTCCCGTCAGCGGCGCCGTCGTCCTCGAGACCAAAGCCCAATACAAGGCCGCCGGCCTCACACCAGTGGATCCGTTGACCACCCCCGCCATCGTCCCCGAACCCGAGACCTGGGCTCTCATGATCGTCGGCACCGGCGCTTTGGTCCTCTGGCAACGACGCCAAAAACGCCGACACTGACCGATCACTGTATCGAAGCCGGCCGTGTTCCCCAACCGGCGCCACACCCCGTGTGGCCCGGTGACGGCAGAGAACCCACAAACACCCGGTCAAGATACCGAACCCTCAAACCGCCCGGTGAGGGCACCGGGCCTACCGGCTCACCCTGTAGGCCGGGTCCCCAGACCCGGGGTTCCCGCTCACCCCCCCGCTCACCACCAGGTGAAGTTGGGATCCGGCGCCGGGCCAGTGTAGTTCCACTGGGACGCCTCCTTCGGGAAGCGGAAGAAGTCGGTGTGCCCATCGCCCCACAGCACGTTGAAGCGGTACTGTCCCTTCACGTTGTGCCACTGGCTGGCGATGTCGTTCTTGTCGCGATCGGCCCACCAAGGCCAGTCGCCTTGGATGAGTTTGTTCGACGGCCCGAGAGCAATCTCGCTCGTCTTGATGGGCCGTCCCTGAGGGCTGTTGGGATTGGCGGAATCCCCGGTCACATGCTTCACACGCAACGTCGCCACCGACCAGACCGTCAGGTAACTGTTGCCCCAGGCGTCATAGCAGGAGCGGATTCCTTTCGGAAAAGTGCTCTTCCAGAGGGAATCCCCCTTGTCGGCCGGGCACTGAAACGCTGCGAACGCCGGGACGTAGATGTTCAACGGGCGATTGGTCGCACCGGTCAATCCACCGTGCAGCGACATGACGCCCTTCTTGCCTCCCAGGGTGCCCCAGTCGTTGTACACCGGGTAATTGTCCCGGTTGTCGTCCGCATACATGTGCATCCCCAGCCCCATCTGGCGCTGGTTGTTATTGCAACTAATCGTCAGCGACTTGCTCTTCGCCCGGGCCAGCGCCGGCAGAAGCATGCCCGCTAGAATGGCGATGATGGCGATGACCACCAGCAACTCGATCAGGGTAAAACCTGCACGGGAACGATGGAGAGGACGAGTGGATGGCTTCATGGCATCGGAGGGACTGGTACGAGCAAAGGCAATCCCAGCCGACCCGTCAATTCCGTGTTGCAGGATCCCGTTTCCCAAGTCGTTCCACCGGTCCACTCACTCTCCTGGGAATCACCGATGACCAAAAAGTGTGACTCCGGGCATCTTCCTGCTTTTCAACTCTCGCCCTGAGCCGAACCGTTGGGGCGTTGAATCGATGGCATGGACGCAAGTAAACTGACATTCCAACGGGTGGCGTTGCTGGGAGTGGGGGCCTTCACTCAGGCGTTGATGCGTCACCTGGGGCGCGACGGCGCGGAGGTCACGGCCTACCTCACCCGGGACTACGCTCATTATGGGCCGCGTCAGGAGGGGCCCTGCGTTTCCAGCGTCGAAGTGCCCAACCCCTGCCCCGGTTTCCGGCAGCATCGACCCGACTTCCTGATCCCGATGTCGCTCGAGTGGGCGCTGCGGCCTTGGACCGCTGAACTCTTGGGCTTAGGCATCCCCATCCTCTGCCCGACGGGCGAGGGCTTGCGCCTCGAGCGTGAGCGCGATTTTGCCCGAGAACTGTGCCGGCAAACTGGCATCCCCTTCCCGCAGTCTCACCTCATCCCCACGCGCGCCGAGGCCGAAGCTCTGGTCCGGCGCGAGGGACGCCCCTTCGTGGTGAAGAACCCGCTGTGCTCCCCGACCAGTCCCATCCACACCATCGTCTGCGAAACGCCGGAAGACACGCTGGCTTGGCTACCGCGCATCGATGATGCCGAGGGCATCTTCCTTCAGGAATATCTCGGACGCCGCGAGGCCGGGCACATCGCGCTGGTCAGCGACGGTGAGATCCATTCGTTGGTCACCAACCAGGAATACAAGCGGGCCTTCGACGGCAACCTGGGCATCGTGGCTGGCGCACCGCTGGGCGGGCTGGTGGAGCGCGATCCGGGCGACCGCTACGGACTGGCTCGCGAACTCCTGGAACCCCTGCGCCCGTGGTTCCGCGAGGTCGGATTCCGCGGACCCGTGCAGGTCACGGCCATTCGTCACGACGATCGCTGGCATGTGCTCGAGTACAATGTGCGGCTGGGTGTCACCAGTGGGCCCATGATCGCCTCCATGCTGGCCAACCCGATGGAAACCTTCGGTCGCTGTGCGCTGGGCTTGCCATTGAATCCCCAATGGCGGCCTGGAAAGGAATTCGGCTGCAACCTCACGCTGGCCGGCTACGGATACCCCTTCACCCAACTCACCGGACCTCGGGTTCCCGTGACGGTCGAAGGTTCCTTTCAAGGCGAGGTTTGGTGGCAAGAAGTGGCCGAGTCGGTGCTGGGCGGACTGGAAGCAACCGGTCACCGCATTGCCGACATCACGGCCCTGGCCGGCACCCTGGAGGAGGCCATCGCCACGGCCTACGCCGACATCCGAAAAATTCGCTCGCTCGGCAGCTACTATCGAACCGATGTGGGGCAATCGCTGTGGCCTCCTGGCAACGCATGAAGGCAACCGTTTCCCGCCCCCGTTCCGCCTGGGTCGAGGTGGACCTCGAACAATTCGCACGCAACTGGGAAATCCTCCGCAAAGAAGTCCCGGCCCCGGTCTCGTTGATGTTTGTCGCGAAGGACAACGCCTATGGACTGGGTGCCGTACCAGCCGCGCGGGTGGCGCTCGATCATCAGGCCGATTCCCTCGCTGTCTTCACACTCGGAGAAGCCCAAGAACTCCGCGACGCCGGCATCACCGCGCCCATTCTGATTTTGGGAGAGCGGCTCGCGGAAGAGGTGCCGCATGTGCTGGAGCTGGACCTGGAACCCTGTGTGGGATCGATCGAATTGGCCGAGGCCTTCTCGAAGGCTGCCCGTGAACGGAGCCGACCTGTGGCCATCCACCTGAAGATCAACACCGGCATGAACCGGTTCGGGTTCTCGTGGAGGAGCGTCGAATCCTGGGCGCCGAATCTGAAAGCACTGCCAGCCTTGGAGTTCCGCGGAGCATTGAGCCATTTCGCCCAGAGCGACGAACTCGACAAGGGCTTCGCCCGCACCCAGTCCGGCCGATTCGAGGCGGTGCTAGACCACCTTGCCGCCGAAGGCATCCGTCCGCGCTGGATCCACCACTGTAACTCGGGCGGCGTGCTCGATCTGCCGGACGCCCATTTCAACCGCGTGCGCGTCGGTCTGCTGGCCCAGGGCGTTTATCCCTCGGAGGTTTGCCGGCGCATCGACGGAATCGCCCCAGTGCTGTCGCTGCGGGCCCGGATCACGGCGATCCAGGCGCTCGAGGCCGGCGACACGGTGGGCTACGGCATGCGCTGGCGCGCCGAAGGACCGTGCCGGATCGGCGTGCTGTCGATCGGCTACGGCGACGGCTACCCGCGGCTCCGCAACCAGGGGCATGTGCTGCTGCACGGCCACCGCGTCCCGCTCGTGGGGGGCGTGACGATGGACGCGTTGATGGTGGATCTGGCCACGGTGCCCGAGGCGCGAATCGGCGACGAGGCGGTGCTGCTCGGCAGTCAGGGCTCCGAGCGCATCACCGTCCAAGAACTGGCCAGCCTGCGCGGGACGGTCACCTACGATGTATTGACCGGCCTGCGGGGACGCCTTCCGCGGGTGTACCGCGGCGGAATCGGCGATGGGAATCCGGGTTGAAAGTCCCATCCCCGCGACTATCCCTGCGACCTTTGCGGCCTCACTTCATCTCCACCCAAGCGCTCGCGGCGGAGACCGGGTCGGCCCGTTCTTCCAGCGACGTCAGGATCACCCGTGCCTGTCGCGTCACTTGACCGCTGAACCACTCCTTGCCATTGGCGACCACCCGCACCGGTCGATCCAGATCCAACAACCGATCCGAGAGCCGCAGGCGCAGGCTCGTCGGAACTTGTCCTGTCAGTTGGATCTCCTGCCCCTGCAACTGAGCCACCATCTGGGCGCGCTCGGGGATGGGAGTCTCCGAAGGCACTTGCAGCCAGTAGAACCGGCGATGCACCACGTCGTCCTGCTGCCAGACGATTTTGTTGGGCCAGGCGTTGCGGACGAACCCCGCCATCCAGGGAACCCCCTCGGCATCCTTGCGGTTCATCCAATGGCCCAGGCCCTCGTAAATCTTCACCTGATGGACATACCCGCCGGCATCCTCGCGGGCCAAGCGATCGAGTTCGGCACCGCGTTCGGAGGCAATCCGGTTGCGGTTGTAGGCCGCGTCGTTGCCGCCCATGAAAATGGCGAAAGGCAAGTTCCGGAGCCCCAGGAGCGAGGCCTCGTTAGGATGACCCGCCATCATGGAAGCCGCAGCGAACCGGTCGGCCATGCGCGGGGCCAATTGCCAGACACCGTCGCCGCCAGCGGAGTAGCCCATCAAGTACACGCGGTCCGGACTCACGCCCCGCACGGCAACGTAATCGTCGATGAGGCGCTGGAACATCGGATCGATGTGCCCCTCATGCCACAAGTTCCACGTGTCGGTCGGGGCTCGAGGCGCGAGGTAGAATCCCTCAGCGGGTTCGTAGAGCCGTATCTGGTTCTGCCACTGCTGGTCGTTCACTTGCTTGGGCGCGCCGCCGCCACCGTGCATGGAAATCCACAAGCTCCGCTGCCCGACCGGGGCTTTGCCGAACTCCTTCTCGAGCCAGCGGAGGGTCTTGCCCTCGAACGCCAATTCCTTCTTGTCGACTTCCGGAGTCCGATCGGCCGCCAATTCGGCGAGGCGGTCCGCGGCCACCATGGGCAGCACCCGCTCGGCGTCGACCTTGGAAAGCGCCTGGGACAACACCGTGGCATCGGCCGGACGCCGGTTGGTCGGAAGATCCAACCATTCACGCAAGGCATCCACGGTAGCCGAAGCCGGTGTGAGATCGGCCCATCGGGCATCGACCGTGGAATCTCCCTCGGCCAGCGGTCCGAAGGGCATTTCACGAATCTCGGAACCCACCGTGAAGCGGAGCCAACCCTGGGCGCCCGGTGCCAAACTGAAACGCGGCATGTCGTTCAAGTCAGCGGTGCCCGCCTTGGTGTCGGCCAAGGCGCAGGATCGGCGAACCCCATCGAGGACGCAGACCTTGGCCGAGAGGCGTGTTCCGCCAGAACGGTCCCACAAACGCACGCCCAACGAGGCAATGACCACCGGAGCGGCATCGGCCTTGGCATAACGGGTGGTCACGTTGACCGCCGCGACATCGGTGCTGTTGCGGGCCCAAACCATCGGAAAGGACGCCCCCTCGCGCTTCCAGGAAGTCGCATAAATGGCATAGCGCGGCTCATTGGCACGGGCCTTTGAGGCATCCCCGACAAACCATCCCCGATCTAGCCCGGCGGCGTCATACTCGTCGGCCCCGGCGAAATGCCAGTCGCCGTCCCAGATCTCCACCCAGGTGTGGTTGCCCCGCTCGTTGGTCCACATCGGAGTTCCCACGGCGCGGGCTGGAATACCCACCGAGCGACAGGCTTCGACGAGAATGATGGACAACCCGGTGCACGTCGCTTTGCCGAGGGCCTTGGATTCCTTGAGGCTTTGATTGGGGCGCTTGCGTCCGGTGTTGTAGTGAACGTTGACCAACTTGAAGAGCTGTCGGTTGAGGGCCTGGGCCGCTTCGCTGGCCGTGCGGGATTCCTTCACCAAATCCCGAGACAAGGCCAACAACTCGGCGCGCCATGGGTCCCGGGGTTCATCAAACACCGCATAGGGCAGCACATCATTCAGGAAGACAGCCTCGGGCACTGCTGCCGACCACGGAAACTCCTTCCGGGCGCGCAGGGCCAGATCCAGGTTCTCCAGAAGGAACTCGTTGCTGAGATCCCGACGATCCGCCTCGGTCATGTGTTCCACCAAGAAACGGGCGGCTCCTTCGCCAGCAGCGCCATGCCGATCCCGGGCAGTTTGGATGAAGTCCGGAATCGAGGCAGACCAACCCGTCCACCCGAGCGCGAGCATCAAGAAAATCAAACGAACCACAGGCATGAAGGAATCCTGCTACAACTCCGCAGCCCGGGTCAAAGCACGACCCACACGACCACCAGCCCAAAACCCATCTTCACAGGGGCCAAATCCGGGGAAGGATTGCCCGAGCACCCGAAAAACTTTCTGCTGGCCTGACTTTGAGGACGGGTTTCATCGTCAGAAAAGCCGTGGAAAACCGTCGATTGTCAAAACCGGGACCCATCACGGGTCTGATGGCTCGGGCCGCTCAAGCACTGAGCCTCTGTCTCACGTTGACGGCTGCCACGCCGAAAGGGCCCGATTTCAACACCGCGGTCCGACCCATCCTTTCCCAGCACTGCTTCAAGTGCCACGGTCCGGACGACCTCGCGCGGAAGGGCAACTTGCGCCTCGATGTGCGTGATTCCGCCATCCACGCAGCCAAGTCCGGCGCGATCGCTTTGGTCCCCGGCAAACCCCAGTCCAGCGAACTGGTCACCCGTATCCACTCCCGGGATCCCGACGAGGTCATGCCGCCTCCGAGCACGCGTCAGACACTCACCGAGGCCGAGAAAAAGACCCTCGAAGCCTGGATCGCCTCCGGTGCCGAATACGTTCCCCACTGGGCGTTCCAACGTCCCAAGGCGATCAAGCCTCCCACAACCCGAACGTCTCATTGGCCGCGGAATCCGATCGATCAGTTCGTTTTTCAACGACTCCAGCAGCACGGATGGTCTCCATCCGAAGCGGCCGACCCCTACACGCTGGCCCGCCGCGTGTCCCTCGATTTGACGGGTCTCCCACCCACGCCCGCCGAGGTGGAAGCCTTCCTGAAAGATCCCAGCGACTCCGGCTATGAACGCTGGGTCGACCAACTGCTGGCATCGCCCCGCTACGGCGAACGCTGGGGCCGCCGCTGGATGGACCTGGCTCGCTACGCCGACACCAACGGCTACGAAAAAGACCGCACCCGCAGCATCTGGCCGTGGCGGGATTGGGTGATCCGGGCCCTCAACGCCGACATGCCCTTCGATCGGTTCACCATCGAACAGTTGGCCGGCGACTTGTTGCCCAACACCACTCCCGACCAACGCATCGCCACCGGGTTCCATCGCAACACGATGCTCAACGAAGAAGGTGGCATCGACCCGCTCGAGTTCCGCTTCCATGCGATGACCGATCGCGTGGCCACCACCGGCACCACCTGGCTGGGACTTACCGTCGGGTGCGCCCAATGCCATACCCACAAGTACGACCCCATCCCGCATCGGGAGTACTACCAATTGATGGCCTTCCTGAACAACACCGATGAACCCGACATGGAACTGCCGGAACCCTCCGAAGAAGCGCAGTATCAGGCCCGCTTGTCGGAGGCGGAATCCCTGACCGCAACGTTGGCGGAGCAGTTCCCGATTGAAGAGGCCGTGTGGTCCACGCCAACCCTCACTGAGGCTCGGTCCAAAAAAGGAGCCACAGTGCGCCCGATGGAAGACCAGTCCGCGCTGTTCACCGGAGTCACCCCGGAAACCGACACGCTGACTCTGGTGGTGACCACCCGGGAAACCCCTATTGACCGACTCCGACTCGATACCCTGTTGGATGAGGCTCTGCCCAAGAAAGGCCCCGGCCGGGTGGCACACGGAAACTTTGTCCTGAGTGAATTGAAGGTCACCGCCGCTCCTTTGGATGCCCCAGACCGGATTCAGAAAATCGTCCTCCATCAAGCGCAAGCCGATGTGGAGCAATCGGGATTCCCAGCCGGGAATGCCATTGATGACCAACTCCAAACGGGTTGGGCGGTGGATGTGGGGGGCAACCAACTGAACCAACCTCACCATCTGACCGTGCGGTTTCGCGAAGAGGTGTCCTTTCCTTCGGGCATCCGCTTCGAGATCACCCTGGAACACCAACAGGCTGCGCAACACCTCATCGGTCGGCCCCGCATCCAAGTCGGCCAAACCGTCGCCGATGGGCGTTCTGTGGCGGAACGGCGCAAATCGGCCGCCGAGGCCGCCTTCCAGAAGTGGCTCGGCAAAGCGCGCGGCTCGGCCGTTCGCTGGACGCCCCTGCGTCCCTCCTCAGCCACATCCAACCTCCCGCTGCTGACGGTGCAGGAAGACGCATCCATTCTTGCCAGCGGCGACATCAGCAAGAGCGACACGTATCAACTCACCTTCAACGCGCCATCCGAGGCCGTCACTGCGGTGCGGTTGGAAGCCTTGCCCGATCCACACCTGCCGAAGAACGGACCCGGCATGGCCTATTACGAAGGGCCGAAGGGGGATTTCTTCCTCGGCGAACTGAGTCTGATCGCAGGCGGCCAATCGGTCCGCTGGAAATCGTCTTCCCAGAGCTTCGGCAAGAACGCCTTCGGGTCCGAAGCAACGGCGGCTTTGGCGGTCGATGGCGACCCGCAAACCGGCTGGTCCACGGCCGGCCGCGAAGGCCAGAGGCATGAGGCGGTCTTCGTTCCAGAGGCCCCGATCCCGGGCACCGCCGACCTCAAACTATCCCTCCTCTTCGGACGCCATTACGCCTGTTCGCTCGGCCGTTTCCGGGTGTCCGTCACCACCCAATCCGGCGGAGCCCAAGCGCGAGATTTACCTCCTGAACTGGAACCTCTCCTACTCATCGCCGATGCCTCGTTGACCGAAACTCAGCGCTCACAGCTTCGCCGCCACTTCCTGCTGACCACACCCGAACTCGGGGAGTCTCAGAAGCGCATCGCCCAGCTGCGCCAACGTCCGACTCCGAAAACCACCCTGGTGATGCAGGAACGCCCAACGGGCAATCCGCGACCCACCTTCCTCCATCGCCGCGGCGAATACTTGCAGCCCACCGATCGGGTGGAACCGGGTGTCCTCTCCGCGATCGCTGCGCTGCCGCCGACTCTGCCGCGGAACCGTCTGGGCCTGGCCCGCTGGCTGGTATCCACCAACAATCCGTTGACGGCCCGAGTCACCGTCAACCGCCAATGGCAGGCCTTCTTCGGCAGGGGACTGGTGCGCACCACCGAAGACTTCGGGTACCAAGGCGATAGCCCGAGCCATCCGGAATTGCTCGACTGGTTGGCGGTGGATTTCATGGAACACGGTTGGTCCCTCAAGCGACTCCACAAGCAAATCGCCCTGAGTGCCACCTACCGCCAGTCTTCACGGATCCGACCTGAACACCTGACCCAAGATCCCGACAATCGGTGGCTGGCACGCGGACCATCCGTTCGCCTGGATGCGGAGGTCATACGTGATGCCGCGCTCAAGGCCAGCGGACTCCTTTCCGACACCATGGGCGGCCCCGGGGTGTACCCTCCTCAACCTTCAGGCGTGATGGAAGCCGCGTGGGGCGGATCTGCCTGGCCAACCAGCGAAGGGCAAAATCGATACCGCCGAAGCCTCTACACCTTCGCCAAACGAACCGCGCCCTTCGCGATGTTCAACACCTTCGACGCCCCGACCGGTGAGTCGTGTCTGGCCCGTCGGGAAACGTCCAACACGCCTCTGCAGGCCCTCACCTTGCTGAATGACGTGTTCTTCATCGAGGTCTCTCAGGCGATGGGACGGCATCTGGCCCGACAACCCGGATCGGTCTCCCAACGCATCCAGTCTGCCTTCCAACGCTGCATGACCCGCCCTCCCACAGAGGCGGAACTCCAGTCCCTCGAAATCTTCTGGAAAAACCAACTCCAACGCTTCCAAACCCAAGAGTTGGACGCGGCGGCTGTCGCCGGCCCCGGCGATGGCTCCGTAGAGGAACGGGCCACCTGGGCGGCCTTGTCACGGGCCCTATTGAACCTCGACGAAATGATCACCAAGGGTTGAAGCAAACCACTCATCCCCACGCCATGAACCCCTTCAACCTCCCCCCATCCTTCGTCAGCCGCCGTCACTTCCTCCGCGATTGCGGTGTGGGTCTGGGCAAGATCGCCCTCGCCGGATTGCTCACCGACCGCCTGGGCCACCGGCTGTCCGCTGCCAACCTGGGATCGACCTCCGCGCTGTCGCCGAAAACCCCGCACTTTTCTGGCCGAGCCAAGCGGGTGATCCACCTCTTCATGGGTGGAGCGCCCAGCCAATTGGAACTGTTCGATTCAAAACCGGAATTGGCGAAACTGGAGGGCAAGCCATTGCCACCCTCGGTGATCGGAGGCCAACGCTACGCCTTCATCCGACCCGACGCCGCGGTGCTGGGGCCACGCTTCAAATTCGCCCGCCATGGCCAATCGGGGACGGAGATCTCGGAGGTCCTCCCTCACCTGAGCAAGATCGTCGACGACATTTGCCTCGTCCGTTCCGTGCGCACCGACCAGTTCAACCACGCGCCGGCACAAATCTTCTTCAACACCGGCTTCTCGCAGCCCGGCCGGCCGAGCCTGGGTTCCTGGGTGATTTATGGCCTCGGATCTGAATCCCAGAACTTGCCGGCCTTTGTGGTGATGAGCACGGGAGGCGGTCTCAGCGGCGGCGCCGCACTGTGGTCCAGTGGTTTTCTACCGACGGTCCACACTGGAGTGCGCCTGCGCAATCAAGGCCCGCCCATCCTGAACGTCGACAACCCCAACGGCATCGACACCCGACTCCAGAGAGACACCTTGGACCTGGTCGCTGAACTGAATCAGAAACGCCTCGGGACCGTGGGCGATCCAGAAATCGCCACCCGAATTGCCTCCTACGAAATGGCCTTCCGGTTGCAAACCTCCGCCCCGGAACTCATGGATCTCCGCGGGGAGTCCCCAGAGACCCTGAAGATGTACGGATGCGACCCGGCCAAGCCATCCTTTGCCCGAGCTTGTCTGCTGGCTCGGCGGATGATCGAGCGCGGCGTCCGATTCGTGAACCTCTACCATGAAGGTTGGGATGCGCACTCCGACGTGGTTGGCAATGTCCGCAGCAATGCGGCGACCACCGACCAGGCCAGTGCCGCCTTGGTGCTCGACCTCAAGCAACGAGGATTGCTCGATGACACGTTGGTCGTTTGGGGAGGCGAATTTGGTCGGACACCCATGGTGGAATCCAACCCCGCTCTGGGCCGCAGCCAGGGCCGGGATCATCACCCGCAGGCTTACAGCATGTGGATGGCCGGCGGCGGCATCCGATCGGGCATGAGCTACGGGGCCACCGACGATTTGGGATTCCACGTGGTCGAGAACCCCGTCCACGTGCACGACCTTCAGGCCACGATCTTGCACTGCTTGGGCTTCGATCACGAACGACTCATCTACCATCACGCCGGCCGCGATTTCCGCCTCACCGACGTGCACGGTCAGGTGGTGCGAAACATCTTGGCCTAGCCATTCGGGACTGGTCGTCCCGCATCGCAAACATCGGCCCGGGGCTGGAGATGCCCATTCCCCTCCCGGACCAGACCTCGCGGAAAACGACTACCGGTACACCGCGGGCTCCGCGCCCAAGCTGCCAGAAAGTTCCGCAAGTCGTTGATCCGAGCGGCTGCGTTCCAGCATGACGAGGGCATAGGAGCGCCGCTCCCTCAAGCCCAGCCTCTCGGCCTCCTTGGAATACTCGGGACGGCTGAGCAACCGCTCCAAATAAGTGGCGATGTTGTTCCAGTGGCGCACCTCCAATTCGCGCCGCATCTCCAAACGGGCCCGGTACCAAGGGCTCCCCAGCACGCTCTCCCGCGTGAACATCGACCGGAACGCCGCGTCACCGAGTTGCAATCCCTCGTAGGCTCCATCCCGCATGATGTGGAGCAGGGCCTTGAGTGGCGGCACTGCTTGATTCACAGAACCGTCATCGAAGTAGTTTTGGGAGACACGGCGATGGGTGGCGGCAATGTTGTCCACCGAGTCGGCGTATTGTCCGGCATCCTGCTTCTCAGGTCGGAGCATGTTCTCTACCAGAACCGCATGGGGGTGGTTGAACATCCGCCCGAGGAAGTCGTTCACAAACTTCGGAGTAACACGCCATCCAAGCCGGCTGGCTGGAACGGTCCGTCCCTCATGAGTGAAATCGGTGACGCGTTCCAGATATCCACGGGAAATCAAGAAGGCCGGATCCCGCTCGCCAACACCCATCCGGCACCAAACTTCGGGCACCAGCAGACTGATGTCGTGGTCGACACGGGTCTTGGGTCCGAGGTAACCGGCGCTCGTCAAGAACACCGGATTCTCGGATACGGCGAAGCTCACGAAAGCCGCGTTGAGATCGTAAATCGGCGGCAAGGCATTGAACGGACTCTTGGTCAGTGCGCCTTCGCTTCCGGCACCGGTCGTGGACGGAGACTTGCCCGTCATGCTGGAGATGAACTCCATGAACGCCTCCGGCAATTCCATGTGATGGATTGGGCCGTAACAAGCCAGCGGACGCACCCCGGGTTCGCCCGGATTGTTCCGACGACCGGCCAAAACCGCGTGCACCGGCGTGTAGACCGGTCGGCTCATGGGAAGGCGACGCGCCAAGCGGGCCGACATGTCCGTCAAATGACGGCCCAACTCGTCCAAAAGGTCCGGACGGGTCTGGAGGTACCGGGGATTCTTGGACGGTTTGCCATCCACGATTCGCGGGTGTGAAGTGGTCACAATCCATCCGGGCGAACCATCCCCCGGCTCCGAGGCCGCAGCCGCCTCGATGAGGGCGCGCATGGGGGCGGTGTACTGGTTGAGAGCAATGGCATCATCAACGATGTCGCGCGCTTGCTGGCGCGAGATGGGCTCGTAATTGCTGAAGAAGCAACCGCCGCCGGCGAAGTCCGCTTCGGCGGCCTTGTCGTAACCGCGATGAATGGCGTCGTCGGGCCGCTGGAAGAGACGAAACTCGGTGTTCTGGACGAACTTGAGAGACGGATAATGGCTTTGCGGATCCAAACCCTCCAACTGACTGCGCGGCACGGTCACGCTCGCCGTGATGTCATCTTCCATCTGAAGCTTGAAAGCTGGGATGTAGTCCTTGCGAAGTCCGAAGGTGCGCCAAGCATTGTCGTCGTCATACCCCACGCGCAGGAATTGGGTGACCAGACGTTTGCGGCCCAACCGCAGTTCGTTGGCAGGCGTTCCGTTGATCACATCGACGCTGAAGCGGGATCGCCAATCCTCGCCCCAGGAGGGTTGCCAGAACCGCTTCACCACCAGAACCAGTTCGCGGATGTGTGCGGGAACGGAGCCGATCCACGCGTTGTGCTCCTCTGAAAAATCATCGCTGGGTGTCAGCAACTTGATGACCGAACCGAGCGTTCGACGAGGGCTCAGGATGGGACGTTGATCTTGCCCGTTGCGCATGGAATCCCGGAAACGTTGGGAAAAGTCGCGGGCCAAAACCACGGCCACCCGGTCGAAATCCTGCGTCAAGTCGGCGACAAAGACCGAACCAAAGAGAATGGCGTCCGTGATCGGCTTGGAGATCTCGCTCTTGCCGCCACCCGATACCGTACAAGGCTTGTGGCAGAGGGTTCCCTCCGGGCGGGTCCCCACCAGACGCCACGCGCGTCCGGCCATGGCGGGTGGCTCCAAATGCACCCGGAAACCACTGGGAAGGAGGTAATGATGATCCCGGCGGAGACGAAGGGACCGAGACTTGCCGGCGTCATCCCAACGAACCGTGAGCGATTCGATATCAAAACACGCATTCTCGGGCACGTAGACCACTTTCGAAAACCGCTTGTCCAACGCGTAGCCTTCGGGCTGAAGGTCGATGGACTCCGGGATCAACCGCGTGACCTCCGAGAAGCTGTAGGGGAAATCAGCACGGTGCTGCTGGGCGTCGTATTCGCTGCCGAGATCGTGACGGGCGAAGACCAAGGCTCCGCCGGCGTGCTCTTCTTCCACCAACCCGAACAAGTTGGCCGCAAAGCTGATCTGGGTTTTGACCTCCTTCTTGCAGTAGCCGAAGTAGTTGTCCGAGATGAGGGTCACAATGACCCCGGACGCATCCCGCGCGGTCAGCTTGAACGCGTTTCCGTCGTTGTAGAGTTCGCGGGGATCGGTCCAGCACATGCCGTCCCGACGCTGGCGCTCGGTGGCTTCGTCGCGATGCGGAAGACCCACCTCCTTCTTGGTGAGCCCGTTGAGGTGCGGGGCCAGAATCACGCAGCCGGTGTGGCCGCTCCAGTGCTCGGCATCGAGGGCTGCGTCATTTTCAGGCAGCACCGGGTCACCCGCATTGCCGAAGATGCTCTCCACGAAGTCCAGATTGGCCACCAGCGATCCTGGCACGAAGAACCGGATCTCCATGCTCTTGCGGGGCGTCACACCGGGCACCTCCGGGCAAATGACAGGCCGGATGAGCAACGAGACCATACAGGCTGCCGGAGCGTCTCCGGATGAGGTGAATGGCAGGCGCATCAACTCCTCGGGAGGCTGAAGGGCCCGAGCCAGCAAATCGCCAAACACCGCCTTAGGAACGCCCTTCTTGTCGTCCGGAATCGGCAAACCTCCCTCGGTGACGTGGAAGATGCCCGCCGTCGTCCGTCGGTCCGACTTCGGATTGTGCAAGATCCCATTGCGCAACCGGTAACTCCGCAGCATGGGCGAGGCGACCTCGTCCTTGTCGGGCGGCAGAGACAACACCCGAGCCAACCCATACTGGTCCAAGACGAAGCTGTTGCGCGGCAATTCGCGGGGCACCGAGGTGTCGGACAAGTAGTCGTGCAGGAAATTATTGATCCGCCGATCGACAGGGCTGGCGTAACGGGCCAGCAGCCGATCCTTTTCGCGGCCTTGGGCAATGAAAGACTCCAACAAGGAATCCAACGTGCCCGCTCCGCCGGAGAGGGGGACGCCAGTCATCCCCATCTCAGCCAGTTTCAAATTGATGTGCCGATGGAGATCGGTCGGATTCGGAGGATTCAGTCCAATGGAACGGGTCATGGCCTAGGTGTGGCGAGCGGGGATTGAACGCCAGGGATAGGGTTCACCCGGATGCGCTCAGCTTCAAGTCCCGAGAATGGTTCAGAGAACTGGGGCTGGGCCACCGAAGTAACTGCGGGTTTTAACCACTCAATCGCCCCCCTCAATACCGTCGTCACGACGAAGACGGGAGGAGGCCTCCAGACTCAGGATTTGCGCACTGGCTTCGCCGGGATCCAGGCTCCACCGCCGCGCGAGCAAGGTGACCCGTTCGGTGTTTTGCTGTTCGTTGGGACCCCCGCAAATTCCGGGTCCCTCGACCGTTTCTCCATAGTCGTGGGAAACGAGCCCCAGCAACCGTTCGTCCAAGGAGGTATCCCCCTGATTCCAGAGCGTCTCACTGGCCCAGGCGTAGGCTCGAACCACCTCTCCCTCCCGAAGCGAAGCCCAAGCATGGTGATTGAGGACCCGGTTTGCGGCGAAGAACTGGACTTCACCCACCATGCGGCTCACGTGGGTCAGATACCGGTACAACTGATCGATGTCGGAAGCCGGATCCGGAATGGCGGCGCCGATGACCAAGGTCCATCCATTCAAAGGGGGTGAAACGAACACCCGCCGTTCGCCCGCTCGAACCAACGCCTCAGACCAACGGGGGCACTCTTCGGGGCCCAGGATGAGCATTTCACGCAAATAAGCCGTGTTGGAACTGCGGATGGCCAACCATCGGTTGGGAAACGGCAAGGCGAGAGCCATCCGACTGGATCCAACGAGCGGTGTGAGCGGATCCATCCACCGTTGGGCCAACCGCAGGGTTCGAAGGTGTCTGCGGTAGAGCGTGGCGAAGACGATGGCTATGCCAATGACCATACCGAAGCTGACCAGCAGCCCGATCGCCAAACCATGCATGACCGTAGGATTCATGAATTTGCCCCCGAAAACGCGCTTATCTACAGGAAACACCCTGTCGAGCGATTGGCAAATGCGTTCTGAGCGGCTGTGTTTGGTCGCCTGTGACTGTCCGGTCTCCGGCGCAAGGCCCCTGAGGCAGGGGTCGGTCTGGCCCGGGATCAAGTCCGCGAACGCTTTTTGCGAAGCGCCTGAACGGCGGCTTGGACCCGCCAACCGGACGCTTCCAAGGCCGATTGAGCCATCTCCGGAGTCACTTGGGTCAACTCTTGCACGATACGACACGCCCGATCGCGCAGTTTCACGTTGGAGGGGTTGAGATCGATCATGAGGTTCTCCTCCACCTTCCCGAGGCGGACCATGGTCAGGGTGCTCAGGATGTTGAGGACCAGCTTGGTGGCGGTGCCGGCCTTGAGCCGCGTGGAGCCGGTGAGTACCTCCGGGCCGACGTCGATGGCCAGAACGACATCCGGCCGGAAGCTTCGGGAGAACTTCAGGTGCGGATTGAAACACAGCAACGCGGTGCGGGCTCCGGCTTCACGGGCAGCAGCCAGACCGCCCCAGACATAGGGAGTCCTGCCGGAAGCGGCGATACCCACCACCACATCCTTCGAAGAAACAGTCCGAAGTCGAAGCGCCTCGCGACCGGCTTCGGCATCGTCTTCGGCCCCCTCCACGGACGTGTGCAGGGCTTTTTCGCCACCGGCCATGATGCCCTGAACCCACTCGGGCGGAGTGCGAAAGGTCGGAGGGCATTCGCTCGCGTCCAAAACACCCAGACGGCCACTGGTCCCTGCGCCGATATAAATCAATCGCCCCCCCATGCGGATGGCGTTTTCAGCCAAGCGGATCAACCGCGCCAAGGCTGCTCGATGTGGGGCGATGGCACTCGGCACTTGAGAGTCCTCGGACAACATCAACTCGATCGCCTGGCTGACAGGCATCCGGTCCAGTTGCCGAGACCGTGGATTCCGCAGCTCCGTCGGTGAAACGCCCGTTGATCCCGGGCGCGGGATGGGCGGAGGCATCACCACCGCCGACTTCGAGGTTTCCGCCACCGCGATAATTTCTCTGGCGGCCAGAGCCTTCTCAGCCAGGACCACCGCACCCCAAGCCGACTCTCGACCCAAAGTGCGAACCACCGCCTGAGGACGCGCGCTTCGGAGAACGTTCTCGATGTGGGGGAGCCATCCGGGTTGGCGCAGGAAAACACTGCCCGCCAACACGAATTCCACCTGTCCCCGGCCCGAGCGATCCAACCGCTCGGCACAAACCAACGCCAGCTCCAGCAATTCACCCAGACACCGTTCGATGACCTGCTGAGCACCCGGATCACCCTGAGCCGCCGCCGCAAACACTTCAGGCGCCAAGGCGGCGACCTCGCGCTTGGACACCGATTGCATCCAACCCACCCATGCTTCGGAGTCTTGCAACCCCACTTTTTTGAGAAGGCGGCGTCCCAGAGCGCCGACGCGGCCCGTCTGCTCCAGTTGACGAATGGACTCGCGCAATCCCGCGTATCCAATCGCGTAACCGCTGCCTTGATCCCCCAACTGATGACCCCACCCGCCCGCCTTGGCCGTCACGCCGCGGCGATTCCGGCCAAAACAGCAGGAACCGGTCCCGCTCAGGATGATCACCCGTGCATGAACCGCATTGCCGGCATCCAAGGACGCCGCCTCCAATGCGCTCACCAAGTCGTGGTCGACGCGAACCGGAACGGCGGGCCAGACCCGCGCCACACAGGCCCGCAATCTTTGCCGGTCTTCCTCGGTCCTCACCCCGGCCATGCCGATACCGATGGCGGCCGGATCGGGCAGGCGGGATTTCAGCGCACTGAAATGGGACTCGAGTTGGGCGTCGGAGATGAGTCGCAAGTTGGCCGCCCCGGCTTCCACACGAGCCAAGGGTTCTCGCGAGCCCAGCGCCGCAGCCAACGCCACAGTACGTGTGCCACCGCATTCGATGCCGATCACTGACTTCGCCTCCGGTTCCGTCATGGGGTGAATTGGAAGACCGCGGCGCCCCGAGACAAAAGCCCAAAGCGCGGAGAAACACGCTTTCGGGAATCCATTCAACCGGCGGCTCCAGTGTTGGCAATCACTCGGTCTCGGAACAGTTTGGGGGGATGAAGAAGATTGCGCGTGAGCTGCCCATGTCCCGACCGCCCTTGGAGCGGATGATGCGCATCCACACCGCCATCGCTTCGGGCAAGTATCCGAATGCCTCCTTCCTGAGCCGCGAGTTCGAGGTGAGCACCAAGACCATCCAACGCGACATCGACTTCATGCGCGACCGGATGGGCCTGCCCATCGACTACAGCGCCCAGCGCTATGGGTTCTTTTACACTGAGCCGGTCGATGCGTTCCCCACCTTGCAAATCTCCGAAGGAGAACTCTTCGCGCTGGTGGTCGCAGAAAAAGCGCTCCAGCAGTACCGCGGCACCCCGTTCGAAAAGCGCCTGCTGACCGCCTTCAAGAAACTCGAACGTTCCTTACCAGACACCGTCTCCCTCAATCTGGCGGAATGGACGCAAACCATCTCGTTCCGAACCACCGCCGAACCCAACGTCGACCTCGGGATCATCGATCGTCTTGCCCAGGCCGCAGCCGCGGGCCAAACATTGCGCCTGACCTACCGCAAACCTGGCGCCTCGAATGAAGAGCGCACGGTGGATCCGTACCACATCGGCAATGTGAATGGGGACTGGTACCTCTTTGCACACGACCACCTCCGCAAGGCGATCCGGACCTTCGTGCCTTCCCGAATCGTCGAGGCGGTGCCCACCGGAAAGACCTTCCAGCGACCGGCCAAATTCGCATTGGAACGGCATTTGAGTGACAGCTTTGGCGTGTACTCGCGCAGTGGGGATTTCGAGGTCCGCATCCGATTCAACCGAGCCGTGGCCGACTACATCCGCGAGAAACGCTGGCATCCCTCGCAGGTGCTGGTGGAACTGCCCGACCAAGGGGTTGAACTGCAACTGCGTTTGGGGAGTCTCGAGGAAATCAGCCGGTGGATCCTCGGATGGGGTGCCCACGCCACGGTGCTCAGCCCGCCCGAATTGGTGAGCATCCTCCGCGAGACGGCTCAAGCCTTGGTGAAGAACTACCCGATGAGCCAAAAACCCGGATAGGAGCGGTGAGGGTCGCATTCCCACCTCAGCCTACTTCCTGACCCACAACTCAGGGTTTCGACACCTTGGCTGCTTCCTTGGCGGCATCGGCCGCTCGCCACAAGTACCAGGCCGCCGTCGTCCGGAAGGGACGCCAACGTTCACCATACGCCAGCAATTCCTTCGGCCGCGGTTGGAGGTCCAATCCGTAAGTCACACGGAATCCTTCCCGGACCCCAAAGTCGTCGATGGGGAGAACATCCGGGCGCCCCAACTTGAAGATGAGCAGCATTTCAACGGTCCACCGCCCCACCCCGCGGCAGGCGCTCAGTCGCTCGACAATGTCGTCATCGGACAAGGTCCGAATCCTCCGCGAAGTCGGCACGGTGCCATCCATTGCCTTGGCAGCGATATCGCGAATGGCTGCGACTTTTGAGCCAGAAAAACCGAAGGACCGAAGGTCTGCATCGGTGACGGATTCAAGGTCTTCAGGCCGGGGAAACCGACGGCCAGGGAATCGCGCGAGAAACCGTCCCAAAATGGTCTCAGCCGCTTTGCCATGCAGTTGCTGGTGGGCCACGGCCCGGACCAGCGACTCGAACGGAGTTCGCTGAGGCTCCGGATTCAAGGTGCAGGCACCGATCCTCTGGATGAGGCGACCCATCACGGGATCCGACTCAGCAAGATGGCGAAGGATTTCTGGAGTCATGGCGGCAAAGCGGTGACCAACGGATCACGGCTTGGCACTCAAGCGGCGGACTTCGTTGGAAATGGCGGCCACCTTCTCCACATCCCGCATGTCGCGGGCGAACTGCAATTGGCGGATACGCAACTCCTGGAAATCCACATCTGGAGGTGAAGTGGCGATCAGCTGTTCCAAGCAACGAAACGCCTCGGCAGGCTGCCCCAAAACACGATGCGCCTCGATGCTGTCCGACAACAAACGCCGGCGCTGCATCGGCGTGGCGTTGGTCAGACTCAGAGCCGTATCGTACCATTCCAAGGCCCTGCGGACTCGGATCCCCGTCCAGTAAAACCGCGCGATCTTTTCGGCCACGGTCGCGTGGTTGGTGGCCCAGCGCTGCTGCTCCAATTGATCCCGAACGGCTTCAGCGGGGCGACCTGCCATGAGTTGTTGATTGGCATGGCGAACGAGCGCATAGGCGGTCCAGGGATCATTGGCAATATCCAAGCGTTTTCCGTCCTCAGCCAGCGGACGACCGAAGGGCCGATACAAGGGATCACCCACCACCACCGTTTGCCACGACAACACAGGATGAGCGGCCATCGACGCCTCGCCCAAGGTCATCCCGACATAGCCCCACCGCTCCAACAGCATCGACGGATTCGGAGTGAAATCCAAATAAGGCTCAGCCACACACCCCATGGTTGCGGTGACGCCACGCGCCAAAAGCGGGCCCACCCAATTTTCAGAGGCGGATCTCAAATTCGCCGCACTGAAGGAATGCAAGTGATAGGCAAAGGCTCCCGGCAGAAACTCCACGTTGGCCCGATAGAACGGGCCCGTCACCCCGCTGTCATACCATCCGACGTACACGGCCACCTGACTGAGGGGATACCCCACCCCCAAGCTCGCCGGCTGATTGTCCACGAAGGTTTCGAAACCCAGTCGCTTGGCCGCCATGGCAGCATTGGTGATCATCAAATCACCCGCCCAATAGGGACCATTCGTGAGGCCACGCATGTCGATGTAGGCATGCCCCCAAAGTCCGCGCGACTCGGCCTCCAGCGCCTTGTCCACCAGGCCCCGGGCAATGTCCGGCGTCGGCCCATCCAACCGGGTCACCATGAAAACCCCGTTGGTCGGATGGATCCGGCCGGCGTTGGTGGCCCCGACCACCGGATTGGGGGCCGTTGCGACCGGATCGTAGAAACCGAGGCGGGGCAACAAGGCCAACTCGTCATCCACCGAAGCGTCATTGCGCTGGAATTGAGCCGGGATTCCCTGCATGTCACTGCGCATCGACGGATCCTGCGGGATGTACCACGGCACCCCATAGCACAGAAGCAGGTAGCGGATCTCCGAACGGATCAAACGCAGACGATTCTTGGCCGATGACTTGCGGCCTTGCGGCAGTGGGCTGGAATCCGGAACCCACTCCGCCAATCCCTTGTCCACGAGGTATTTGCGGACCGGTTCCTCGATGGCCGATGTGTATTCAGCGCGGGAAATGGTCCCTGTTTCCGGAAGCCGAAGGCCCAGCAGTTGGGAATCCGGAACAGACCTTTGCCGCGCGTAATGACGCGCCACTGCCTCGGAGGCCGGCATCTGCGCATTGTAAATCACCATCACTTCGTTGCCGGCTGCCTCGACCCGGTGAAGTGCCGCAACAAGCCCCAACCATACCCACGATCCCAACAGCCGGCTCAAACTTCGGCTCAGCCGGAACGATTCAGTTGAATTGTTCCGGCTCAGCCACCCACCGATCCGCATCATTCGGTAGATCGGGGTCATCGGTTCAACCGCGCTTGGGAATTCCGGGACTCGGTAGGGAACCCAGACGTTCACGGACATGGCCCATGAACACGGCAAAGGTTTCGTCCGGAGTCTGCCCCGTGTTGTTGATGCGAATGGAATCCAAGGCCGGAATCAACGCGCCCTTCTTGCGATGGATGTCCATGCTGTCCCGCCAGGCGCCGTCGGTGGAACCACCGCGGTCAGCGATCCGCCGTTGACGCTCGGCCGCGTCGGCCTCGAGGAAGAATTTCACTGGAGCCAGCGGAAACACTTCCGTTCCGATGTCTCGCCCTTCCATCACCAAGGGCCCCAGAGCGGCGCAGTCCCGCTGACGGGCGACCATCCAGTCACGAACCTTGCCGATTTGCGCCACGACCGGCACCGCTTTCTCGACAACATCGGTACGGATCTCCGTCGCCGGGAAATAGCCATCCACGTGGATCCAGGCCTGGCCGTCGATCACCCGAAGCTCCCATTTCCAACTGCGAAGTTGGCGGATGACGGCTTTCTCATCGGCCTCAGCCATGGGTTTTTCCAATCGAATCCCGCGCTGGAGACAGTGCCAGGCGAGAGTCCGGTACATCGCGCCCGAATCGACATAGATGTAGCCCAACTCGCGGGCCATGCGACGGGACAAGGTCCCCTTGCCCGAGGCGCTCGGTCCATCGACAGCAATGACCTGAGGCAGTTTGAGAGAGAGGGACTTCATTCGGCGTTGAGTTCGTTCAGAGGGAGCACACGACCCGTAGCGACATCGAGAATGATCGCTCCCAGACCAAAAGGAGGCGTCCCGGCCAATTTGCGGAAGAAATTGGGGAAGGTCTTGCGGACACAGCGTGGATTGCGCAGGCGCATCCCTGGGATTCTGAGTCCGAGCATGGCGAAACACATCGCCATGCGGTGGTCGTCGTAGGTTTCTATCTCCGCCCCATGCAAGATGGATGGACGGATCAACAAACAGTCTCCGGACTCGGCCACACTGGCTCCGCACTTGGTCAATTCGGTGCGCAAAGCATGAACCCGCTCACATTCCTGAAGACGCAACCGCCCCAACTCGGTGAAGCGAACCGGGTGATCTTCCAGCGGAGCCAAGGCGATGGCAGTCATGATGCTGTCACCCAAGTCGCGCTCGCGGGACACCTCGGAGGGAAGATCGAGAAAGTCGGGATAGCGCGCATCGACCTGCCAGCCCGAACCCGGCCAACGCGCCACATCCACTCGGTTTTTACCCAACAAGCGGGAAGCCCCCCAGAAGTAACTGCCGCTCGAAGCGTCGGGTTCGATCTGAAATTCTCCACCCGAATGAGGGAACGACTCGATCAGGAGACGAGTCATTTCGACATACGGCAGTTCATCCGGATTGGCATCGGACACCTCCACCTTCCAACCCGCAACCTGACCGGAAAGGAGCAAGGCCGAGGCGAATTGCGAGCTTTCTGCCACACTCACCTGGCACGAAGCGCGACGGGGACCGGAGCCATGGATGACCGCGGGCAAACGGTCTCCGGGCGCATCGACGCGGTAGCCCAAAGAACGCAACGCGTTCAGCAAGGCCGCCTGGGGGCGTTCGTGCATCCGGGGCACTCCCGACAAGCGGTAACTCCCCTCACCCAAGCAAACCATCGCCGCCAGAAATCGGGCCGCGGTTCCGGCGTTGCCCACATGCAATTCCAAGGGAGACGATTCCGTGCCCGCCTTCGGTATGCGTCCGCCCTGCCCCACCACCTGGATGACGCGGTTGGCTTCCTCGGCAAAGTCGGGAGCCACCCCCACTGCAAAACCCATCTGGCGCAAGCACTCGGTCATCACCTGGGTGTCCTCGCTCCAGAGGGCCCCGGTCAGCGTGACCGTGCCCGACGACAAAGCCGCCAAGATGAGCGCACGATTGGTAATGCTCTTGGATCCCGGCACCGTGATGGACACGTAAGCGGGCGATGGCGGAGGAATGATCTCGATGAGGTCGGGCAGCGGCATCGTCTCAGGCGGTTTTCTTGGACTCGGAATCAGGATAGCGGAGATCCCGCCGGGATTTGGCCTGACGGAAGAAGTCTTCGATGGACTTTGACTCCCCGGCATCCAGGGCCAATCGGAATTCGGAGAGATCTTCAATGAAGACCCCCAGCACACGGGAGAGATGGCGGCGATTGGCCAGAGCAATGTCACGCCACATCTCCGGTGAACCGGAAGCGATGCGGGTCGTATCCCTGAAGCCACCCGCGCAAAGGTCTGCCTGTTCCTTCGGATGGATCGGGCTCAGTACATAATTGGCCAGTTCTGCAGCCACCACGTGCGGCAAATGACTGGACCGGGCCACCAAATCGTCATGGAGGACGGGACTCATCTGGATCACCCGCGAACCCACCGCCTCCCACAGCGAACGGATCGCCAGCACGGCGGCAGGATCGCTCGCCGAAGTCGGAGTCACCACACAAACCGCCCCGTCGAACAAATCGGCCCGGGCATGGGCCGGCCCACTTTTCTCAGCACCGGCCATCGGATGACTTCCGACAAACCGAA
This sequence comes from Verrucomicrobiota bacterium, assembly GCA_029865985.1. Taxonomy (GTDB): domain Bacteria; phylum Verrucomicrobiota; class Verrucomicrobiia; order Limisphaerales; family UBA9464; genus SXXZ01. The sequence continues at coordinate 26,639 of JARXAF010000093.1, forward strand.
CCCCGACCGCTTGGGCCAAAGGCTCCACCTCGGCCACCAGATCGGATTTCACACTACCGACATCGGTCACGAGGCAATCAGCGGACAGGTGTCGGGACATCTCCCGGAACAAATCGGGCATCTGCCCCACCGGTGAACACAAGACCACCAGGTCCGCGTCGGTGACGGCCTCGACCAAACTCCGCGAACAACGATCCACCACTCCCAGAGCTAGGCACTCGGCCACCGAGGAGGCGCGTCGCACGAAGCCCTGGACCTCGTCCGCCAGACCTCGGCGTCGAAGCGCCAGACCCAGCGAACCGCCCAGCAGGCCCACGCCCACCAACGTCACCTTGCGGAAATGCACGGGCCCAACCTACCGAAGCGGGGAGGCGCGAGGGAAGCATTGAACCATACGGTCCGGCAGGAAGAATTGGAATCAGGGCGGATCCCCACCTGCTCGTCAGACTATCTCCATCGGACACGGCGGCACCGATTCGAGAAAGGCCTTCCCATAGCGTTTGGTCAGCACGCGATTGTCGAGGATCACCACGATCCCGGTATCGGTCTTGGTGCGGATGAGACGGCCGACCCCTTGCCGGAACTTCAGAATGGCTTCCGGAAGGCTGAAATCGCTGAAGGCATTGCCACCCTGGGCTTCGATCCGCTCGATGCGGGCTTCGACCAAGGGATGATCCGGGACGGCAAACGGCAATCGGGTGATGATCACATTGCTCAAGGCCTCGCCCGGCACATCCACCCCTTGCCAAAAACTGTCGGTACCGAAGAGCACGGAGTCCCGGTTTTCGCGAAATTTCTCGAGCATGGTCGACCGCGGCATGCCGGTGTTTTGCACATAGCATTCCACACCCAACCGACTGAAGAACGACTCCATCCGGCCGGCGACCTGGAGCATCAGCCGGTGACTGGTGAACAGCACGAACGCCTTCCCGTGGGTCCGCGTGACGAAGTGTTCGATCCAGTGGACTAGGGCATCCTCGTAACCGGCGTCGCGAGGATCCGGCATCTTGCCGGCCACGAAAAGAGTCATCTGCCGCGGATAATCAAACGGGGAACCCACTTGCAGACCTTGAGCCTCTTCGCCCCCCACCCGACCGGCCACATAGCGGAGCGCCGGAATGGCACCCGCCCGTTGAAACACCGATCCGGAAGAGGCCATCACGGAGGCCGCCGAACGTTGCGTCGGAATCGGAGCAGGCGTCACCGATCCCGAAGGACCCGCAGTTCCCAACGTGGCACTGGTCAGAATGACGGAGGTTCCTGATTCAAAGAGCCGCTGACGCAAAAAATCTGCAACTTCCACCGGAGCCGCGTTCAGGGAGAGATTCTTTTGGGTTTTCCCAGAGCGTTCCACCCAATAGACATGATCTTCGGCCGTCTGGCTCAAGAAGGTGGAAACCGCCACCTTCAGGTCAGCCAGGCGACGGTTGCATTCCATGAGTTCCTCGCCGGTCTCCTTGTCTTCGGAGGTTTGGATGAGTTCATGGATTTGCTCCCGCAATCGCTGCAGGGGCAAAGTCAGGCTGTCTTGAACGAGATCCGGCCTGCGGATCCGCAGTTCCTTCCAAACCCGGGATGGGGGTTCACTGGAAGCCACCCGTTCCACTGCCCCAGGGGCCGCCGAGCGGGCCAACTCCTGGCAGGAATCTTCGACCCGCACGAAAAAGTCGTCCGTCTCCTTCAGCACATCGGCCACCAATCGGACATTGGCCGCCGAGCGCAGGGTCGACAGCAAGCCCTTCTCGGTCCGCGGGTTCCACAATCGCTGCAAGGCGTAGCGCACCTGCCCACTGCTCACGCTGACCCCAATGTGCCGCGCCGCCACCGATTCCACGGTGTGGGCCTCATCGAAGATCACGAAGTCGTTCTTGAAGAGGACCCCGCCTTCAGGATCGGCCTCGACTCCGTTGAGCAGAGTGAAAAAGAGCGTGTGATTGAGCACCAACACATCGGCCCCCAGGATCTTCTGTCGGGCCCGCTGAAAGAAACAAACCGGACCCAACTTGGCTTGATCACTTTGGAAACCGCATTTCTTGGGCGTGCACAACCCGCGTTCAGAACAAACGTGCTCCCAGACCTTGGGATCGGGTTCGACGGAAAAGTCGCTCAGGGAACCGTCTTGCGTCGTGCGACTCCACTCCTCGATTCGCCGCAATTCGGCCGCTTCCGGCGAAGTGAACAGCGAGTCGCATTGCAACAACGCCTTGCGAAGTCGCCGTGTGCACAAGTAGTTCGAACGGCCCTTCAGCATCGCAAAGCTGAAGTCCACCGGCAGCACCTGCTTGAGAACAGGCAGATCCTTCTCCACCAACTGCTCTTGCAAATTAATGGTGTGGGTGGAGATCACCGCCTTCTTTTTACGCCCCACGGCAAAGAGGATAGCCGGAATCAGGTACGCAAAACTCTTCCCAACCCCAGTACCCGCCTCGACCAGCAAGTGCCGTCGATCCTGGAGAGCGGAGGCCACCGCGACGGCCATTTGTTGTTGTTCGGGCCGGTACTCAAAATTGCTGGCCCGGGACAGCAGTCCGGTCTGGGAAAAAATCTCCCGGACAGGTCCCACCCAATCGGTGGGCTCCTGTCCAGCGGAGGTGTCAGCCAGCGAAATCACTCGATCAGGCTACGGTGCCCATCGCGATTGAGGAAGGAGGCATTCCATCGCAACCGCTGAACAATCCGCCCACACAGCCCACAAAACCGGAAGCCTTACTTGGCCTCGGTTTTCTCGTCTGTTCCGGCAAGATCCAGAGCGTTGAACGAATGGACCAGAGTGCGCATGAACCGCTCGTTCTCCTGCTCCAGCATCTCCAATTCGATGGTCACCCCATTGACGTCGGTATTTCTTAACTGCTTCTCGACACGGTTGATGGCCACCGACAGTCGCTCATCTCCAACCATCTGAATGGATCCATTCAAGGCATTGATACGGATGGTCGCCGCCTGCCAACGATCACGACTAATGGAAGATCTGACAAACGTAACGGATTCGCCAATCGCCCGCGAGAAGCCCGCCGACAATTCGAAGTAAGCCTTGTCGTCCAGACACAGGCGCTGCTGGGCTTTGAAGAGGGAGGAATCCTTCGTGCTCACTTCCTTCAGAGCCGCCTCGATGGCATCGCCCAAATCCTTCCGTTCCAGGGGTTTTCGCAAGAACCGATTGACCTTGAGGGAAGCCGCCTTGGCCACATTCTCCTTGAAGGCGTTGGCCGAGATCATGACGACCGGAGTGTTGGAAAACCGGGGTAAATCTCGCAGACGTGTCAGGAATTCCAGGCCATCCATGTTGGGCATCAAGACGTCGCAAATGATGATGTCTGGATACGGGGGCTTCTCCATCATCTGGAGCGCAAACTGCCCATCTTCAGCCTCGAGGATGACGGATTTCAGGTCCTTCGGCAGGAGGGCTCTGATGAGGCGGCGACTGGTGAGATCATCTTCAACCAGAAGAATCCGGGGCAAATTGTCTCCAGCAGTGGCCTCGATGAATTCCTCAACCTGCGGTCGCGCCAGTTTTCGTCCAATGGAGTCCAGCATCGACTGAACCCCTTCTACCTCTTCCTTGGACAAGGCCAAACCGACTTCCAATTGGGATCCACCGGTCAGAGTGGTCGTAGCTCGCTCACCGGCGACATCAATGACCGTCCTCAAACCGTCAATGATTCCGGCAGGCTTCGGAAGCTCTTCTGGGACAGCAGGCGTCTCCAGTTCCCGAACCCTCATCTCAAGCGATAGCGACCGATCCTGAAGGCGCTGGTTCTGGGCTTCGAGGTCTTTTGACTTGCCCTCGGCAACCGCCAAGGACTTCGTGGCTTTATCCAAGGCCACGAGATAGGTCTCACTGAGATCATCAGTTGGAGTCTTATCATACTCGATCAACGCCCCCCGAGTCAGCCACCCCAATCCGGCCACCAAGACGGAACCCACCAAAGCGATCCACAGGCTCGAATACTTGCCCACCCCCTCACCCAGCGCCCAGCGTGCGGTCAAAGCCACCAAAGGAACCGCTACAGCGGTAGCGGTTTGGACAATGATTCGAGTTTGAACAGTCTGGATCTGCATGATTTGAGCGAATGGAGTACTGAGCCCTTCTACCGGCACCTAAAAAAGGCCTCGGCTGCTTATCGTCCAAAGATTAAAAAACTTTAGGAAAAGCCGCAGAAATCCAACAGCGGCGCCGGGACCATCCGAAGGCACCGGACAACGGAGAGGTCAGGTTCAAGTCAAACCAGAGCCCTATCACTCTCATTTTGACACAATCGAACCCTGAAACGTCAGCCTACGAGGCCACCACTCTGGGATGACTCCTCGATGCACCCAATCCTCAAGCCGAGGTAGCAAGATAGCGGCAGCCAAGGAACCCACCATCAATCCTGCCCAAACATCCGAAGCTCGATGGGCTCCCAAGTGAAACCGGGACCAGGCAACGGCCAGGGCATAAACCACTCCAATCCGTCCAGCTCGACGGCACCAGACGAAGGCCATGAAACCGATACCCGCGGCAATGGATACGTGACCCGATGGGAAGGCACTGTAGGCATGTCGTCCCAAAATCCATTTCCCCTCTTTTCGGGGACCAAACCATCCCTGCTCCACAGGGACTTCCGGCCGAGTTCTACCGATAAGAGAACGGCATGTTGTGCCGACGAGGCCCGCCATAACCCCTGCGAACAAGATCGCCATCCAAGCACGGGCCAACTTCCGATGCCCTCTGACTCGGAACCAGAAAACCAAACCGAGGATCGCAGGCATCAAAACAATCCCATTGGCAGAACCGCTAATGGCCAAAGCAATCACCGACCAGTCTTTACCACTCATGAGGGAACGCTGGGATCGCAACCAATCATCCCCCCAAAGGAAAACGCCCAAGACCGGCAGGCCCATCAACACCGACCAGAGCCCCCAGAATCGCAGGCAGCGTCCGAACCGTCGCTCGGAATCGGCTCCAGAGACCACTTCACGCGAACAGGACGAATCCAAATTGTGCATCAAAGGCACGCTAACAGACTAATCCCAATCACTGATCACAGGCACGCAACAAACCGGAAAAAACCGACACTCAGCCTGTCTCTGCAGGAATCTGACAGGTCGGCGCGTCGAAATACTACCCTCCGACTTTCCGATCCTAGCCCCTTTTGTCAGCCTTGTGACCGATGGATGTGCCCAGCAAGTCGTCGAGCGATTCAAATAGTCTGCCTGCATGGGCCTGGATTCTCCTTATGGTGGGGGCCTTTTTTTGCTTCAGTGCCGGAACCGGTGAGTTGCCACTGATGGATCGGGATGAACCCCGCTTTGCAGAAGCCTCTCGGGAGATGCTCGAATCAGGCAACTGGTTGGTGCCTCATTTGAACGGCCAGTACCGCTTCGACAAACCCCCTCTGATTTATTGGCTTCAAGCGGGAAGCATTTTCTGGCTGGGCCACTCCGAAATGGCGGTCCGACTGCCTTCGGTTCTTTTTGCGACGCTGACCACCGGATTGCTGGCATGGTGGGGCCGACGACTAGCGGGGGATCGGGCTGGTCTGATATCGGGCCTCCTCTGGGCTACCTGTCCCCAGGCCTTTGTCCACGCCCATCTCGCTGTAGCCGACATGACCCTGGTGTTCTTCTTCACCCTCAGCAGTTGGTCCGGTTGGGAACTTCACCAGGCTGGCAAAGACACACGCGCGGTCCGAACTTGGTTCTGGGTGTTCTTCGTCTCGATGGCTCTGGGATTCCTAGCAAAAGGACCAGTAGCCTGGCTGGCAGCACTGCCCGCCATTTTGCTCGCCTGGGGTCGCAGCAACCTGCCATCGGAGCCAGACAGTCCTTGGCGACGAGCACGCCTTTGGTGGACGGGTGGATTGCTGACTTTAAGCCTGGTAGCCCTTTGGGGAATTCCCGCCCTTGTGGCCACCCGGGGGGCATTCTTTCAAGTGGGCATCGGCAAACATGTGGTCGCCCGGTCGGTCGGAGTTTTGGAAGGCCACGGACTGAAGGGCTTGCGAGGGTATCTGGGTAGCCTGCCCTTCTACCCACTGACGCTCTTGGTCGGATTCCTTCCCTGGTCACCTTGGCTGGTGAGGTCCCTCTGGAAGCGCCGTTCCTCCGGCCCGTTGTCTCCCATCGATCGGTACCTCGCCACCAGCGTTCTTGGTGTCTTCGTGGTCTTCACCCTGATCCGGACCAAACTCCCGCACTACACCCTGCCGGCCTTTCCATTGATCGCACTTTGGCTCGGAAAGACCATCGCCGGTGGGCCGGAAAATGCCCGATGGATCCGACGCCTGACGGTTGGAACCACCGCGATCCTCATGATCGTGGCCGTTCCCGGTATCCGGTTCTTCGCCCGCGTGTTGCCCGTTCCGCGCCTGGCGCAGGAATGCCGACGCTGGATCGGACCCGACACGCAACTGGCGACCTTCGAATTCCATGAACCGAGTTTGTTCTGGTACTTGCGTCCCGACGGCGGGCCCTGGATCCAACACCTCAATGACGAGTCGGCGGTGCTGGAGTTCCTGGCTCAACCGGGCAATCGGGTTTGTGTGCTGCCCACTGGGGAGGTTTTCCGCCATGCAGCCCAGCGATACCCGAAACTGGTCACGGTCAGCACCGAAGGGTTCAACCCGGCCAATGGCAAACACGTCGAGTTGAGGGCCTTGATCAAGCCGGCAGCCCCCTGACCTCGGGCTTACCTCGTCTCACGATCATCCTGCGAAGCTCGGATTTTTGATGAGCCGATGCTTGAAGGTGGAGCCCTTCCCGTTCGATGGTTCTTTCATGTTCCGCAGACTCGTCCTCGCCAGTGCGCTGCTGCTTGCCCCGGTCGCTTCCCGGGCTGACTCCGCCGCTGATGCTGCCCAGCGATTGGAAACCCTCTCGAAACTGGTTAAAGACCCCCATCCGCGCGTCCGCCTCGAAGCACTCCGGTCCTTAGCCAAGATCCACGGTTCCCGGTCTGCTGAACTGGCTCTGGACGTTCTGGACCAGACCATGGACCCCACGTTGGACTACGCCCTCTGGCTAACCATCAATGAGCTCTCGGAACCGTGGATCGCGGCACTCGAATCGGGTGCCTGGAAATCCGAAGGGCGCGAAAAGCAATTGGCCTTCGCGCTCAAGGCCATCCGTCCGGATCAGTCCAGCCGCGTTCTCGGCCGGGTGATTCAGGAGCGTCGGTTGCCGCGCGACGGTTCAGGACCGTGGATCGAGCTCATCGGTCAGGCCGGCGGTCCCAAGGAACTCGGAGCCTTGCTCCAGCAGACAGTCTCCGGTGGCTTCGATGATTCCGCCACAGCACGAGCCCTGTCGGCGCTCGGCGAAGCGGCTCGGAATCGGAAAGTGAGACCTGAGGGCGACGCCAAGGGTATTCTCAGTTTGCTCCAATCGCCCAATGAATCAGTGCGTTCAGCCACCTTGCGCCTGTCCGGTGACTGGAAGACTCCGCCTCCCGCCGAGTCCCTCAGCCGACTGGCCGCGGACCCTTCCGAACAAGTGCGAGCCACGGTCTTTGAAGTCCTTCGCCTGCAAGGTTCCAGCAGCCTGCCCCTTCTCAAACAACTGGCAAGCGACAAGGACCCCGCCACACAACGTCGCGCGGTGCTCACTTGGGCGGCCCTCGATCTGAGCGGTGCGGGTCCTGCATTGGTGAACGCCGTTCAGGGATTGGATCAAGAGCAGGCCGCACAAGAATTCTGGCGATCCTTCTTGGCGATCAAGGGCGCCGGCAAAAATTTGGCGGCACTGCTGCCTGCATCGGGCATTCCGGTCGCAGCGGCGCGCACCGGCATGCGGGTGGCCCGCGAAGGCGGCCGCAACGACATGGAACTGGTGCTCACCCTCGCCAAAGGGGCTGGACTATCGGCCGACACCCAGGCCTTCACCGGCCAACTCATCCGCGACATGGCGGCCAAGGCGTCGGCCTCGGGCAACCCTCAGCGGGGTGAACTCGTCTACCGACGCTCCGATCTGGCTTGCACCACCTGCCACGCCATCGGCGGTGCCGGCGGACGAGTGGGTCCGGACATGACCTCCATCGGTGCCAGCGCTCAGCCCGATTACCTGGTGGAATCGCTGCTCATGCCCAATGCCAAGATCAAGGAGGGCTACCATGGTGTCGTGGTGGAAACCAAGGATGGCCAAACCTTCTCAGGAACCGTCGTCCGCGAATCCACCAGTGAACTGGTCTTGCGCGGAGCGGCCAATCAGGAGATCGCCATCGCCAAATCGAATTTGGAATCCCGCAATCAGGCTACGGCTTCCTTGATGCCAGCCGGCCTCCTGGACTCGCTCAACGAGACCGAGCAACTCGATCTGGTGGCATTCCTCTCCCAACTCGGCAAGCCCGGTGAGTTCGATGCCAGCAAGGGCGGCGTGGCGCGCAAATGGCGCTTGGCCAATGTCCTCCACACCGACCAGCAAAATGGACAGTCCGACTGGATGTGGAAATCCGCGCTGCAAGACAAGCGCTGGAACGAAGTCCTCTCGCGGGTCAATGGCGACCTGACCCGGACCCTCATGGAAGGTGCGACCAAGGCCAATTTCTGGACTTCCAAGATCGCCGTGCTGGCGCTGACCGAGGTGCAGTTGGCTCAACCAGGCACCGTGCACTTCCAACTCACCGCCTCTCCGGGAACCGAACTCTGGGTGGACGGAGCGAAGGTGAGCGGCCCCGTGTCGTTGAGCGCCGGGAACCACCGAGTGTTGGTGCGCATCGATCCGAACCGCATTCCGGAAAAGATCCGTCTGGAAACCCGGGATGCCGCGTTCGTGCTGAACTAGCTTGCGACCCCGTGGATTTCCGGCCCGGCTGTCCCGGGCCGCACTATCCCCGAACCGAAGCCCCATCGCGGGAGCGTTTCACGGCCTCGATGATGGCGCGGTCGTCGTCACCGGAGTCGCGTACGAGTTCGAGGAACCCCGGAAGCGTCATCCCCATCCGTTGAAGAAACGGCCGATCGCCCCCGCACCCGTACATCAAGTCCGAAGGCATTTCACCGCGGAGTTTCAAGCGTGCCTTGACCATCAACCGAGGCAACCAAGCGATCCCGTCGACCGCATCCGTCTTCAGAGGCAACTCGGACATCGGCACGACTTTGCCAGACCATTGGCCGCACATGGGACCCAGGAAGTAGTCCCGACGAATTTGCTGCACTTCGAGAACGCTCTGAAAATCGGGTTCCCCCCATCCGGCCGCATCCTCGATGAAATCAAACAACTCCTGCACCGAGCACCCGCTCTCCAGCAGGAAAGCGGTATCAACGGGATCGCACAAGGTGGCCACGGAGGTCCGCCCGGAGTGGAAAGCCTCCATGGCCCGATCGTACACGGTCCGGAACCGGTCACCCCAGGCATCCGCTATCGGGGCCTCCATGAGAAATTTCCGGGCCGCTTCCTCCTGATCGGCGGGCACCTTCACTTGGATGCCACCGGAACCCATGGAATACCCCTCCATGCTGAGCGCTGCCCCAACCCCATGAACGAAGGGCGTGAACCCGGCTGCTTCCAGCCGTGCCGCCAAAAGATCTGCCTCGGCCGGCGCGAAGACTCGGGACAATGTCACCAGTTCCATAGCGACAAGGTCCGAGCCCAGTGCACGACTGTCAATCCGCGCGCCCCGTCCCACTCAGCGGAATGGACCACGCCCCGGGTACCCAGTGGTGTTGGTCCAGGGTTCCACGCGACGGGGTTTCCAGAAGAGACCATTGCGAGCGAGGTTGCTCGACACCGTGGTCAGGTTGCCCAGCGTGGCCCCCAATTCTGCCTGCAACTTGGGATCCTTCAGCAAAGCACCCACAGCACCACGACCTGCCTGAAGATCCTGAGTGATGTCGCGCACCGACAAAGAGGCGTCTCGCAAACCGCCCAATGCCTCGCGGAGATTGTTTTCGTTGGTCAAAATCACCGAATCAGCCCGCACTAGCAGCGAGTCAGCACGTGTCACCAAGGCACCGACCTGAGCCGACAGTGGGGTCAACGTCGCAGAAAACGCCTGAAAATTGCTCACCGTTGCCGAGACCACCGGCTTCTCGGAAGAAACGAGAGATTCCACCTCGATGAGCGTGCGGTCCAGGCGCTCGGAAGTCAGCCGCAAGTTGGCCAGCGTGTTGGTCACATCCTTCAGCGTCGAAGCCGAGAGGATCATTCGGTCGACCCGGTCCACCACCTGATCCAACCGAGTCATCAGACCCACCGCACTGCGGGCCGCCTCCTGCAAGTTGAAGGGATCCACCGCGATGACCTCGGCGCCGTCCTGAAGCGGCGGTGCGGCATTCTTGGTGGGAAGGATGGACACGAACTGATCGCCCAGAAATCCGCTCTGCTCGATCTCGAAGCGCGCATCCCCGAAAATGGTCACCGGCTTTTCGATACGGCACCGAATGGCCACACGTCGACCATCGCTCGAAAGCGATATGTCCTGCACCGAGCCGATACGCACGCCGGACATGTTCACCGGCGCACCCACCGCCAATCCACCGACATTGCCGGCGGAGATCAAAACGGTCCGACCCGAGCGCCAGAAAGACGCGCCCTTGCTGAAGTGGATGAGCAACGCGGCAATCAGCATCAGGCCGATCAGGACAAACAGTCCCACCTGGGCTGCGGGAGATTTTCGTTCTGGGGACTCACTCATTCAGATTTCTGGGGGTTGAGATTCCGTTGACGAAGCGGTGAATCACCGGATCGGTCGATTCCAAGATCTCCGCGGAGGGACCTTCGGAGTAAATCCGGCCTTCGTGAAGCATGAGGATTCGATTGCTGATGGTCCGGGCGCTCTTCATGTCGTGGGTGACGGCGATGCTGGTGACATGGAGTGTTTCCCAGACACGACGTATGAGGCGGTCGATGTTGTCTGCGGCAATCGGATCTAGGCCCGTGGTGGGTTCGTCGTAGAGCACGATTTCGGGACGGTAAACAATCGCCCGAGCCAGTCCGACACGCTTGCGCATGCCGCCCGAGAGTTCGCTAGGCATCTTGTGACCAATCCCGGGGAGTTCCACCATCTCCAGAGCTTCAGCCACACGCCGACGGATCTCGGCATCCGATTCCACGCCCTGACGGCGAAGCACAAATCCCACGTTCTCTTCGACCGTCAGCGAATCGAAGAGTGCCGCCATTTGGAAGAGCATCCCGTATTTCCGCCGCACCCGAAGGAGGCTGCGTTCGTTCATCGTCGTGATGTCCTCACCATCCACCCGAATGGTTCCAGAATCCGGTTGGAGCAACCCGATCAAGTGCTTGAGCAAGATACTCTTGCCACCACCACTTCGGCCGATGATGACCACCGCCTCACCCCGATGAATATCCAGGGAAACTCCTCGCAAGACCTGCTGGGTCCCGAAGCTCTTGGTGACGTCTCGAACCTCGATCATGGATTCTAGTCAGGAGTAAAACAGACGCGACAAGAACAGCGTGAGGAAGAAATTGGTGATGAGGATGCTGATGCTGGCGGCCACCACCGCCTCCGTCGTCGCTCGCCCCACCCCTTCGGCGCCCCCCTGACAGGTGAGCCCCTTGTAGCAGCTGACCACCGCGATGATGGCACCAAAAACAACGGACTTGATCAAACCCGTCAGCACGTCCGGGGGATCGGTGTACCGCGTCATGTTCACCAGATAGTAGGCACTATCGATGCCCAGCAAATGAACACCCACCAACCAACTGGAAATAATGCCCACCACCACCGATTCGGCGGTCAACAAAGGGGCGGAGGCCAAAAGGGCCAGAAAACGAGGAACCACCAGCGTATCCACCGGATGGGCGGCCAGTGTCCGGAGAGCATCAATTTGCTCCGTCACTTTCATGGTACCCAATTCGGCAGTCATCGCCGCGCCAACACGCCCGGTGAGCATCAATGCAGCAAGCACAGGGCCCAATTCGCTGCTCATTCCAATGCTCACCACCGCCCCGGTCGCGGTGTCCATCTTCACCTTGTGGAACTGCAGGAACGTCTGGGCGCAAAGAACCATGCCGGTGGCCGCCCCCGTGGTGATCACCACGCTCTGGCTCTTGACCCCTACGAAGTGCAATTGATGGAGAAAATCCTTCCAGGAGGGACGCTGTTGCCGGAGCGAACGCAACGACTCCACCAACAATTGGAAGATCTCCCCCAACTGGGTCGTAAAGGCTCGAAAGCGTTGATGGATGATCAGTACCGGCACAGATGAATCCTCTAGGGACAGTGTTCACTTCCCATCCCAAAAGACAACCCTCCCGGGAAAACCTCACCGGGAGGGAGCCATCGAAATGGAATGGAGGCCAGTTTTTCGGGCCGCAGACTAGGAACTGAGCGCCCCTTCGGCGGCTTCGTTCCGCTGCTTGAAGAGCAGCTTTTCCTTGTCGGCCGTGACGGTCACTGGTTCCCCATCGATGAGGGTCCCGCGCAGAATTTCCTCCGCCAGCGGATCTTCGAGATGTTTCTCGATGGAACGACGCATCGGGCGGGCTCCATACTGCGGGTCGAATCCCTTCTCGATGAGGAACTCTCTCGCCTTGTCGTCGAGAACCACAGTGACGTTTTTGCGACGAATCCGCTCGAGCACCTTGGCCACCTCGAGATCGAGGATGGTGTTGAGTTCGGGCTTGCCCAACGAACGGAAGACCACGATGTCGTCAAGACGGTTGAGGAACTCAGGCCGGAAGAACTTCTTGGCTTCGTCGAGCACCCGGCCCCGCATGGCCTCGTAGCTGGCGTCGTCGCTGGACTTCGCAAAGCCCATGCTCCCCTGCTTGCGCAAGGCCTCGGAGCCGACGTTGGACGTCAGCAGGACGATGGTGTTGCGGAAATCGACCACACGACCCAGGGAGTCGGTCAATTTGCCCTCCTCCAGGATTTGCAGGAGCATGTTGGTGACGTCGGGATGGGCCTTTTCGATCTCGTCGAAGAGCACCACGGAATAGGGCTGGCGACGCACCTTCTCGGTCAGCTGACCGCCCTCTTCATAGCCCACATAGCCCGGCGGCGAACCGATCAAACGGCTCACGGTGAACTTCTCCATGTACTCGGACATGTCGAGCTGGATGAGGGCCTGGTTGCTGCCGAACATTTGCTCGGCCAGCGTGCGAGCCAACAGGGTCTTGCCGACGCCGGTTGGGCCGAGCAAGGCAAAGCAACCAATGGGGCGCTTGGGATCCTTGAGGTCGGTACGGGCGCGACGCAATGCCTTGGCCAGCGCTGCGACGGCATCCTTCTGGCCGACGACCGATTTGGCCAGTTCGTCCTCGATGGCCAGGAGTTTCTGCATTTCGGACTGGCCCATCCGCTTGAGAGGAATGCCGGTCCACTTGGCCACCACCTGCAGGATGTCGTCCTCCGAGACCACCACCCGCTTCTCGTCCTTGGCGGTTTTCCAGTCGGCCAACGTCTTCTCGAGACGCTCCTTGGCGGATTTCTCCTGGTCGCGCAACTGGGCCGCACCCTCGAAATCCTGATCCTTGATGGCCTGTTCCTTCTTCTGACGCAGCGTCTCGATCTCGGCCTCGATGTCCTTGACGTTGGGCGGGCGCTGCATGGCTCCAATCCGGGCCTTGGAGCCGGCTTCATCGAGCACATCGATGGCCTTGTCGGGCAGGAAACGGGCCGTGATGTAGCGATCCGAAAGCTTCACACAAGCCTCCACCGCATCAGCGGTGAACTCAGCCTTGTGATGGTCTTCGTACTTGGACTTCAGACCCGTGAGAATCGCGATGGCGTCTTCGACCGACGGCGGCTCCACCTTGACCGTCTGGAAACGGCGTTCGAGGGCCGAGTCCTTTTCAATGTACTTGCGGTACTCGGACAACGTCGTGGCTCCCACGATCTGAAGCTCACCGCGGCTGAGGGCCGGCTTGAAGATGTTGGAGGCATCCATGGTCCCCTCGGCCGAACCCGCTCCCACGATGGTGTGCAACTCATCGATGAACAGGATGACGTTCTTGGCCTTCTTGATCTCGTCCATCACGGCCTTGATGCGCTCTTCGAATTGGCCGCGGTACTTAGTGCCGGCAACCATCAGCGCAAGATCCAAGGTAACCACCCGCTTGGAGGCCAGCAGTTCGGGCACGTTGCC
>JARXAF010000034.1 GCA_029865985.1 Verrucomicrobiota bacterium
TCTGCACCGCACACGTTGTCCAAGGCAAAGCCCACCGGACTCCTTGCTCGACGGCCGAAGCCGTGGGCAAAGTAACGCATGTTCGTGACGCCCCAGTCGGGAACGCGGCGACGCTTCTTGGGATCGATGGGCACCGGCTTCGGTGCGCTCGCGCTTCAGGCGTTGACTGGACTAGAGGCTCAGGCGGCGGCCACCCGGACAGGGCCCGATCCTCTCAACCCGTTCGAGCCGCGGCCGGCTCCGCTGCCTCCGAAGGCCAAGTCGGTCATCTTCCTGTTTCTGGTCGGCGGCCCCTCGCAAATCGACACCTTCGACTACAAGCCGCTGCTCCAGAAGCTCCACGGCAAACCGGTGCCCGAGTCGTTCCGCGATGCGGTCAAGGCCACCCGCTTCGCCAATGTTTTCCACGGCTGTAAAGACGAGTTGATGGCCAGCCCGTTCACCTGGTCACAGCATGGCCAGTCTGGGCTGTGGGTCAGCAACCTCATGCCGCACATCACCCGGCATGCCGATGACTTGTGCGTGCTGCACTCGCTTCAGGCCGATTCCAACAACCACGCGCCCGCGAGCTACCAACTGCACACCGGCGACATCCGACCGGGCAAGGCCAGCCTGGGTTCCTGGGTCACCTACGGGCTGGGATCGGTCAACCGCGACCTGCCGGGATACGTGACCCTCTTCGACGCCGGACCTCTTGGTGGGGCAGCCAACTACTCCAACGGGTTTCTACCGGCGTCGTTCCAACCGACCCGATTGCGCGACAAGGGCACGCCAGTGTTAGACTTGCTGCCTCCGCCCGAGTTCGCCGACGGCCAGCGCGACTCCCTCGACCTCATCCGCGATTTGAATCTACGGCATCGGGATGCCCGGCCCGGGTTTGCCGAATTCGATGCGCGCATCGCTAGCTACGAACTGGCCTACCGGATGCAGTCTTCAGCACTCGAAGTCGGCGACACCGAGCGCGAGCCCGAGAGCCTCCGCCGCAGCTACGGCCTCGAGCACGCCGACCCACGAACTCAGGCTTTCGGCCGCAAATGCCTGCTGGCACGGCGTTTGGTCGAGCGGGGTGTCCGATTCGTCCAGGTGTACGACATGCCTGACAAGGACGGCTGGGACGCTCACGACAATCTGGTCAAGAACCACGAACCCCGCGCCCGCTGGACCGACCAACCCGTGGCAGCCCTGCTGACCGACCTGAAGCAGCGGGGCCTGCTCGATGAAACCCTCGTCGTCTGGGCCAGCGAATTCGGCCGCACCCCGATGATGCAAGGCAACCTTGGCCGTCAGCACAATGCGGCCGGTTTCACCATTTGGATGGCTGGTGGCGGTGTCCGGCCCGGAATCCGCATCGGAGCCACCGATGATCTCGGCCTGATGGCCGTGGAGAAGCCCATCCAAATGAAGGACCTCCACGCCACGATTCTTCACCTGCTGGGACTGGAACACGAAGCGCTGAACTACGAGGTCAACGGCCGCCTCGAACGCCTCACCGGCATCGCTGGCGGAGCCCAAGTCGTGCACGAGTTGGTGGCCACCTGATCCGACTGCTTTCAACGACGATCCCCATCCGTCGAGAAGCGGTCGATTCAATCCTGTTCGAAACCGGGCCGCTCTGGGGTAATCTTCTGCCATGATTTCCAGGGTACCTCCCGACCCGTCTACCCTCGACCGTTCCTGGGTCCTGAGTTTCATCCCGTTGCTGATAGTGATCCTGATCTTCGGTCACCCCGCGGAATTGCTACGGGCTCAAGAAGTTCCCGGGCTCAGGGGGATCCGTGACACCCACGGAACCCTGCGCCTGAGCAGCACCGGTTCGGACACCCGGATGCATCTTCTGGAACACAGCCGGAATTTGAAACAATGGTCGGAGGCTGCCCGCACCCTGGGTGGATTCGAATCATTCCCGGTGCCCGACCCCAATGGAACCGAGGGATTCTACCGCATCCGCTCCCGTGCGCTGGAAGCCTCCGATGATTGGAAGAATCAAGTGCACCTCCCCGACGACGCATTCCTGACCGGGAGCGGTGATGCCGCTGGCGGAGGCTTCCGCTGGGTCAAGTTCACGCTCCGACTCGACAAGCCGGGCTTGGTCTACTTTCAGGACAGCGTTCGCCAACCCTTCCATTACGGGTTCATCCGCTCCCGCTGGCCGGATTTTCAGGGAATGTCCCCACAGGAGATCGACGCCATCTCGCTGCGCGCCAGTGGGCAACGCCTGGTGCTGGGGGCGATTTTGCTGCCGCTGGATGCCTCTTTCCGAGAAGTCGGAATGCAGATCCTGGGTCAGGAACCGATCCCCATGAGTCGCGTGGTGGATTGGCTCACGCAAGTCCGGTCCGCAATGGCTCTTCCGACCGGATGGAGCGTCCAGTATGTCCCGACTCTGGAGCAAGGTTCCCTGACCATGACGGACCAGAATCTGTTGGATGGGGCTGGATTCCCGGTCGCTCGATTGTCCCGATGGATCCGCAAGGATGAGGTCTATTCCCAGGGTTGGGCCCACGGGCGGATTCGTTGGGTGCCCTCGGCCGAGATCCGCAACGCATTCATCACCGGAAAGCTCCGACCGGACGACATCCTGTTGACCGATGGGGTGCCGGCGGAGATCCCGGTGCTGGCCGGAGTGATCACCACCAGCCCAGCGACCCCCAATTCCCACGTGGCAATCCTCTCACAGTCATTCGGCATCCCATTCGTGCATGTCGCGGATACCAACCGCCAGGCAGAGCTGCATTCCTGGGACGGCCAGGAAGCGATTCTGGTGGCCGGGCCGGAGGCGGGAGGCGACTTGATCCGAACCCTGAACGTGGAGGGTTTTCTCACCCCAGCGCAGCGATCCCTGCTGGCCAATGCCAAGACTCCAGTTCGGCTATCGGTGACACCCATGGAACGACTCGGAAGGATCCACGCATCGGTCGAAGACCTGCTGCCCAAAGATATCCGGTATGTCGGCGGCAAGGCGGCCAACTTTGCGACGCTGATACGGTCGGTGCCCAATCATGTTCCGGGGCCTTCACTGGCGTTCACCTTCGACCTCTGGATGGACTTTTTGGAACAGGTCCTGCCCGATGGCCGGACACTCCGATCAGCCCTGGGAGAGCGGCTCAAAGGACATTCGTACCCGCCGGACATGGGCCGACTGGCGTCGGACCTGGCCGCGATCCGATCGCTCATCAAGGACACCTGTGATTTCTCGGAATCCCAAAAACGATCCATCCTGGATGCGCTGAAGCCATTGCAGCCCAAGGGCAAACTCCGTTTCCGAAGCTCCACGAATGTGGAAGACAGCGAGCAGTTCTCGGGAGCCGGCCTGTACGACAGCTACAGCGGTTGCCTGCTGGATGACTTGGATGGCGATACGGGAGGGCCTTCGCGGTGCGATCCATCGGAACCGGTCGAACGGGGCGTGTTTCGCGCGCTCCGGCGGGTATTCGCCAGCTTCTACAACGACAACGCCGTCCTCGAGCGGCTGCGTCACGGAGTGAATGAAACCACTGTCGGCATGGCTGTGCTGGTGCATCCGTCCTTCCCGGATGAGATCGAATGGGCCAACGGAGTCGCGACCTTGAGGGTGACGGGCTCCGAATCCAGCGCTTCGATGGCCTACGAGGGTGAGTTGGTTCTGCAACCGGGGGCCGAATCGGTGGCCAACCCCGACCCGAGAGCCCAACCGGAAGTGGTGACCATTTCCAAGACCTCGGGTTCGGCGGCGGTTTTTCAACTATCCCGGAGGGCGAATCGGATTCCCCTGGGCGGCACGGTTCTCGAATGGACTCGCGAATACGCGTCTCTTACTGCCCTCCTCGAGTCGGCAGCCCAGGAGTTTGCCCGGGTCAGGCCCACTCAAGGGCAGCATCGGATCGACGTGGAATTCAAGAAAGTCGCACCGGGAATCCTCGTGCTCAAACAGATCCGCGAAATCCCCTCGAACCCTTCTTCGGGGCGCCCCCCACCCTTTGCACTTTCGGAATCGGCGGCCTTTGAGGTCTTCCAGCACCACGGCAAGGATCTCTTCTCAAACCACCGACTCAAGTCCCTCTGGCGATTCCCGAACTTGGTCTTTGCCGGTGAAACGGGCGGGGCCAGTGGAAGCGGCTGGGACGTGTTGGTCGATCTGACCTACCACGATGGCCAAGCCGTCCGTCGACGATCAGGACGGATCGGCTCCTTCCCCAAAGCGAAGATCAGCACCTCCGACAAGACCGTGACCTACCAATGGGTCTGGACCGAAGGTGATCTCCAAGGGGCCTATACGGTCACTGCCAGTTTCCCCACGGCTCCGATTCCAGGGCGACCCCTGGTCTGGGCGGACGCGCTGCAGGTGGACCTCTCCACCCTCTACGACAATCCTCAGCCGCTTTTCGATCCCGCTGGGAATGTGAAGACGGTGAAAACCGAGAAGACCCGGTTGGTGCCACTGAGCCGAATCACCACCGGAACGTTAGCCCGTCAACGGCAGATCCATTCCGGGAGCATCCAAATCAACGTGGACTACTCCCTGGCCTTCTTGAGATTCGGACATCCCGGAATCGGCATCTACGACACCAAGAGCTATCCGTTGGTGCGATGGAATGGAACCACTCTCACCGGCCTGGCCTCCGAACCGGTCCGACTCACCGGAGCTTTTTCGCAAACCTACGATTCGATCCGGCACAACTTCTCCGAGACCTTCCTGTTCGAACCCGGTTTGGACCCCCAGGTTTCTCCAGGACTTCGGGCAGAACTACGGGCAGCCAACATCCGCAGAGTCCGAGTCGATCTGGGGTTTTTCGAGGGCAGCACCGTTTGGATCCAAGGCTGGGATGGGAAGCTGAGGCGAGACCGCTGAATTCAGCAGACCCCACCCCCAGCGTTTGCCCAACTCGGCAGATGGAACGAAGCGACTCGCCTCAGAGCCAGGGCCTTTTGAAAGGCTGTGACGGGCTCCAAGGTGTGGCGGACTGCCGGCCCCAGAAAGGAGTCGGCAACCCCGGGAACGCCAAGGCTCGTCAGTCTACAAATCGCACATTGTCCACGTAAACGGTGCCGCCCTGGGCCGAACGGAACAACAAATTGAGTTGCCACCACGCGCTGCTCGCCGGAGCCGTCGCCTTCATCGAGCTGTAGTCGAACTCCAAAGTCTTGGTGGCCGAGGTGTCACCGTTGAGCCACTCCCAGTCCATCAACTGCCCCTGAGTCCAAGTGGCGCCGTCGGCGTTCAGGCCCACCTGCACTTCCAGGTTCCATCCCGCCGACAGAGCCGGTCGATGCACGTCGAAGCGCACCTTGGAGTGCTTCTTCCAGGCCTCGTAGACCGGAGTCCCGAATGATTGACCCAGCCATTCCCAGGTCATGGAGTTGTCCACAACCACCTTCAGGCTCTTGGAACCATCGGTCACCCCAGCCTCGGTGACAGCCTCGATGCTCACGTACGGTGGATTCTTGCCCGTCGGCAACGCCTCCTCATAGGACTCCACTTGAGTGGGTTCGATCTTCGATCCCTGGTCGCGCAGTTGAAAATACTGCGCCGTTGCCGAATCCGTCGCTGCCTCCGGCAAGAAGACCGTGCGCACCCCACCCTGAGTGATGGGTGTCACGCCCGCGAAGGCCCATTGGTTGGAAGCCAACGTCTTGGACGACCAGAGGAAGAAACCCGCATCCGGCAATGGCCACGAGACCCGCCATGCCGTACCCAAGGGTCGGAGTACGACGCCGCCCGCTCCCTCCTGAAGAGCCTGCAGCTTCGGGTCCAAGACTGCGGCCGTGGTGAAATCCTGGTCGATCGCTGTCGAGAAGTCGGCCCCGCCCGCGATCCGCACCCGACTCAACGTCATCACCCGATCGTTGCGAGTGTAAGGCTGGGCCCCGAAGAGCACCCAAGCGTTATTGCCCGGAGCGAAGGCTTCGAAAAGTTCGCTCGGAATCTCCACCGTCCCTGTGAGCCCGCCCGGGGCCTGAACCGTCAACGATCGCGCTTGCAGGCTCAGAGCCCAAGTCCCCACCAATGAGGTCAAACCCGAGTTGGTCTTGGACCACAGAAGACCCGCCGGCTCAAATCGCACACCGTGGCTATTGGCGGCATTCACCTTGAAGCGCACGTCCACGGAATATTCGCCGCTCTCGGTCTGGCGCGCCTCGAGGAAGATCCCGTTCGGGTGGCTCCAGTCGGGGCTGGTACTGACTGGAGCGTCCGGCCCTGCGGTCAGCAGAATGTTGGCCGCATAACCCGAAGACCCTGCCTCCACGGTCTCACTGACGGTCATCGCATAAGTCACCGGTCCTGAAGCATTGCGCCAGGACAAGCCCGAGGCCGCATCGGCCGTGGTGCCGATATTTTTACGGCTATAATCCGCATTGCCGGTGGTACGAACCTCCAAACCCGGCAGCGCGCGCCTCAGGCTCAAGACCGGCGGTGGCGGCGGGGCGGAAGCTTTGACGAACACGAGGTTGTCGATCCAGATCGACTGAGAGCCACTCAGGCCTGAGTTCCAGTGAATATTCACCCCGACGCTCGCCGTGGCCGAGGCCGGCAAAGGTTTCTCAAAGCGGGTCCAACCGGTCTTCGTCAAAGTGCCCATCGCCACCTCGGTCCCGGGCCAGCCCCAGCCTACCGGCCGCAGTCGAACCGAGATCGTACCGTAGTCACCCTTGGCATTGGGTTTGGTGGCCGGATCGATGTACGCATCCAGACGCAGTTTGTCATACGGCCCAAAATTGCTGACCGCCAGAGCACCCTGCAGCGTTGTATCCCCCGACGAACTGAAATCGACATCCGCCCGGAGCGAACCGGAGTCGGAGCTCCCGGTACCATCCAGCGCAGGGTCCCACGAATAGGAACGCTCGGCCCCCCAACCACCCGAGAACCCCTCCAAATCCTGATCGAAGCTCTTGCCCTTGAGGTCTTGAGCGTGAAGCCCCATTTGAAAAAGCAGCGCGCCCATCAGAAGCCTCAACACTCGAAGGCGCGCCCCAACCCCTTGTCGGAATGGTTTGAACATGCTCTGAAATTACTAAGAACCGCTCCGGTGTGGACTAATTTTTGGCCAGATTCGCGACCCCAGCATCACCACAAGGAGCGAACCTCCTAGATCAAAGCGTCCCCGTAACCCGATGGAATGTCGCTGAAGACACTATTTCCCAACAAGCCATCGAGCCCTCAAACCGGCACGATTTGAGATGGGTCCCTACCTAGGAAGCCTTCGGGCTACAACCCAGGGTCCTGCGACAAACTGAGCCTCACCCGCGCACTTCCGAAAGTAGGCCGATTTTTCCAAAAACGCCGCTTCGACGAACAGGACCGAGATAAGTCACTCGCCCTGACAGCCAGCCTCCATGGCAGGCACTCTCGACGGCCGAAATCCCGCTCACCGGCCGCCTACGGTTTCCGCTCCAACCACGCTTTCAGCTCGGCGATTTCCTCCGGCTTCAGGCGTCGATTCGGCGGCATGTAACCGAAGTCCACCAGCACACGAATAGGATGCGCGTGCACCTGATACAACGCGTCGCGCTCCCCTCCGTCATCGTGGCATCGAGTGCAAAACTTCAGCGTCAATTTTTCGCCGGTGGGCGGCTTGGGGGAGTCCTTGGGGAAAACAAACTGGGATCGCGGTTGCTCGGCGATGTGCTGGCTGATCGCCGCGGCCAGCGGGGCATCGAGCACCAGGTCTTCACGTGCCGGGTGGATGGCGAGCGGGCCCGACGAATGGCACTTGTAGCAACTGGTGCCCTCGAATCGGGGCCCGGCTGCTGTAAGTTCAGCATAGTAATCGAGAACGGGTGTCACCGTGAGGTCTTGAACGATCGAAAAATGAGACCAACCCGTGTCCGTGGAAGTCTTCTGCACCAGCAAATAAACGCGAACCACCGAGTTCGAAAACGCCGCGATATGATTGAGCATGGGTTTTCGAATCACGTCTTCCTGAGTGCTGATCAAACCCACATCCGACACTGGCGCCGCTTCGCCACGATCAAACAATCGCCTCGCCTCCAGCATGTAGGATTTCACCTCGGCCTCCGTCAGCCCGCGGACACCGGCGCGCGGATGCGGTGCCAAGGTGACCACCGGGCTCGTCCACGGCCGTCGAATCTTCTCTGCGCCAACAGTGGCCATGGCGGCCGCAAATTTCTCCCGGGTAAACTCCGGCAGCGTCAACGCTGGCTCCAGCAGCAGCCCGGTTCCGGTGGACACGGCGGGGGCAATGAGTTTCGTGGCCTGGTTCGCGGACGATTCCACCGTGGCTGCGGCACACAACAACGCGCCAGACACCCACCCACTCAGCCAGAACGAGGCCCGGGTGAGGAAAAGAATGACGCGGCGCATTCTATCGCCAGATGAGGCGTGAGCCGGGAGCGGGCCGATTTGAG
>JARXAF010000178.1 GCA_029865985.1 Verrucomicrobiota bacterium
AAGCAACGCCGCCAGCGGGCCCTTCCCTCCCAAACCCTCCGGGCGGCGGGTCTTTCCCGCTTGGACTGCGTTGGTTCGGGCGGAACAGACCGTAGGAGGTCTGCCCCGCCGCTCACCGCCTTGCCCAAACCAGAATTCCCCCGCCGCAGAACCCCTCCCCATTTTCAGACAGGCTCTAAGATTTTCGATTCGCACGACGACGGCAGCTACTACGAGGGCGAGATGCTGAAGGTGGAGTTCGCTGACCTGGATGGTGATGGTCGTCGTGAAATGGTGATCTCAGGACTTGTCTGCTTCACCGACCAGAAAGGCGACCACGTGTTGCGCCGAGAAGCTGTCGTTTTCATCTACGCACTCCAGCCCGATCGAACCTTTAAGCAGGTCTACCGGAATACGGACGTTCGAATCGATCCGTGAGAGGGGATCGCTCGCCGAAGAGGAGGCCGCGACCTGTCGAGCAGCGGCCGGTGAACGGGTAGCGCGTCGGTCGGCTCCCAGTCGTATCATTTCCAGGGGTTCAGGATCGGCACGCCGGAGGCCGCGAAGTCTTCGACGTTGCGTGTGGCGATCTTCAGGCCGTGTACCAGCGCCGTGGCGGCCAAGAGGGAATCGATGGCGGGCATTGGATCGGGGAGTTCACCGGTCAGTCGCCCCCAACGCACGGCGACCTCAAGGTCGATCGGAAGGATGCGGCCGGCGAACCAGTCTGGAACCTCGCGGCGGATCCAACGCTGCAAGCGCGTTCGGCGTGCCGGTTCCTCCACCCTGGTCAGGCCCTTCTCCAGTTCTCCCAAAGTGAGCACGCTGATCCAGAGCCGGTCTTCATGACGAGCCAACCACTCGCTGACGCGCGGGTCCGGGGTTCGGCGGCTGAGCTCCGAGAGGACGTTGGTATCGACCAGCCAGCTCATAGCCCCGGATCCCTGGGTAAGCTGCGGTCGCGTTCGATCTCGAGTTCCACGCCCCGCAGCGGTTCAAACAGTTCCAGCAGTGACTTCCGACGGGATCGGGATTTCTTCCGGTAGTCTGCGACGGAGACGACGACCACCGCTGGCCGTCCGTGGCGTGTCACAGTCTGTGGGCCCTCGGACAGAGCCTTGTCCACCACCAGGCTGAACTGGTTCTTCGCTTCTTGAAGTTGCCATGCCTTGCTCATCGCAGAAAACCTAGCTTTCCGAATGAATCTGTCCAGTCTGGCTAGAAATATCGCGGATGAGTCCGGATTTACTCGGTTTCGCGGGATGGAGATCGTGGTTGCTCGGTAAAGACATCGCGCATCGTGGGATGAGACGTACGATGGATCGGCTCCACGGGCATGCCCCGAGGCTGGGGCGGTTTCCCGAGTTCTCGGCATTCAAATCCAAGCGCCCAAATCCGGGTCGGGTCGTCCTGTCGAAGTTGGGCTAGAACCGCTCCGGAACGCCCTCTTCCATCATGCGCACACGGTGCTCGAGGCGGTGTTCTCGGCTGAGCGATTCCATCCAGCGGGCCGGTTCGTCGAGCGCCTCGAAGGACAGCTTGAAGGTGCCATGGTGCATGGGTACCAGCCACTTCGCCTGAAGATCGTGGAAGGCCTGGACCGCCTGGTCGGGGCCCATGTGGACCTTGCGGAACGATTCAGGGTGGTAGGCTCCGATGGGAAGCAAGGCCAACTCAGGCTTGAGGCGCTGCCCGATTTCATGGACTCCCGGGAAATAGGCAGAATCTCCGGCGTGATAAACCGTGCGCCCGCGGTACTCCAAGATGAACCCGCCCCAGCCCCGGTGTTTATCAGCCAAGGTCCTGGCTCCCCAGTGCTCGGCCGGAACCAGGGTCACTTTCCAGTCGTCATGGCCAAAACTTTCCCACCACTTCAATTCGACGATGCGGCCGAAACCCAAACGCTGGGCCAAGGGCGCGCAGCCCCAGGGCATCACGGCAATCTTGGGCGAGGGAATCTTGCGCAGGGTGGGTTTGTGGAAGTGATCGAAGTGCGCGTGGGTGAGCAGCACAAGGTCGATGGGTGGCAGATCCTTCACCCGGAGCCCGGGTCGCTTGAGGCGCTTCAGCAGGAAGAGCCAGTTGGCAAAATTGGGGTCGATGATGGCGTTGAGCCCCTCGAACTGCACCAGGAACGATGCGTGCCCGATCCAAGTCAGAGCGAGTTGATCGTCCTTCAGATGTGGAAAATTGGGGATCTTCACCGATCCGACGGCAGCCGTCTTGAGGGCATGCCAGACCATCTCGCGGAAAAAGGTGCGCGGATTGAAATGGTCTCCCGGAGTCAGGTCCCGGAACGAGCGCGGGACTTTGCGCCGGCCATGCCCCACGGGTTTGGGCATCGGAGGGTGGGCTGGCAGGGGCTGATGGTTCAGAAGGGGATCCATCGATTCGGTTTCAATGTGGCTTCTGGGTTTCCGGGGCGCAAGCGGTGCGCATTGTCATCTGGGCGAGCCTGTCCCTAGTCTTCGGAATGCGCCCGTTCCGGACTGTCGAACTCTCACCCTCTTTGGCCGAATTCGGCGGCCTGCGATTTGCCACCGTGCACAGCACGCTGCTGGGAGGTCGGGCCGATGTGACGTTGTGGGCCCCATCGACGCCGAAGCCGGCAGACCTGCCGTTGGTGATCTTGTTGCACGGGGTGTATGGGAGTCATTGGGCCTGGGCTCTGAAAGGGCGGGTGCATCACACGGCACGACGGTTGATCGAAGCGGGCGAGATCCCGCCCATGGCCTTGGCCATGCCGTCGGACGGCCTGCGCGGGGATGGCACGGCTTACGTGCCTTTGGCCTCCGGGAACTACGAGCGTTGGATCGTCGATGAAGTGCCGCTGGTGGCGCGCGAGGCGGTGCCTGAGGTGACCGAGGTCTCGCCGCGATTCATTTCTGGCTTGTCGATGGGCGGCTTCGGGGCCCTCCGGTTGGGGGCACGCCATCCTGATGTTTTCCGAGGCATTTCAGCCCACTCGGCAGCGACCTCGCTGAAGACCTTGTCCCCGTTCCTCGCGGAGCCCTTTCCGGTGGGTGACTCAACGGTGGAAGACTCGACCGCCGTGGAGGCCTTGGTCCGCAACCGTGCGTCGTTGCCGCCGGTCCGATTCGACTGCGGGGTGGATGATTTCCTCATTGGCCACAACCGGGACTTGCACGCGGCTTTGGATCAAGCCCAAGTCACCCATGAATACGAAGAGTTCCCCGGTGGCCACACTTGGGAGTACTGGGAGCAGAATGTGGAACACAGCCTGCGTTTCTTTGCGCGGATCCTCTCCGGAGCGGGCAACGTGCTGGCGGTTTGATCGGTGAATGGCGATGAGTGCCGAAGGGCAAGGGCGACGGGTTGCTCGGCTACAGACACTGACAGTGGCCGTTCAACCCACCCGGAAGGAGATCTTCTGGACCACGGTTTTGCCGAGGGCGGTCTGAAGACGCTCGAGGATCTCGTGCCGTCGATAGCGGACGATTTCGTTGAGCCACACGCTGCTGTCCACGTTGACGAAGAGGGTTCCCTTGGCGAAGCCCGCCGGCTGTGCATGGGCCACCAGGGTGGGGTCCAGGGTTTGAGCCCAAATGGTTTGGATTTTGGCTTCGTCCAACCGTTGCTCCAGACGCAGGTGGCTCAAAACCCCGGGAAGAATCGCCTCGATGGATTTGGCCGGTGAACTCCAGGCCGTCTCGGCGCTGGTGAATCCGCGTCCGCGCCATTGATCGATGGTCCTGGACCGTGCCGCCGCGGCCGCTCGACGCCGACGTGCCCGCTCCGCCGGGTCGGCGGGGGGCAGGGGCAGCTTCACGATGGGAGCCTTGGGGGGCATGACGTCGAAGGACGCTGCGGTCGCTCTCCGGGACGGTCAAGTCTCTGGCCATCCCGAGGCTGAATCGGCATGGTCTGACCAGTGATGGAACTGTTCGCCAGTGGGGATTACGCCCTCTTCCAGTGGTTCAACCGCGGGGTGGTCAACCCTGTGTTCGATGTCTTGATGCCGATCTTGAGCGGCAACCCGCTGTTCAAACCCGGTTTGGCCGTGCTCGCCATTGCCCTGTTTTGGAAGGGGGGACGTCGAGGGATTTGCTGTGCCTTGATGCTCGCCGCCACGTTGGCTGTGGGCGAGACGGGGACGGGCATCCTCAAGCGGACGGTGGGTCGCCCACGTCCCTATGCGACGCATCCGGAGACCCGCATGCTGGCCGGAAAGGGGTTGAATGGGTCCATGCCCAGCGGTCATGCCGCGATCTGGGCCGGGGCGGCTATGGTGGCTGCGGCCTATTTTCCGCGCTCACGGAAGGTGCTGTTCCCTTTGGCTGCGGGCGTCGGGATTTCTCGAATGTATGTCGGCGTTCACTACCCGAGCGACGTTTTGGCGGGTTGGGCTTGGGGCGCCTTCTATGGGTGGGGTTTGCCGCGGTTCTACGAGGCGGTGTGGCAAACCGTGGGGACTCGATGGTTCCCGCTTTGGCACAACCGCGTTCCGTCGTTGCTGCACGTTGAATTGGCAGGGGTTTCACCCGGTGCCGTGGTCGATACGCCCGCCAAGGCCTCGGGCGCCGCCGCGGCAGAAATCGACAGCCATTGGCGACGTTTGACCTGGATGGCCATCGGCGGGCTTTTGGCCGCCCGCTTGGGCTACCTCGCTTCGGCGGTCATCGAATTATCGGAAGATGAGGCCTACCAGTGGCTCTGGTCGAAGCACCCGGATCTTTCCTATTACAGCAAACCCCCGTTCATCGCCTATGCGCAATGGATCGGCACCCACTTGTGGGGCGACCGAGAATTGGGCGTACGATTCCTGGCTCCGCTGCTGTCGGCAGCGACCGCGTGGGGATTGTCCGGATTTGTGGCGCGGTTGGCGGGATGGCGCACGGGTTTCTTCCTGGTGGCCGTGCTCACCTCCATGCCGTTGCTGTCCGTGGGATCCATCATCCTGACCGTGGATGCCCTGACCGTGGCCTTTTGGACCCTGGCCATGGTCGCCGGTTGGAAAGCTCTTGAGAAGGATTGTACGGGTTGGTGGGCCGTGACCGGTGTGGGGTTGATGGGAACCTTCCTGAGCAAGTACTTCTCGCCCTTCCTCATTGCCGGTTTCGCCGCGTTTTTCTGGATCCATCCGCCGGCGCGCAGACACCTGCGGCGTCCGGGTCCTTGGTTGGCTTTGGCCATGAATGCGGCAGCGATCTTGCCGGTGATTCTTTGGAATAGTCGCAACGGTTGGATCACCGTGACCCACCTCCAGCAACGCGGCAGCTTGAATCAACCCTGGAGTTTCCGGCCGCAATTCTTGCCTGAATTCATCGCGGCCACCTTGGGGCTCATGAATCCGGTGTTCTGCGTGGGGGTCGTTCTGGCGCTCGTCGGTTTCTGGCGACTGCGGCGCAAGCCGGTGACATCGGACGTGCCGATGGATGAAACCCGTTCGTTGGCCTTGCGGTATGTGCTGTGCTTTGGCCTGCCGGTTTTCCTCTTCTATCTGGCCTACACGCTTCGGTCTCGAGTCCAGCCCAACTGGGTGGCCACCACCTTTGCGCCGCTGGCCGTGTTCGCGGTGTTGTGGTGGGAAGATCGGCATCGGGCCGGGAGCCGGACCGGTCTCAGGCTCCTTCGATGGGGCGTGGGTCTGGGGTTGCCGCTGGTGGTGTTGCTGCACGAAACCAACCTGATTCTGAAACTCACCGGGCATTCACTGCCGGTGGCCATTGAGCCATTGGTGCGGGTGCGGGGATATCGGGAGGCGGCCGCGGTGGTGCGCACCGAGCGGGACCAGCTCCTGAAAGAAGGTCGCCCCGTGATGGTGGTGACCGACCATTACGGTTGGGCGGGTGAACTGAGCTTCTACATGGATGGTCCGGCACCCGTGGTGGCTAAGACTCCGACGGTGACCGTTCTGGAGTCCGAACGGCCGATCAATCAAATCTGGTTCTGGCCGGAATACCGGTATTCTGGCCGGCCCGGTTTGACGGTCTTGTTCGTTCATCCCGAGAGGCGCACGGGTTTGAATGCTTCGTGGGCGACGCGGTTTGAAAGCGTCACGGATCTCGGAGTTCGTGATGTTGAAGTCCGAGGGCGTGTTTTTCATCGTCTCCACCTGTACGCGTGCCGGAATCAACGGTGAACCCATCGCCGGATCCATCCCGTCTCGTGGTCCAGTTCTGGCCCGTGGCCGATTATGATTTGCAGTCGACCCTGGAATGCGGTCAGGCGTTCCGCTGGATCCGTTCTGGGGCCGGGTGGGAGTCGGTGATCGGAGACCGATGGGCTCGGGTGGAGGCTGCACCTGGCGGTTTGACGGTGTCTTGGACGGAAGGGGCGTCGGAGGCTCTCTGGCTGCGGCATCATCTGGCAGCCGGCGAGGTGTTGGAACCGATCCTCGCTACTTTCCCCGACGATGCCCCGTTGCGTTCGGCTGTAGCCCGTTGTCGTGGGCTTCGGTTGCTGCGTCAGGAACCGTGGGAATGCCTGGCGAGCTTCATTTGTTCATCCACCAAGCAAATCGTCCAAATCCGGCAAATCGTGGCGCTCTTGAGTGAGCGTTGGGGGCATGAGGTTGCGGCACCCCCCGGAGCGGTTCTGAATCGGGCGTTTCCGACGGCTACAACGATTGCCTCAGCCGGCGAAGGAGCGCTGCGGGATTGCAAATTGGGGTTCCGTGCTCCGTACGTTTTGGATGCGGCTTGTCGGGTGGTGGAGGGACGCTTGGATTTGGAGGCGCTGGCGCGTTTGGACACTCCGGCCGCCCGGGAGGCGTTGATGAAGATTCACGGGGTGGGCCGCAAGATCGCCGACTGCGTGCTGCTCTTCGCCTATGGCCGGCAGGATGCTTTTCCCATCGATGTCTGGGTCCGACGGGCGTTGAGCCAATTGTATTTTCCCCGTGCCCGTCGGGTGACGGCAGCTCGTTTGGAATCCTTCAGCGAGAGCTATTTCGGTCCGTATTCGGGCTACGCTCAGCAATACCTCTTCCACTACATCCGGTTGGAAGCCGGTCGGTAGAATTGTCCTTCCGGTTGCCTGAGGTGCGAAGTCCGAAGTGCGAGGTGCGAGGTGCGAGGTGCGAGGTGCGAGGTGCGAGGTGCGAGGTGCGAGGTGCGAGGTTTTGAAAAAATACTTCACTAGCCCATTGCAGAACGCTTGCCTTCACGTGGCGTCTGAGACCCAGCAACCGACCCCATGAAACCGCCACACCCTGTAGGCCGCGTGCCCTCACGCGGCGCGTCCGACGAGCCATCACCCCGCCGATTGCGCCGATTGCGTCGTGTCTGGCCGGATCGCGATGGAGACATCTCCTACCTTCTAACGGTGTGCGTGGATGGCCGCGCACCTGTGCTGAACAATGAAATCATCTTTGCCCGTCTGGTGGCCTTTCTTCTCGAAAGCCCCGCGCGTTACCGTTGGTTTGGGCGCCGGTTTGTCATCATGCCCGACCACATTCATTTGATTGCGCACTTGGGTCACGAGGCCATTCCCCTGGGGCAATGGATGAAGGCTCTGAAGGCGGTGGTCGGTGGGTTGGAAATTCGCGTGAAGCCCAACGCCGGGTCGGGTGACCCGGCCCACACCAAACCGCTCGCCGATGCATCACACGGATTGGCTGGCATTGAGCGCGGTTGGCGGTGGCAGAAAGGTTTTCACGACCACAGAATTCGCTCACCGGAAAGCGAGGCCCAAAAATGGGATTACGTGCGTCTCAATCCTGTGCGCGCCGGTTTGGTCAAACGGCCTGAGGAATGGTCTTACGGCGGTGAGGTTTTTCACGGTGACATAGGTGGACCAAGATGGGTTCCCGGCACCCCGCCGTTGTTGGAAAACGGCAAATGAATGAAGGACAAAAGTGGGGCGTAGCCAGTTGAAACGGACCAATCGTCCCCATGAAACAACGGCCGTTCCCCATGAAACAACGACCCACCCTGTAGGCCGCGTGACCTCACGCGGCGTTCGCCGATACGCCGGGTCAGGGGACCCGGCCTACAGGGGGTGGTTGACGAGGGTGCGCCGGGTCAGGGGACCCGGCCTACAGGGTGACGGGTAAAACCCAACACCCATCGCGTTCAACAATTTGAGACCACCAATCGTCCCCATGAAACAACGGCCCACCCTGTAGGCCGCGTGACCTCACGCGGCGTTCGCCGATACGCCGGGTCAGGGGACCCGGCCTATAGGGGGTGGTTGACGAGGGTGCGCCGGGTCAGGGGACCTGGCCTACAGGGGGTGGTTGACGAGGGGACGCCGGGTCGGGGGACCCGGCCTACAGGGTGACGGGTAAAACCCAACACCCATCGCGTTCAATCGCCACCACCAAGGTGCGAGATCTGGTCGACGATCAGGCGATGACGGACGACAGCGTGTTTCCGAGCCTGCTTCCCGCTGGAGAAACCTCGTCGGAGGGGCCAGTCTACGAAGACGATGTTGGATGCGCTCGTCGAGGAGTTCTTAATCCATCTGAGCCATGAGCGGGGTTTGGCCGCCCACACGGCCCGGACTTATCAGGCGCTCCTCAAGCGATTCACCGAATGGGCGACGGCCGCAGGGATCACCACCTGGCGCGGCGTGAATGCCGACGAGTTGGTGCGGTACATGGAGCATGAACGCGGCCGAGCCCTGGAAGAACCCAAGGCCTCGGCCCAATCGCGGCTCAGCCCGTCCAGCCTGTATTTGCAAATCGCTGCCCTGAGGTCCTTTTTTCGGTTTGCTGAAGAGGAGGGCCATGTCACCGGCAATCCGGCTGAGAACTTGTCGCTGCCGCGTCGGGGTCGTCGGGTGCCCAAGGCCTTGAGCGAGCCGGAGATTCGACGGTTGTTGGAACCTCCGTTAGAAGCCACCCCGCAAGCGCTTTGTACCCACGCCATTCTCGAAACAGCCTATGCCAGTGGTCTGCGCTTGGCGGAAATTCGCAACCTGCGCCTGGAGCAACTGCACCTCGAGGCGGGCTTCTTGATGGTGATCGGCAAGGGCAACAAGGAGCGCGTGGTGCCTGTTGGGGCAGCGGCAGTCCAGGCCTTGCAGCGGTACCTGGCATTCCGGCACACCTTGGTCCGGCCGAAAAGTCCGGGCGTGGTGTTTCTCACGCAGCGGGGATCCGCCTTCGCCCATGTGACGCTCTGGAAGCGCATCACCCAGGCGGTTCTGCGGGCTGGGATTGAACGGCATGTGACCCCCCATATGCTGCGCCACAGCTTTGCCACGCACTTGCTCGCCCATGGTGCGGACCTTCGGGTGATCCAAGAGCTCCTGGGCCATGCCAGCGTC
Organism: Verrucomicrobiota bacterium; assembly: GCA_029865985.1. Lineage (GTDB taxonomy): Bacteria > Verrucomicrobiota > Verrucomicrobiia > Limisphaerales > UBA9464 > SXXZ01. Next base: position 9,214 of record JARXAF010000178.1, read on the forward strand.
GCCACGACGGAAATCTACACCCACGTGGCACCCGAGCACCTCAAGACCATCCATCAACGACATCACCCGAGGGCCTAATTCGCGGGTATGAAAAAGGCGACCCTGAGCCGGAGAGTCCGGCAGGGTCGCCTTGAAAAAAACCTTCCCGAAGCAATCTCCGGGAAACTGGGGCCTGATTACAGCCCCTTGCTGATCACCAGCTTGACCAGGTCACCGACCCGGTTGCTGTAACCCCACTCGTTGTCGTACCAGCTCACCAGCTTGAAGAAGCGGCTGTTCAGTTCGATGCCGGAGCTGTGGTCGAAGATGGAGCTGTTTTTGTCGTGGATGAAGTCGGTGCTGACCACTTCGTCGGCGGTCCAGTTCAGGATGCCCTTGAGGTAGGTCTCGCTAGCGCGCTTCATGGCCGCGGAGATCTCGGCGTAGCTGGTCTCCTTCACGGTCTTCACCGTGAGGTCCACCACGGAGACGGTCGGCACCGGCACGCGGAAGGCCATGCCGGTCAGCTTGCCCTTCACCTCGGGGCAGACCAGCGCCACGGCGCGGGCGGCACCGGTGGTGCTGGGGATGACGTTTTGAGCCGCCGTACGGCCGCCCTTCCAGTCCTTCTTGCTCGGGCCGTCCACCGTCTTCTGGGTGGCGGTGTAAGCGTGCACCGTGGTCATCAGGCCTTCGTCGATGCCGAAGCCCTCGCGCAGGAGGACGTGGACCACCGGGGCCAAACAGTTGGTGGTGCAGCTGGCGTTGGAGATGATGTGGTGATTGGCGCCGTCGTACTTCTCATGGTTCACGCCCATGACAACGGTGATGTCTTCACCCTTCGCCGGAGCGGAGATGATGACCTTCTTGGCACCGGCCACGAGGTGGCCCTTGGCCTTGTCGGCCTCGGTGAACAGACCGGTGGACTCGATGACGATGTCCACGCCGAGCGCCTTCCAGGGCAGTTCAGCCGGGGTCTTGGCGGAAACGACGCGGATCTCGGCGCCATTCACGATCAGGACGTCGTCTTCGACCTTGTCCGGAGAGGACTTGGTGGAGCTGACGGTGCCGGCGAAGCGGCCCTGGGTGGAGTCGTACTTGAGCAAGTAGGCCAAGTTGTCTGCGGGGACGATGTCACCCACCGCGACGACGTTGATGTCCTTACCCACCAGTCCCTGCTCAACGAGAGCGCGGAAGACCAGACGGCCGATGCGGCCGAAACCATTGATCGCTACATTGACTGCCATAATGTTCGTTTTCGTTAACCAGTTTGCCTTACGAGAGCCCTCAAGGCTATCCGGGGTGTCCGATAGGTCAACCGGGATTTCACACCGTATTCCACTCGTTTTTCACCCTGCAAAGGGTGCCTGCGCCCATGGCGAGAGCAGGCGTTGCTCAGCGGTGAGCCCAGAGTCACCGTTTCTTGGCCGCTTCAACGACTTCTGAGAGCTTTACCTCGACCCCGCCCCGACGTTTGCTCTCATCGGCGGCCTCCATGAAAGCGAAGAGTTCGAGGGTTTCTTCGATGGGCACCGGCGCGACCTTGGTTTGGAAGAATTTAACGGCTTCGGCCACCAACGGAGCATAGCCGTCGAAACCTCCGACATCGGCCGAGCCCAGGCTTCCCTGGGCCTTGCCCTGATAACCTTCGACCTCGCGGAAGGTGCCGGTCCGGCCGCCCTTCCAGGTGCCCATGACCTCGATCTTGCCGTCAGCGGTCTTGCCTCGGCGGACGGATTCGCAGCCGGTGCCCATGACGGTGAAGAGCGATTCGCACCCGTGGACACCGTACCAGAAGAGGTCGGGATGGGTCTTCTCGAGGCTGGCCGGACTGCCGCACCAAGCATTGGTCACGATGCCGATGGAACCTTTACGCACGGCTTGACTGGTCTTGGCGAAGCGCAGCGACGAGGAGCTGAAGAACGGGGTCTTGGACTCGGCGGCCAAGCGCGCCAACGTGTGGACATCGCTCAAGGTCCCGGCCATGGGCTTGTCGATGTAGAGGGGCTTGCGTGCGGCGAGCACGGGCATGGCTTGAATGACATGAGGCCGTCCATCGACGCTGAGGAGCATCACCGCATCGACCTTGGAACACAGTTCCTGGATGGTATCCACGATCTCAACTCCATGCTTGTCGCGCAGGGTGGTGGTGTAGCCTTCCACTCGGGTGATGCTGGATTCGATGTCAGGGCTGCCTCCCTTGAAGGCCGCCACCACCTTGGCTCCGGGCACGTGGTCCTTCGCGCTCGGGTCATTCAGGATCTCGGTGAAGGCCGTGGCGTGTGAGGTGTCCAGTCCGATAAGGCCGATTTTCAGGTCGGCGGCGTGAAGCAGGGAAGTCATGGCCAAGACCAAGCTCGCAGGAGCGAAAACCTGTGGGAATCTCATGGGTGTGTAGGTAGCCGTTTTTCTCTGGCGGGGGAAGGAGGGGTTTGTCAGCGGTCCGTGCCTAGGTTTTCAGAGAGCGGTGCGAAAGGCTTGGGTGGAGTGTTGATGCGGCGTTCCCATTCTTCGGCGGTCACTTCCAAGGGCTTGGCACGGCAGATTTTTTCAAAGCCCGGGAAGTTCCATCGGTTCGGGAAATCGCTGCACGGGTGCGGCTTGACCGGTTGGATGCGGCAATTGCTTCCTGAGTCGAGGAAACCACACGCGCCGTGGGATTGATCCAACAGGGCCAATCCGTTGCGTTGGGCATAGACGCGGGTGTGGCCCTGGATGAACTCCGTCTCGGTGAGTCGCCGGTGAAAGGCGATGCGCGTGATATCCCGCCTCGGTCAAACGGATGCCTCGATCAGATGTACTTGGCCGGGTCAGCGGCAACAGGCGGTGCATCGATCACAGTCCCAGAAGATCGGCATCGTCAGTCGGTGATTCCCGGGATGACACGGTGCGGCGGCGCTTTCACGAAGGCGGCCTCCCGCAAGTAAACCGGGGCCAGTGTTTCTGGCGGCACCGGATCAGCGATCGATCCCAACAGGGCAACATCGCTGGCCTGGGGGAAGGCTTCCACGGCATCAGCCTGGACGGTGACTTCAGTGGCTGCGGATGGAAGGCTGCGGATCCAGGTCCCGAGATCCGGGCCGAAGACTGCTTGGCCCGCCGCAACCCGTTGCAGTACTTGGTCGGCGGGTTCCAGATGCAACGGGCCAGCCCAGCTCCGGCCGTCCCATTCCCGTGCGGCAAACTCCTGGCGCTGGGCGTTGACGCAGAGAACGCGCGGACCTTGGACGCGTTGGCGCAACGTTTGGCGCAACAACGCTTCGAACGTGTCCACGGCCACCACGTCGATGCCGGTGCCCAAGTGCCAGCCTTGGGCCGCGGCGATGGCCAGTCGGATGCCCGTGTAGCTGCCGGGTCCGATGCTCACGGCCAGTCGTTGGACGGAGGCCCGCGAAACCTGGGCTTCGGCGAGGGCTTGTTCGATGAGTCGGAAGACCGGGGTCGTACGGCCGCGGTCATGCACTACTTGGCTGAGAACCCGCTGGTCTCCGTCGCTCACGGCCACCGAGCGGCGGTCGCTGGTGAATTCAAAGGCCAGACAGATCATGGGTGATTTCTCGGGTGAATTCATCGACCCAGCGGAAGTGGATCCGGTGGAGCGAGGGTAAAAACGGGGCGAGGCTGTCGGCTCGCGAAAACCACTCGATGACAGAGACGGCATCCGTGGGGTTCAGGCAGGCATCGAGCCCGGCGGAGTGCAATTCGTCGGCCGATCCGAGCCGGTACAAGTCGAGGTGGAAAACAGGCCAGCGTCCTCCGCGGTATTCGTGGATCAGTGCGAAGGTCGGGGAATGAGCCCGAGCTCCACATCCGACGCCCCGGACAAAACCGCGAACGAAGGCTGTTTTGCCGGCACCCAGATCCCCATCGAGGCCGATGACCCAGCCGGCTTGAGCCGCACGCCCCATCCGTTCGCCGAGGGCTTCGGTCTCCTCCGGGGATGTGGTGCGCACCGTCGGCATTATTCGAAGTGTTGGAAACCGTGGCCGAGGAGCTTGAGTCCGCGCTCGTCCCGCAGAAAGAGCCCGGGCCGGTCGTTGAGTCGGCCGATGCAGGTGATCCGGGTCTCGGGGAAGCGGGCCTTCCAGCCGTCGAGTAGTCGCACGGCATCGGCCGGCGCGATCGTGAGGACCAGTTCAAAATCCTCGCCATCGGTCAGGGCCGCCACCACGGCGGGTTTGGCCGTGTCGCTGAAGCGGGCCCGGAGTCGGGCCGCCTGACGGATGGGCAGGGTGGGAGCCAAGATCTCGCCCCCGGGAACTCGGCTGGCTTGGAGGATGTGCTGCAGGTCGCCGGCGAGCCCATCGCTGAGGTCCATCATGGCATGGATGTCGAAGTGCTTGGTCAGCCAGCGCGCTTCGGTCAGGCGGGGTTCGAAATCGAGATGGTGTCCCTCGATGGAGCCGCCCAATTCGCCGGTGACGAAGACCGCGTCACCGACTTTCGCACCCGATCTGAGGACGGCGCGTCCAGTGGGCACCGTGCCGAGGAGGGCAACGTTGAGGAACATCGCGCCGGGGCTCCGGGTGGTTTCGCCGCCGACCAGGGCGATTCCGTGCCGGCTGGCAAATTCGGCCATGCCCCGGTAGATAGACTCCACCCGATCTGGGCTGAAACCGGAGGGAAGCCCCAAGGTGATGACCGCCGAGGTGGGGGTGCCTGCCATGGCGGCGATGTCGCTCACGGCGCGTGCCAGGGCTTTTCGCCCCACTTTTTCACCGGGGGTTTCGGCTGTGAAGTGCACGCCTTCGACCACGGCGTCGGTCTTGAAGAGCAGTTGCTGACCCGCAGCAGGGGCCGTCAGCACTGCGCAATCGTCGCCTGCTCCGACCACCACAGAGTCGTTCCGCGGCAGCAGCGGTTTGAGGCGGTCGATCAATTCGAACTCGTTCATGCGTCCGGATTTGGACAGGGAAACATCAGCCTTCTGAAATCAGTCGAGGTTCTCGACCCGCAGAACCACCGGGTTGGATTTCACCACAGGGAGTTTGCCGATCGTTGCCAAGGCCTTGCGAACGGACAGGTTGTTGGCGGCGTCGAGCATGAGGATGAC
>JARXAF010000216.1 GCA_029865985.1 Verrucomicrobiota bacterium
GGGTTCTTGCAAGACCCAGGAGACTTGCTGACGGAGGCTTTGCCGATCGAGGCTCTTGAGGTCGAGGCCACACCAGCGGACTTGGCCCGCGGCGGGCTCCAGGAATCGGGGAATCAACTGCAGCAGCGTGGTCTTTCCCGAACCGCTGGCTCCGACGATGGCGACGATCTCTCCGGGTTTCAGGCTGAGATGGAGGCCTTTGAGGACAGGCCGGCCGGGTTCGTAGGCGAAGCCCACCCCGGAGAACTCCAAATCGACTCCGTGGGCGGGGCGGGGCGTCGGCGTGGTGCCGTTGGCGGAGTGGTCTGGCGTGTTGAGCCATTCGAGCACCCGCTGGGCGCTGGCCTGGGCCGTGGAAATGGTGCCGCCCAAGTGCGACAACTGGTTTAGGGGCTCATAGAGCTGCGCCAGGTAGGCCAAGAACACCACCAACTGGCCCAGTGTGAGGTGTCCTCCAGAGACCTCCCGGGATCCGAGGGCCACCATTCCTGCGGTGCCGGCCGAAAGGATGGCAGCCACCGCGGCCAGGTAAATCACCTCCGAGCGATGCTGGTGCCGGCGGGCGCGGAAGGCTTCCGTGGCCTGTTGGTCGAAGGCGGCCGTCAGCGTGGATTCCCGCGTGAAGGCTTGAATGAGGGACAGATTGGCCACCGCCTGTTGAACGGCGGCGGCAATTCCGGCATCGGCTGTCTGGGCTTGTGCGGCCGCTCGCTGGAGTTGCGGCCCGAAGATCCGCATCACGATGAGCAGGGGCGGCACGGTGGCCAGCGCCACAGCGGTCAGGGGCAGGTGGATGCGGGCCATCACCACGGTCATGGCGATCACACCGGCGCCGGCGGTCAGCCCGGTGAAGATGCCGTGGGTGAACAGGGTCTGGAAGGCGTAGGTGTCCCAGGTGGCCCGGTAAATCCAATCTCCGGCGGCGTTGCCCTGAACTTCGCGGGGCGACAAACGCATCAGGCGCTCGAAGACCTGATGGCGGATGCGTTGAAGCCCCCGCAGGCCAAGAGTAATCACCAGGCTTTGTTGGGCGGCTCCGAGGAGCCCGTGCAGGAGGTAGGCCCCGAGCAGTGCCAGCGTCCAGCGGGGGACGGAATCGGTTTCCCCAGAGCGACCTGACAGGGCATCCAAGATCCAAGCCAAGGGCCACGGCTTGATCACCGCGGCGGCGGTCGTCAGGCCGACCAAGCCCAGTGCCGCGGCGCAGCGAGCGACGTACGGGCGGTAGATCCGCAGCGTGGGGATCAGCCACTTCATGCGCGGTGAGGCACCGACGCCGTGGCTGCGAGCAAGGCTTCGACCCGGGCTACGTCGGACGGCACATCCACCCCCACGCTATCGTGGTTCACCCGGGCGACGGCAATGCTGAAGCCGTTTTCCAGCGCACGGAGCTGCTCGAGTTTCTCCGCGGCCTCGAGCGGCGATACCGGGAATTCGACCAACCGCAAAAGGGTTTGGTGCCGGAAGCCGTAGATGCCCAAATGCTTTTGGAACGGGTAGCTGGCCAGTTGTTCGGGCAGGGGTTTCTGGGCGGCGTCCCGGAGGTAGGGGATGGTCCGGCGGGAGAAATACAAGGCGCGCCCTCCGGCGGTGGTGACCACCTTCACCACATTGGGGTTGTCGAATTCCGCGATGTCTTGGATGGGCGTGGACGCTGTGCTCATGTCGCTGTCGCGCAGCGCCTCGGCCACGGCATTGATGACGGCCGGATCCATCAGGGGTTCATCGCCCTGAATGTTGATGTACCCATCGGCCTGGACCCGTGCGGCGACTTCGGCGATGCGGTCGGTGCCGCTCGGGTGGTCAGCGCGGGTCATTTCCACGCGGCAGAATCCGCGGGCGAACGCGGCGATGCGCTCGTCATCGGTGGCCACGATGACCTCGGCCAGGGCGGGGGACAATCGGCACCGCTCGACGACCCGTTGGATTAAAGGAATTCCGGCGATGGGGTGCAGCGGCTTGCCCGGGAACCGCGTGGAGGCGTACCGCGCAGGGATGACACCGATCAGCTTCATACCGAGAGAATGGACTCACGCCATCGCCTTGGGAAGGGGCGGCGTGATGCCGTCCAACAGGCGTTTCCCGTGGGGTTGACGGATGATGACGGCGCCTTGCCAGTCTTCCGGCTTCAATTTCGGAGGCTCCAACCGGACGAGAACTTTAGTAGGGGACGTAGACCCAGCGATTCCTGAGCTGCCAAGGGAGTCATGAACCCAACGGGAACTCAGGTTGGTCAAAGTCCGAGTGCTCGAATGGGTCATTGCATACCCGCCCTGGACAACGACCTGGGCCCCGAAGACCCGACGCCTCGTGTTCCTTCAGAACTGAAAGCCTGAGCGCGCATTTCCGGTCCAACAGGCTGGGTGGATCTGCGGAATCGACCCGCCTCAACTCATTCTGATTCTTGCGGCCAGAATTTGAATGGCAGGAGGGCGCAACCCGAGTCCGTCAAGCCGTTCCGGCAGGCAGTTATTCACAATAGACCCCTTTATCTTGTGGGGTTGTGAACAACTTACCCCTAGGGATTGTGGCTTCCAGCTTGCCACCCCGGGGTGCGGTTTCCCAGTCTGCCCGACAATGTACCTCAAAAACCTGACCGTTCTCGGGTTCAAGAGCTTTGCCGACAAGACCAGCCTGAACTTCCAACCGGGAGTGACGGCGATTGTCGGACCCAATGGCTGCGGCAAGTCCAACGTGTCGGATGCCATCCGATGGGTGCTGGGCGAACAGTCGGCCAAGGCGCTGCGCGGCGGGGAAATGGCCGACGTAATCTTCAACGGCACCGATACGCGGCGGCCGCTGGGGTTGGCCGAGGTGTCGCTCACGCTCGGTGGCGTGGATGCCGAACCGTTGCGCGCGGCGGGTATTCCAGTGGAATTCAATGAGGTGACCCTGACTCGCCGCGTGTACCGCGACGGGGGCAGCGAGTATTTCCTCAACAAGACTTCCTGCCGCCTGCGCGACATCCAGCAACTCTTCGCCGGCACCGGCATGGGCAAGACGAGTTACTCGATCATGGCCCAGGGCAACATCACCCAGATCTTGTCGAGCAAGCCGGATGACCGTCGCCTCGTATTCGAAGAGGCCGCGGGCATCACCCGCTTCAAGCAGCAGAAGCGCGAGGCCCTGCGCAAACTCGAGGGCACCGAACAGAACCTCCTGCGTGTGGAAGACCTCATTCGCGAGGTGAAGCGCCAGATCGGTTCCCTGCAACGTCAGGCCGGCAAGGCCCGCCGATTCAAGGCCTTCCAAGCCGAGTTGCAGAATTTGGAGACGCAGTGGGCCCGGCGGCAGTTTGACGTGCTCACCGAAGAAATTCTCCTGCGCCGTCAAACAACCGAACGCTCCCAATTGGAGATCGAGGTCGGCCAGGAAACGGTCATCCGTCTCGAGGAGGAAATCCTCCAGCTCCGTGCACGCCTTTCCGAGTTGGAGCAGCAAATCTCGCAGCAGCAGCAGCGCGGGTTGGAGTTGAAGGCCGAGACCGATCGCCAGGAAAGCGTGATCGGGTTCAACCAGCAGCGTCTGGCCGAATTGGCCGATCAAAATGCGCGGGCGGGCAGCGATGTGGTGCAGTTCACCGAACGACGTTCCATCGCCGAGGCGGAGTTGGTGTCGCTCGGAGAACGTTCGGCTGCCTCTCTGGCTGCGGTGGAGCGTTTGCGTGTCGAGCAGTCGGTGCGTCGGGACGCCTTGTCGACCGTCGAACGCGAACTCTCGGTCCGTCAAGAAGACCTCCGCAAGGCTCAGGCCGAGGCATTCTCAGCGTCGCAGGGGTTGGGGCGTATTCGCAATGAGATCAACCAGTTGGCCCTCCAACTCCAGGGCAACGTGGTGCGTTTGGAGAAGCTGAATTCCGAGAAGATTCAGTTCGAAGAAGAGCGCGTCCGGTTGGAAATGCAGGGGGTCGAATTCACCCAGCAGGTGGAGGCGGAGCGGGTGCAAGTGCAGACGTCCCGGATGACCTTGGAAGAGCGCCAGCAGCGGCTGAAGGCGCTTCAGGCCGAGATCGTGCAGGCGACCCAGGAGCGCGACGCCTTGCTGCGGCAGCAGGCGGAAAAGCGTTCGAAGCTGGGAGTGCTCGAGCAATTGGCCACTCAGCACGAGGGTTTCGGAGCCGGGGCCCTGGCGGCGCTCAAGCAAAGCAAGCATGTCCTCGGATCCTTGGCCGACCGACTCAAGGTGTCCGATGCCCATGTCCTCGCCGTGGAAGCGGCCCTGGGCAACAACCTGCAAATTGTCCTCACCGAGCAACCCGCTGCGGCTTCAGAAATCCTGGCCGACCTCTCGGCCAATCGGAAGGGCCGTGCCAGCATCGCGGCATTGTCGCTGTTGGCGGCGGCTCCGGTCGAGCCAGCCACAACGTTGCCTGATGGCGCGGTTTTGGCCTTGTCGGTGGTGGAAGCCGAGGCCTCGGTGGCGCCCTTGGTAGCTGGTTTGCTCGGTCGTACCCTGATTGTGCCCGACCTGACGGTGGCCCAAGCCCTGGCGGCCGGCGCCTGGACTGGCTGGGACTTTGTCACTCCCACCGGCGAGATCCTCAATCGGTTGGGCGTGTTCACGGGCGGGGCTCAAGGCGCATCCGGCAAAGCGCCGGCGAGTATTTTGGGACGCAAGAACCAGATCGCGGAGCTTCAGGCGGAGATCACCGCGCTGCAGGAAAGCATTGCTGAGGCCAGTCGCCAGCAGGGAGCCCTTCAAGCCGAACAGACCGCCCTTCAGGTGAGTCTCGAAGAAGTTCGGATCGAATTGCGCCAACAGGAAGTCGCCGTGGCCACCCGTCAGGGTGAGTTCAATGCGCTTCAGGCGGCCAAGCGTTCGCTGGAGGTGCGGTTGACCCAGGTGGATCGCGACTTGGAGACCCTCGCCAGCCAAGAAGCGGGCAATGTCCAGAAGCGCGAATCTCTCGCCGCCCAGGTGGCCGAATGGGAACAGCGTGAATTGTACGCGACCACCCAGGTGGCTGAGTTGAGCGGGGGCTTGGAAGACCTGCGGAACCGCCGTGATGCAGCGAGCCAGATTTTCAACGACGCCAAGATCGCCTTCGCCACCGAGGAGCAGTTGCTGGCCTCCCACCAGCGTCAACGCGGTCCGCTGGAGACGCGCATCCGAGAGTTGAGTGCGGCCATCGAACGGCTCCAGACGGAGCAGGGGCAGTTCGAGGATCGTCGCGCCAATTTCGAAGCTGGCATCGGACAATGCCGACGTGAGATCGAGCGACTCACGGGCGAACGGGCTGTTCTGGCCGATCAAATCAACCAGTTGCTGGGCGATCGCAAGTTCCAGGAAGGCGAGATTCAGGGCCGTGAAGAACAGCTCAAGGAACGCCGGGCTCGTGTCGCCGGACTCCAGAACCAACGCGGCCAGATCGAGGTGGAGTTGGCTCAGAAGACCCTCACGCTGGAAAACCTGCGGACGCGCATTCAGGAAAAGTACCAGGTGGCCTTGGAAGAGATCCGGGCCGAAGGGCTGCGCATCCTGCCTTCCGACGATGGCTTGTCGAAGGTCGAGGTCGTGCCCATGGATGTCATGGACCAGCAAGGCTGGACGACCGATTGGGACGCCGTGTCGGCCCAGATTCAGGCCCTTCAGCGGAAGGTGGATGACATTGGTCCGGTCAACTTGGTGGCCATCGAGGAATACGAGGAATCCGAACAGCGACATACCTTCCTCCAAACTCAGTACGATGATTTGGTGAAGGCCAAGAGCGAGTTGGTGGAAGTGATCAACCGCATCAACACCGAGACCAAGAGTCTCTTCGTTGAGACCTTCGAGAAGATCCGCGCCAACTTCCAAGCCATGTTCACCGAGATGTTCGGCGGTGGTCGCGCCGATCTCAAGCTGACAGAGGGCGAGGATGTGCTCGAGGCAGGCATCGACATCGTGGCGCGGCCTCCAGGCAAGCAGCTCCAGAGCATTTCGCTGCTCTCGGGCGGCGAGCAGACCATGACGGCCGTGGCCCTCCTGTTCTCGATTTACCAAGTCAAACCGTCGCCCTTCTGTGTGCTGGATGAGTTGGACGCGCCGCTCGACGAATCGAACATCAACCGCTTCACCGCGGTGCTGAAGCGTTTCCTCGATCACAGCCAATTCGTGGTCATCACTCACAACAAGCGGACCATTTCCATGGCCGATGTGTTGTACGGCGTGACCATGCAAGAGCGCGGCGTGAGCAAGATCGTCAGCGTGCGCTTCAACAAGGAAGAAGGAACCGCGGTGCCTGCTGGAGAAACGGCCAACATCGCAGATGCCGTCCGCGGTGGCCGTGCGCCCGAAGGCGACCTCAGCATGGCTCAATAGGAGCGGTTGAGGGATCGGCTCGGGGCATTGGGCGGCATTGCTCCCAACAGAGCCCTGTGAGCATCCATTGGTTGTGGTGGTGGGCTCGGTAGCTCGGGCTCGTTGGGATTACCGTTGTTCTGAGCGGCTTGTCTTTTCAGTATAACCCCCATGAAGACGGACCACTCCCAGACCCACTCGATGCCGGCACTGGAGGCCTTCATCGATCGGCGTGAGTCGATTTGCGTGATCGGTTTGGGATATGTCGGATTGCCCCTGGCGGTGGCCTTTGCGTCCCGCTTCCGGGTTTTGGGATTCGACATCAATCCCGCACGAGTTCAGGAGTTGCAGGCGGGCCATGACCGCACCTTGGAATTGACCGAGGAACAGCTGCGTCGGCATTCCATCGAGTTCACCACCGATCCGTCGGCCATCGCCTGTTCCCGCTTCATCGTCGTCACAGTCCCGACTCCGATTGACGCCCACCATCGCCCGGATCTCACGCCGCTCATCAAGGCCTCCACCTTGATTGGTCGCCATTTAGAGGCAGGAACAACGGTGGTTTATGAGTCCACGGTGTACCCGGGATGCACCGAAGAAGACTGCATTCCGGTGATCGAGCGGGAGAGTGGTTTGACCTGGAAGCGGGAGTTCTTTGCAGGCTACTCGCCGGAGCGCATCAACCCAGGAGACCGCGAGCACACCGTCGAGAAGATCAAGAAGGTCGTTGCCGGTGATTTGCCGGCCACGGCGCAGTTGATTGCCGGAGTCTACGGATCGGTCATCACCGCGGGCATCCACGTGGCCCCGACCCTCAAGACAGCCGAAGCCGCCAAGGTGATCGAGAACACCCAGCGCGATCTCAACATCGCGCTGATGAATGAACTGGCGCTGATCTTCGACCGGCAAGGCATCAACACCTTGGACGTCCTCGAGGCGGCGGGTACCAAGTGGAACTTCCTGCCCTTCCGGCCCGGACTGGTTGGAGGACACTGCATTGGTGTGGATCCGTACTATCTGGCCTTCAAGGCCGAGAGCCTCGGTTACCATCCCGATGTGATCTTGGCCGGGCGCCGGGTGAATGACTCGATGGGTAAGTTCATCGCCGAAAAGACGGTCAAATTGCTCATCCAATCGGAGCGGCCGGTGAAGGGGGCGAAGGTTCTGGTCTTGGGCTGGACCTTCAAGGAGAACGTGCCCGATGTGCGGAATACCCGTGTCATCGATATTGTCACGGAACTCGGCAGTTACGGTGTGCGGTGCCTGCCGGTGGATCCGCACGCCGATCCGAAGGAAGTGCTCCACGAATACGGGGTGGAGCTGTCCGATTCGGCAGAAGCCAGCGCCCCGTACGACGCGGTCATCCTGGCTGTGAAACACCGCTGTCTGATCGAGGACTATCCGTTGGAAGTGTTGCGTCGCCTTGGCGGAGAGCGGCCTCCGGTGTTGATCGACGTGAAAGGGTTTTTCAGTCCGGAACAGTTGGCCGGTTGGGGCCCTGGCCAGTACTGGAGGCTTTGAGGCATTCAAGCGGCTTCACAGCAGGCTGGGCCCCAGTCCATCCTCGAGGCTCGAACAAACTAAGAATCATGTCTGGAAACACAAAATCTTCCGCCTCTGGCCGGTCCCAAGACCTCCCGCCCATTCGGATCGTTGTGACCGGGGCGGCCGGATTCATCGGCGGTCAATTGCTGCAGACGCTGCGGGGACTTTACGCCGCCTCGGAGTTGCTGGCGGTGGATCATCCGTTGAAGCCGGCGATGGGCACGGCTGCCGAAGCCTTTGGTGGGGTTCGATTCCTGAGTCACACCCAATTCTTGGAGGCGCTTACGGCGGGTATTTTGCAGCCTGAGTTGATCTTCCACCTCGGGGCCTGCAGTTCCACCACCGAGACCGACTGGAACTACCTGGCCGACAACAACTTGGCCTACTCCCAGAAGCTGTGGAACTGGGCAGCGGCCCACGGGGCACGGTTGTTGTATGCTTCCAGCGCGGCCACCTACGGGGACGGCGAGAACGGTTTTGATGATTCCCTGGATTTGACTCGTCTCTGTCCGCTGAACCTCTACGGGAAATCGAAGCACGATTTCGACCTCTGGGTCGAAGAGCAGCAGCGTCAGCGAGTACCGCAACCGGTCCAAAGCGTCGGGTTTAAGTTCTTCAATGTGTTCGGACCGGGCGAGGGGCACAAGGGACGCATGGCATCGATGGTCTGGCACGGCTATCACCAGATCCTGAAAGAGGGCACGGTTCGTCTCTTCGAATCCCATCGCCCCGACTACACCCACGGCGGTCAGCTTCGTGATTTCATCTACGTGAAGGACGTGGTTCGGGTGATGTTGGCCTTTGCCGAGCGGCGGGAGGTTTCCGGGCTCTTCAATCTGGGCACGGGTCAGGCGCGTTCTTTCCGGGACCTCATCGAGGCCACCTTCGCGGCTTCGGGTCGGCCTGCTTCCATTGAGTACATTCCGATGCCGGAAGACCTCCGGGGGCGGTACCAATACTTCACTCAGGCCACCATGACCAAGACCGCCCGGGCGGGTATTGTCTTTCAGCCCACCCCGCTGGAGGACGCCGTGGCGGATTATGTGGCGTGGTTGCGCGACAACGCCTGATCGGTGTAACCGGCGCTCCGGCTGGAAGCCCGATCGGTGATTCGCGCTCAGTGTTTCCTCGATGGTGGGATGGACAGCAGGGGCGGCGAAGGGTAACCCTTGGAAGATCCGCTTTGCGGAGGAGTGCGCCCGTAGCTCAGCTGGATAGAGCATCCGCCTTCTAAGCGGATGGTCACAGGTTCGAATCCTGTCGGGCGCGCCATTCTCCGATCGATGGTCGGATCCGTTCCGCACTGGCAATCATGGGATTCTCCTACCGCAAATCCGTTCGCCTGGGACCGTTTCGCATCAATGCCAGCAAGTCGGGCATTGGATGGTCGGTGGGCACGAAGGCGGTCCGAACCACCGTCACGCCCTCAGGTCGCCGCTACACCACGTTCTCAGTGCCCGGCACGGGGTTGAGTTATCGCACCGATGCCAAGCAAGGATGCTTGGTGCCGTTGGCCCTCGGCCTGGGTTTAGGAGTCGGGGTGGTTTGGTGCGGAATTCGCCTGATGACGTAGTGGTGGCTTTGCCTCGATTTGGATCATGCTCCGTTCTTTTTCCCCAAGCCTATGACTCCCCTTCGTTGGACCCGCACTTTGCGAACCCCTCACTCCGAACGCCTCCTCGCCAGCCGCGATGGCAAAGACGTTGCGGCAGCGGATCTTCACTACCTTCCGGATGGCACCGTCGCTGGTACCGTCATCCTCTTAAAAGGCTCGGGACTGGGTACCGATCAAGTGCCTGACCTGTTGGCCGAGTTGGATCAGGAATGGCTGCCGGGTGTGGATTTGGGCAGTGGTCATTTGAACTTCACGGTCATCTTCGGTGAGGTGCTGGGGAATTACGAACCCAACGCGGCGAGTTGAGCCGTAAACCGTAGAGAAGGCCATGCAGCCGGAATGATCACCGAGGGGGTATTTCGCACCCTCGGGGTTGGACAGTCACCCGGAAACGGAGGGTGGTTCCGTGTCCTGGTGTGCTCTCGATTTGGACGGAACCACCGGCCTGCTCCAGGCGGGATCGCATATTCCTCAATCCGTGATTTTGTGAACCGTCCGCAGCCAAAGCGGGATCGTTCTGAGTCAAACCGCATCCGTCATCGGCGACGGTCAGTGTCAGTTCCTCGGGTTTCAGATCGAATCGGATTTGGACCGAATGGGCTCGAGCATGTTTAACGATGTTGTGAAGAGCCTCTTTCAAAGCCAGATACAGGTTGTATCGAGCCGTAGCCTGCAGGGTTCCGGCCATCACGGTTGACGGTGGCACCACTTCCAGCCGCAACTGGGCACAGGACAGGAAGTTGGTGGCAAACTGAGATGCGTGATCCACGAAGTTTCGGACCGTGTCGGCCTTGGGGTCGACGGACCAGACGATCACCTCCAGAGCCTCCACACTTCGGATTGCACGGTTCTCAATCCGTTGCAGTTCCTTTAAAGGATTCGTGGAAGATTGAGCCAATGAACTGAGCAGGCTGATCTCGGACAAGGAAGCCCCCAACTCATCGTGCAGATCGCGGGCGATGCGTTTGCGTTCATTTTCCAGCGCATTCTGGGCTGCCAAAGCGTCGCGTTCCCGCTGCAAGCGATTTGCTTTCGCTCGGGCTCTCCATAGCCCCAATGCCAAAGAGATCCCGAGTATCAATCGCAACGCAAACGTCCAGCTTTGGGGGTTCTCCCAGAAATGTTTTTCTGTGAGGTCTCGAAACGAGGTCGCGATGGCCACATTTCCAAAACGCCAACCCGAGCCCACTCCCCGGTGGAGCAGCAGGATTCGGTCGAAAGAGGCATCGGCTCGAAAGCTGGTGGTCTGTTCTTTCGGTATCAGGAGTTCACTCGCTCCGGCTTTCAAGTCGGGCTCCAACCAAACCGTGACATGGTCAAACTCTCCCGGAACATATTGAACCCGTACGACGAGTGTGCGGGGAACGCCGTATCGAGGGGGCTCAAACCGACTCAACCCGGCGGTGATGGGCTGATTGGAGTTGAGGTCGTATTCACCGGGGAATTCATTGGCGAATCCACTCTCGGCCGCATTGAACGCGCTGTATCCCCAAGAGTTCCATGCGGTTCCAACACCCAGATTGAAGCCATCAGTTCCGGAAAAAACCACTCCGGCCTCAAAGTTACTGGTCTGTTTCGACGCCAAATCCGTGGTCGGATCTACCGTGAACCGGAGATACAACGTCGACTTGGAGGTGTTGTCCTGACTCGGCAGTTCACTGGGTTTGATCGGAAGGGCGAAATTGGTGGTTTTGACCAAATACCAATCGGGATCACTCCAGATGACGTGCGCCCGCAACGGGATGGATCCCGCTGCTATTGACAGCAAAGTGATGAGAACTGTGAGGAGAAAGCGCATGGACGGTCGACTTCATTCAGGCCGCAATAACTCAGGAGGAGCAGTGGTGCTTGCCGGATCACCTTCCTTTGGAGATGCGTTGTCCGCGCGTTGCTGGGCTCAATACGGCCTTTTCCGCGCTGACTCCGCCTCCGGCGAATGGATTCACTGATGCAATCACCCTCGTTACAACTGGATTGGATACACTTAACTTGCTCAGGAAATTACCGTTTTGATAGGTTTTTTGACTACATCTGTTAATCGGCAATCAATTCATTAAAAATGACAAGTAAGCCGTTCGTGGTCCAAGCCCATCCGTTGCAGAATGGTGGCATTCAAGCCATGGACCTGGACCCGATTTTCGCTGGCAGCGAGCCCGAAGTTCTCCGTGGATCCGTAGCTGAAACCCTCATTTATTCCGCCGCCGGCCATCCTGACGGTGTAACCAGGGAGTTCGCCTTCATAGGAACGTGAATAAGGATTTGTCCCAAGGGCTTTTGGAAGAAAATGGATAGGGTAGGTGACCTGATTCTCTGATTCCGCGATGAGTGTCCCCTCCTATGGTGAGAAGATGAGTCGGGGTTACCCTTTATTAGTCAGTTGAATGAAATCCTCAAACTGTATTAATATGAAAATTCGCCGCCAAGTGACACTTCTTGCCACTGTTGGATCGCTCGTATTCAACAGCGCCAATCTCTGCGCCTCCGATTTGGATGACCGCATCGAATCAGTTGCCAAAAAATCTCATGTATTCAGGATTCATCTGAAAGGGGACTCGATCAAGACCGTTTCGCAGAACGAAGTCGTGGTGGATTCGTTGCAACATGGTTGAATATAATTGCTGGACCGAAAGTTGTGGTCGCCTATCAACAGTTTTCTATTCTGTGTCGGTATTTATTTAATTAATAATTTTAATAAACATGAGGATAAATAGAATAAATCAATTGAAACGCATCGGATTATTGGGGCTTGTGATCTGGGTGACCACCGCGGCCATTGGCTGCAATACGATGCATGGTCTTGGCACAGATGTGGAGAAAGCGGGCGAGAAACTACAAAAAGAGAGCGATTGAGATTGGGTTCCAATCAAACGGGTGCAAGGCATGGAGTCATCATGGATTACGAGACGCTGAAGGGCTTCTGAAAGAAATTGGATAAGGTGGGCCACAAGATCCTCTGACTCTGCTGTTCTGGTTCTGCCCTCGCGCCGTACGTTCCCAACCTGCCTGCGGTGGGTGCATCTCCGTCGGCCCGCATCGGCTTCAAATCCCGTGACAGCGCGCAACTCCTCGCAACCCGCGGCTGAGCCTCAGGCTCCCACTCCGCGTATGGGATTTAGCGACAGCCCCTTTCCCGCCAACGCGCAGGCCCGTCCAGCTCCTCGGGCTTCGGCCAACGCTACCCGGACATCGTCCGCGTTTTCACAGCGGTCTTCGCAACGCCCTGCGCCGTGTGAACGTTCGTTGTGCCGTCCGCCAAGCCGTTTGAAGGACGGCGTCTCCGCAAGTCCCACAAGAAGTCCGAGGCTGGAACGATCCTCGTCTGGGCTTGATGGCCGAGAGGGGCGTTCGTGAACCCCACAACCAGCCTGAGCAGAGGCTTCCGGTGTCTTCTCGGCGTCGTTATTTCATTTCTGGGCGTGTGTCTACATTGCTGGGCGCAGGTGGATCCGACCCCACGTCAACTGGTGCAGATAGGGTACAACCAACCGATCCAGGGGAAGGCTCCGTTTGCTGGATACGCGTTCTATTATCACAACGAGCCAGGATTCGTCCGACCCGACTGGACCTTGCGCGCGGCAGTAGCCCCGGTGTACGTGGATCTCGAACTGGCTTTCCGCGGATTGATTGCACCGCAAACGGATTTTGCGGTGGGCTTGGCCGGCGGGGGATTTGCCGATAATTACGCCGAGATCCGCAGTGGGGTATGGCGCCAGGAGGAATCGTTCTCGGGTCATGCCGGGGAGGTCAATTCGTCGGTCTACCATTTGTTCAATCCGCTGCCGGACGGGGCAACCCCCACAAGCCTGATGGAGATGCCGCTGCAGGGGGTGTTTCGGGTCGGATTTCGCGAAAGCATTTTTGATCGGAATGCTCGAACCGCACCGGGTTTCGAACTTCCCGGCGACCTGCCAACGGGCTTTGTCCGGGCGGGACTTCGTTGGGGGGGACGCGAACCGGTCATGCGACCCGATGTCGCGGTGGAATTGAGTGTGTGGTATCAGGGACAGGCCCGTTTTGCGGCCGGAGATTATGGGTTTGCCGACGATCGTTCGGTCCAACCGTCGGCGCATCAATTTTGGGGTCGTGCGCTGGTGGCCAATAACTTCACCAATACGGGACATTATCTGGAGATGTCGCTGACGGCCGGGGCCGTGCTCAACGCGGATCGTTTGTCGGCGTTTCGCCTGGGTGGAACGTTGCCGTTGGGTGCCGAGTTTCCCCTGATGTTGCCCGGTTATTACTTCGAGGAACTCAGCGCTCAACGGTTCCTGTTGGCCGATGCGCTGCTGATCCAACCGCTGATCGGACGCTGGGATTTGCTGGGGTACGGGGGCACGGCGTTGGTGGATTATGCCCCCGGACTGGAGCAACCCGGCCAGTGGCATAGCGGTGTCGGGGGTGGCCTCGGTTGGACGTCGAGCAATGCGGCATGGCAGGTCATGTTGGGGTACGCGTATGGTGTTGATGCCATCCGTGAGGAGGGGCGCGGTGCCCACAACGTGGGTTTTTTGGTCCAGTGGGATCTGCGGCGGCGGGGCTCTGACTCCCCGTCGGATTCAGTGCGTATCCAGTCCATGGTCCGGCGGTTGAACGCCAGTTCCTGGCGCGGTTTCAACCGACTGTTCCAGAAATGATCCAATGTGGTTGTCGGCTTCCTAGCGGCACCTGAGAGGAGTAGGTGGGTTGCCTGGGGCACGCAGGCT
>JARXAF010000023.1 GCA_029865985.1 Verrucomicrobiota bacterium
CACCGATGGCGACTCCAAGGTCGCCGTTGCCCAACAGCGGCCCATCGGGAAGTTTGCGGG
The DNA here is from genome assembly GCA_029865985.1 of Verrucomicrobiota bacterium. GTDB lineage: Bacteria > Verrucomicrobiota > Verrucomicrobiia > Limisphaerales > UBA9464 > SXXZ01. Next base: position 61 of record JARXAF010000023.1, read on the forward strand.
TCGGCATGAGCACGGGCGGTGCGTGAAAGACTCCGGAGTGCCGGGTTACTTGGCGGAGGGCTTCGGCGGCCACGTCTGGAACCCGTTCCTCTGCGAGGACTCTCTGTGGGCTGATGACGAGGCCTCCCAGCAGCAACCAAGCCTGGACGAAAACAGGGAGCGGGGTGCGCATGATGTGGATGGAACCGCAGGTTGAGCCACCGACAGGCTGCTGGGCAACTCTGACGACTCTGGAAAGGCCGTGGACCGAGCCTGGGGCGCGTTGTCAGCCAGGCGACGAGCCGATGACCGAGGTGCTCCACGGAGACCGACTTCGAAGACGATCTGGCTTTCGGAAGAGTGGGTCTTGGAAGTCCGCATGGAGCGGTCGGTTCTCAAAAGGGGCGATGGGGTGTTGCAATCCGTAACCTTCCTGTCACAGAGAGGTCTTTCCATCCATTGATGAAGCGCCGCGTCTGCCGTTTTGTTGCCAGCCTGATCGCAGGGGTTATCCCAGCTTTGACGGCAGCCCCGACCACCTCACCGGAATTGTTCTCTCTGCAACGGGTGTGGGAGGTGAAACTCCAGTTTCCTGCAGGTCAGTGGGAGGCCTTGGAACCCAAGGGCGGTGGAGATGGCCCCTTCGGAGGACCTCCTGGTGGTGGAGGTCGCCCCGGTGGTGGTCCGGGCGGATTCAATCCCAATCGCTTCATGGCCCCGGTTTGGCTGCAGGCATTGGATGCCAATCACGATGCCTTGGTGACGCGGGATGAATTCTTGGGGGCTTTCCGACGCTGGTCCACGGAATGGGATAGGGACAAGAAGGGTCACCTCGATACCGATTCTTTGCGCGAGGGCTTCAATCAAGTTTTGTCGATGAATCCCGGCGGCCCCGGCGGCCCAGGCCCCGGCGGTCGTCCGGGCGGCGGCGGCGGATTTGGGCCGATGCTCTTGGCCAAGGAAGGTGGGCGCAATGGACTGAGTGGTGCGGCAGGCATCGTCTTCGAATACGTCCACGCCGATCTGGAAATCGGGGGCACCCGTTTGACCAATGTGGCCGTGCGATACAAAGGCAATGGCACGTACATGGGTTCCCGCATGAGCGACAAGAAGTCCCTCAAGGTGGACCTCAACGAATTCGTCTCCGGTCAGCAGTTCGCCGGTGTGGCCAAAATCAACCTCCACAACAACGTCACGGACGCCTCGTGGATGAATGAGCCGCTGTCGTATGCGCTCTACCGCGACGCCGGGGTTCCGGCTCCCCGCAGTTCCTATGCGCGGGTTCAGGTCAGTGCGCCGGGCGTTCACACCAACCACTACCTGGGCCTGTATTCCATCGTCGAAAATCCCGACAACCGCTGGGCCGAGGCGCGCTTCGGCTCCAAGAAAGGCGCGATCTTCAAGCCGGTCACGCCGACCTTGTTCCAACACTTGGGGGACGACTGGAGGGCTTACACGCAAATCTACGACGCCAAGACCGAGCTGACGGCGAAACAAAAGCAACGGGTCATGGACTTCGCGCGACTGGTCACCCAGGCCGGCGACACCGAATTCGCCCGCCTAGCCCCGGAGTTCCTCGATGTCGACGCCTTTGGTCGTTTCATGGCGGTGACGGTCTGGCTCAGCACCCTCGATTCCATCCTGACCCTCGGACAGAACTACGTGATGTACCTGCATCCGAAGACCGATCGGTTCCAGTTTGTCCCGTGGGATCTGGATCATTCCTTTGGCAACTTCCCGATGCAGGGCAGTCAGGAGCAACGGGAACAGCTGAGCGTCCAGAAGCCGTGGTCCGGACAAAATCGCTTTTTCGAGCGGGTCTTCGCCGTGCCGGCCTTCAAGGAGGCCTACTTGGCGCGGTTGAAGGAATTCCAAGGATCGATTTTCCAGCCCGAGCGTCTGGCTCGTCAGGTGGATGAATTGGGAACGTTGCTGCGAGCGAGTGTCGCGGAGGAATCGCCCGAAAAGCTGGAGCGTTTCGACCAGGTCGTGGTCGGCAAAGCGGTCGCCAACAATCCCTTCGGAGGCCCTCCCGGCGGTCCCCGCGGCCCCGGTGGTCCGGACCGAGGTGGCCCCGGAGGCCCTGGTGGCTTGGGTGGTCCCGGTGGTCTTGGTGGTCCTGGTCGTGGTGGTCCTGGTCGTGGTGGCCCGCCCATGAATCCTTTTGGCGATCCGCCTAAGCCCATCAAGGGTTTCGTACCATTGCGCCATCAATCCGTCGCGGCCCAATTGGCTGGGACATCACCGGGAATGGAACTAGGCATGCCCGGCGGCCCCGGCGGTCGTGGAGGACCAGGTTTTGGCCCAGGTCGTCCCGGCGGCCCCGGTGGTTTTGGCCCTGGCATGTTCATTGCCCAACCCGTGACCGAAGCCGCCGATGCCAATCAGGATGGCAAGATCACGGCCCGCGAATGGACTGCCATGGCCGAGCGTTGGTGGCTTCAATGGGACAAAGCCAAATCCGGATCCGTCAACGAAGACCAAATTGTCGACGGCCTCTCATCCGTCTTCCCCCCGCCCCCCGGCTTCGACGGCCCACCCCGCTAACCACCTAGGGGTCAGTCCCGCATATTTACACAAAAGGGGACACTACATCATATTTTGGATGGGGTGGTGATGGATTGGGGACAGGCTCCAAGTGGGCATGCCTCGGTGGTTGCGTGCGCGGGATAGGTTCCGCGGGAACGGTCCTGCGTGCGCAGGGAAGCTCAAGCAAGGATGAGACTTTCGTGCGACGCGCGATGGGAGATATGGATCGCTTCCAATGCTTGCTCCGGTCCGCTCCCGCTGCCGCCTTGAGGAGAGGCGATGTCCTTCGAGGTGAAACGTCCTTCCAATGACACGAGAGGGGTTCCACCCGTTCTCGCCGAATCCATCGATCCGATGCGGCCCCGTTGGCATCCGCACGGGCCTTGAGGTCACTGATTCTTGAAGGCGATTCCGGTGGGGTCGTTGTCGTCCCATCCGCGGCGGCTGTGGAAGGACCACCAGTCCTGTTCCTTGGGATTGCGCTTTTCGGGGCTTGCATGGGAATCGGCGAATACCAGTTGGATCGCTCCGTTGTGGGGCGCGTAGGCCGGTGTCCAATACGGCATTTCCCACAGTAGAACCGCAATGGAGGTCGAGGCCACGGACGAGGTCATGCGGCCGCTCACCGGGCGGTCCACGTCATAGGTCGCCTGGTCTTTCTTCAGGAAGATGTGGTTCCACGGGTAGGTGATCCAATCGTTGTCGCGCAGCCAGTTGCGGTAGTTGTCACCGCTCAGCGCCGGATCCTTGCCGCGCAAGCCCACCGGGCAGGCGTAGGTGCTGGGAGAGGGCGGGGTGTTCTTGCTCTGCACCGTGACCACCGCGCCCGCACGATTGGTACCCGTGTTCTTGCCCACATACGGCTCCAGCAATTCGTAGTGGTACTTCTCGCCGATCTTGAAGGACTCACCCCACACCTTGCCCCAGTTTTTCGAGCGCGGAAACCGCTCGGTGTTGTCGCTCGTGTACAGGGCCACCCCGAGTCCGATTTGACGCAGGTTGTTGAGGCAATACGTGCCGTTGGCCTTGGCTTTGGCCTTCGCCAGTGCGGGCAAGAGCATGCCGGCCAGGATCGCGATGATGGCGATGACCACCAGGAGCTCGATGAGCGTGAATCCGGTTTGGACTGATCTTTGGAAACGCTGTGCTCGGTTCATGGGGCCGGTTTTGAGGTTAGGGTTTCGCTTTTTTGGTCTGGGGTGGTTCTCCGACCAGAGGTTGCGTGCTTCGGAGATAGGCGAAGAGATCGCGTACTTGCTGAGGCTTCCAGCCATCGAGCAACCCTTCAGGCATCAGCGACAACCCAGCCGGGCTCAGTTCGGCAATTTCGCTGCGGGCCAAAACGACGTTCTGGTTGTCCAAACCCCGCAGCACGACGGATTGCGGATTCTGCTCCACCAAGAAGCCGGCCAGCGAACGGCCATCCCGGGTCTCGACCGAGTGGTTCTCGTAGCCCTCCCGGATTTCGGCACTGGGATTCAGGATCGCCAGCAAGAGCGACTCGATGTCGGAGCGGTCATGAACCGTGAGGTCGGGACCCACCTCGCCGCCTTGCGCGAAGAGACGGTGGCAGCCACCGCAGCTCGTTTGGAAAAGCGTTCGCCCGGCATACGGATCTCCGGCTTCGCCACGAATCCAGCCGGCCCGCTCGCTAATTTGTTGATCGAGTTCCGCGCTCGTGGCCTTGCCGGTTTGCGGCCACACCGCCTCAGCCAAGGTCTGCAACTCGCTGTCACGGTGTTGTTTGATTTTGCGGATGATACTCGGAGGAACGCTTTGAGATGGAATCGCGGGAGCCGCCCAGCCGGAGGGCTTTCGGGCGATGGCCTGGACATAAGCCTTCGACCAGACGGGTCGGCTGGCCAAGAGGGCTTGGGCCGTGGGCAGCGACAAGGGGCCGAGTCCGGGATAGACACTCAAGACGACCTGGGCGATGGACGGATCGTCGTAGGCGGCCAGTGCTGTGAGGGTGGCTTGGCGCAGCGCGTCATCTTTCACGATCCCGCGACACGCCTTGCTCAGCGCCGGAACCGCTCCGGAGACCCGGACCTCGGCCAGCACTCCGAGGTACTCCAGTCGTTCCGCTCGTGTGGCGGTTTCGTCGACCACGGTCTTCAGCGCTTCGGCGATCGCGGCCGGGTTGCCTTGGCGCAGAGCAAAGGCGGCCGATCCCACGCCATGGCGTGCCATCGCCCTTCGGAGTGCCTCAGGCAAACCGGACAAAGCACGTCCCTTGGATGCCTGTTCGAGGCCCGCTGCCAGACGACGGCTGTGGGATGGACTGGGTGAGAGCTCGAAGAGACGTGCGCAGTTCAAGAGGTCCCGCTGGGTTCCCGCCTGAGCCCAGCGGCGGGACATCCGCTCGATGAGGTGGTGTTCGACCAGGGGATGTCTCCAGAAGGCCTCGTTCTGCCACAGCCCCAGCACCGCGGCCGAATCGCTTTCTGCGAAGTTCTCGATGGCCCACCACAAAAGCAGCGGTTGTCGCGGGTCGGTGTCGTCCTCGGACCGGCCAGCCAGTGCACGGACGATGGGCAAGCCAGCGCCCGCGGGCAGGCGTCGAGCCGTACAGGCCAGTTGATTGCGCACACCCAGATCGGATTCTTGAGCGGCCATTCGGCTCAAGGTTTCAGCCAAGGCGTCGGACACCGAACGGGGATCTCCCGAGAGGCGAACCGCCCACTCACGGACCGCAGCCTCTGGATGATTGAGAGCTCGCTGGGCCAAGGCCTCATTCCACCCGCCGCACACGTTCAAGGCCCAAAGCGTCTCGAGGGCCAGCTGACCCTGACTTTGAAAAAGCGCCTGGGTCAGACCGGGGACCAATTCAGCATCCCGTCGATCCGCCAAGATGCGCAGCGCCATCTGGCGGGTCCATCGGTTCGGCTGTTTTAGCGCCTTGATGAGATCGGCCGAGCTCGCCTTGCCCAGATCATGGATCCGGACCGCAGACGCGCCGCGCGCCTTCAATCGGTAGACCCGTCCGTTGGCCGCATCCATGCGTCCTTCGTGGTTGCGGAAGTGATTCACCTGCTGGTCATACCAGTCACAGACGTAGAGGGCCCCATCAGGCCCGACCTTGATGTCCACCGGACGGAACCACCGATCGTCGCTGGTGACCGGATGACCGAGATCATGGGTCCGGAAGGTGGATTGTTCCGGAAGGAATTCGCTCAGGACGATTCGCCCTTGAAGCGGTTCCACGCCGAAGAGCCGACCGGTATACCGAGACGGCAGGGCCCCGTGGTCATAGATGACGAAATTGTGGGTGAACCGCGGAATGCGGTCGTGGGCCATCGCCGGGAAGTAACCGAAGGCGTAGGGATTGGAGAGGGGTCCGTGTTTCTCGAAGCCCTTTTGCAAATAGGCGCCCTGCTGATAGTGGAAGCCCCGCGTGTCTCCGCCATTGTGGCCTGAGAAAATCCGCCCGAGGTTGTCGATTTCGCAGCCGAAGGCGTTGCCGCCGCCTTCTGAGAACACCTCATACACCCGCCGTTCCGGATGGTAGCGCCAGATGTTCTGACCTTGCGAATAATGGGCCTTGGCATTGAGCGGTTTTCCGTCGGTCCCATGGACCCAAATGTTGGCCGTCACCGTGCTGCCCTGCGCCCCGTAGAGCCATCCGTCGGGACCCCAGCGCAGCGAATTGGCCACGCTATGGGTGTCTTCCAGACCGAAGCCTGAAAGCCGAACCTCCGGGTCACCATCGGGCACGTCATCGTGATTGGCGTCGCGGTAGAAGAGCAGGTAGGGAGGATTCAATACCCACACTCCGCCGCGGCCGCGCTCGACGGCGGTCACGATGTTGAGCCCATCGATGAACACCGAATGCCGGTCCAGGCGCCCGTCGCCATCGGTGTCTTCATGGATG
>JARXAF010000069.1 GCA_029865985.1 Verrucomicrobiota bacterium
ACCGATGACAAAGCCGTGCGAGCCGCCGCTGAAGCGACCGTCGGTGATGAGGGCCACTTCCTTGCCGAGTCCCTTGCCCATGATGGCGCTGGTCGGTGAGAGCATTTCGCGCATGCCAGGTCCGCCCTTGGGCCCTTCGCCGCGGATGATGACCACGTGGCCGCTCTTCACCTTGCCCTTGAGGATGCCTTGAAGGGCCTTCTCCTCGTTCTCGAACACGATGGCCTTGCCGCTGAAGGTGAGGCCTTCTTTGCCGGAGATCTTGCCGAGAGCGCCGCCGGGGCAGAGGTTACCGCGGAAGACGACCAAGTGGCTGTCTTTCTTGATGGGGTTGTCGAAGCTCCGAATGATGTCCTGCCCGGCTGGATAGCTCGGCGCGTTGCGGAGGTTCTCGGCCATTGTCTTGCCAGTGACGGTCATCACGTCGCCGTGGAGCAAGCCCTTGTCCAGGAGCATCTTCATCAGGGGCACTGTGCCGCCAATTTCCACCAGGCGCGCCATGACGTACTTGCCCGAGGGCTTGAGGTCGGCCAGCACAGGCACCCGCTTTCCGACGCGGGTCCAGTCGTCGATGGTGAGCTTCACGCCGGCACAGTGGGCCATGCCGATGAGGTGCATCACCGCGTTGGTGGACCCGCCGAGGGCAATCACGACCGTCATGGCATTCTCGAACGCCTTCTTGGTCATGATGTCGCGCGGGCGGATATTCTTCTTCAGCAAGTTCAGGACGGCGGCACCAGCATCTTCGCAGTCGCGGGTCTTTTCTTGCGACACTGCCGCCTGGGCGGACGAGTTCGGCAGGCTCATTCCCAGCGCTTCGATGGCCGAAGCCATGGTGTTGGCCGTGTACATGCCGCCGCACGAACCGGCTCCGGGGACGGCCACTTCGGCCACTGCTTCGACGTCTTCGGCCGAGCAGGCTCCGGCGGCGTTTTTGCCGACGGCCTCAAAAATGTTCACCAGATCCACGTCTTTTCCGTCGAGTTCACCCGGCAGGATGGTGCCGCCGTAAACAAAGATGCTGGGCCGGTTCAGTCGGGCCATGGCCATGACGCAACCGGGCATGTTCTTGTCGCAGCCGCCCACCGCCACGAAGGCGTCAAAGCCCTGGCAACCCACGACCGTCTCAATGGAGTCGGCAATCACCTCGCGGGACACCAGCGAGTACTTCATGCCCTCGGTGCCCATGGAAATGCCGTCGGAGATGGTGATGGTGTTGAAAACCACCGCCTTACCGCCGTGTTCATTAATGCCCAGAGCCACGCTGACGGCCAACTGGTCAATGTGCATGTTGCAGGGCGTCACCATGCTCCAGGTGGAGGCCACGCCAATTTGGGGCTTCTGGAAATCGTCTTTCTTGAAACCGGTGGCATAGAGCATGCCGCGGCTGGGAGCGCGTTCGATGCCGTCCACCACAATGGAAGAAAAGGGGCGCGGCAGGGTTTCGCTCTGGGACTTGTTGGCAGGGACCTTGGCAGTCGATCGGCGTTTCATTGAAGCCCGATGGTTGCGAAGCCGTCCTGCTGGCGGAAGAGAGAAAATGACCTTCCCGCGGCCGGCGATTGAGTTCAAATCCCGGGTTCAAATCCACCGTTGCGACTCCGGGGGTGGATCTTTAATCTGCCATCAGGGGTAGATGCCCCGGCAATGAGACACTTTCTCGATTTCGAAAAACCGATCGCCGAACTTCAGCGCAAGCTCGACGAGTTGCGCTCCCAGCCTGGAACCCCTTCGTTGGGAATTTCTTGGGAAGAGGAGATTCACCTTCTGGAAAACAAGATCCAGGAGGCCCAGCGGCAGCTTTATTCGAACCTGACGCCATGGCAGCGGGTGCAGTTGGCCCGCCATCCGCGCCGTCCTTACACGCTGGATTACCTCAAGACGGCCTTCACCGAATTCGAAGAACTGCACGGTGACCGGCTTTATTCGGACGATCGGGCCATGGTGGCTGGTTTTGCCCGGTTGGGTGGCGAGAAAGTCGTGGTGATCGGCACCCAGAAGGGCCGGGACACCAAGGAGAACATCCTCCGCAATTTCGGTTCGGCCCATCCCGAGGGATACCGCAAGGCGCTTCGCCTGATGAAGATGGCCGACAAGTTCGGTCTGCCCATCGTGACCTTGATCGACACGGCCGGCGCCTATCCGGGCATCGGGGCCGAAGAACGGCACATCGCTGAGGCCATCGCCGTCAATTTGCGCGAGATGATGACCTTCGAGGTGCCCATCATCGCTTGTGTCATCGGTGAAGGGGGGTCGGGCGGTGCTTTGGGCATTGGCGTGGCGGACCGGGTGTTGATTCTGGAGAACGCCTACTACTCGGTGATCAGCCCAGAAGGTTGTGCTGCGATTTTGTGGAAGGACCGCACCGCGGCCCCGAAAGCGGCGGCGGCCCTGAAGATCACGGCCAATGATTTGAGTTCGCTCGGTCTGGTGGATGAGGTGCTTTCGGAGCCGTTGGGCGGAGCCCATCTGGATCTTGAGGCAACGGCCGCCACACTGCGGCAGGGACTACTGCGACACTTGGCCGAAGTGCAGGCGCAAACGCCGGCGCAGCGTCTGGCGTCGCGGTACGCCAAATTCCGTGCCTTCGGTCACTTCACCGAACCGGATTCCCAAGCCGCCTGATGTTGAAGGCTCCATTGATTTTTCGGTCCCTCCCCAAGGAGCGGATCTGGGGTGGGCGCAAGCTGGAGACGGGTTGGGGCAAAACCCTGCCTGACGGTGTGCCTGTGGGTGAATCCTGGGAGATTTCCGATCGCCCCGAGGGTCAATCCGTGGTGGCGGAAGGCCCATGGGCGGGGACTTCACTGCGCGAGTTGATGGAGCATCACGGGCCGGCCTTGATGGGGAGACCGGTGGCACAAGGCGAGCGCTTCCCTTGGCTCATCAAAATCCTCGACTGCCGCGACGACCTCTCGTTGCAAGTGCATCCGCCGGCAGCCAAGGCTCCGGCCTTGGGTGGGGAGCCCAAGACCGAGATGTGGTATTTCGCCGATGCGGATCCCGGGGCTCAAATTTACGTGGGATTCCGCGGTGGGGTGACCCGCGAGGAGTTCGTTCGCCGCTTGGACGATGGATCCGTGGCCGAATGCTTTCACCGCCACCCCATCCGCTCTGGAGACGCAATGTTCCTGCCCAGCGGGCGGGCCCATGCCTTGGGGGCGGGTAATTTGGTGTTCGAGATCCAGCAGAATTCCGACACCACCTACCGGGTGTTCGACTGGAATAGAACGGGTCTCGATGGCAAGCCGCGCGAGCTGCACCGGGAACCGGCTCTGGAATCCATTGATTTTTCAGACACCCACCCGGAGTTGATTCCCGAGTTCTGGACGGCTGCCGCTCCGGGCGTGGCCGTGCGTCCCTTGGTCCGCAATCCGTTGTTTTGCGTGGACTTGGTGCGCATGGAATCCGGGGCGATTCGTGGCGCCGGTGTGGGGAAGGGACCTGTCGTCATTGGGGGTGTTTCAGGAACGGTCCGACTCATTGTTGGGGATGATCGGCGCGAGGTGCGTCCGGGACAGTTTGTTCTTATTCCGGCGGTCCTCGTCGCAGGGGCGCGGTTGGAATCTGTGGGTGCTTCAGAAATTCTGATGGTTGCCGATGGGTTATGAATGACCTCCCGGACACCGGACTCCTCTGGAACCCCGCCTGATCCGCAATCTCCGGACCCCGACGAATCTTCCCTCGAGTCGATCGACAATAGCCTGTTGCGGGTTTTGGTGAGCGACCGGTGGTTTCGTCTGGCGGCGGTGGCGGTCACCTTCTTCGTGGCGGTCGTCATTCTGGCGGTGGTTCCGCTGTTCGTGGTTTCCACCCCGGAAATTGATCCGCCGTATCGGGTCAGTCTTCTCGACAAGTTTCAGGCCCGGTCGTTGATCCGGACCGCACGTGCGTCGGGTATGGCGGGAAAGCTGACGGATTCGATGACGGCCTGGCGAACCGCGCTGGCGAATGATCCATCGAGTTTGGAAGCCCGTCAGGGGGCTCTGGAAGTCCTGACAGGAGCCGCACAGTGGAAGTCGGATGATGTTCATTTCGGATACGCCTGCGGGGTAGATTTGCTGAAACGATCTGGGACCAATTCCCAGGATGCCGTGCGCTTTGCCCGTTTTCTGGACCATGTGGGACATTACGATGCGAATGTCGTCCTCTTGCGTGAATTGGCGGCCAAGGACACCGGGGAACTGGCGGGTTGGTTCGCCCGTTCGCTGTTCCTCGCCCGTCGAATGGATCGATTCGAGGAGCTCTGGTATCGGCAGCGCCAGACCTTGGCCGATACGCAACCCATGGTCCTTGTCAGCCTGGCTTGGGAAGCCGGTTGGGGCCCTGTCACCCGGATGGCCGCCGCTCGGGAACGTTTGTTGGCTGCCGAGACGGATCCGCTGCGCCAGACCGAGGCTTCGCTGTTGTTGCTGAGGGTTTTTGAGCAAGTGGGGGAAGCTTTGGCCTACGAACGGACCCTCGCCCGTCGGACGGAGCGTCACGAAGAATCACTGGCCGATTATCTGGGATTGTGGCGTTTGCTGGCGCGGACCGGTCGAACCTCCGAGGTCATGGAACGCCTCAAGACCTTCCGTTTGTCCCCAGCCAGTCCGGGCGAGGCCGTGGGATTGATGGATGCCTTTCAGGCCTTTGGTTTGGCCGATCGTGCCGTGGAAGTGGGGTTGGAGCAGGTGAAGGTCTTTCCGTATGCCCCGGAACTGTGGCTGGCGACGTCGGAAATCCTTCTGCAACGTCAGGATTGGCCCCGGTTGCGTCAAACGGCCATCGGGATGCGGGGAGAAACGACGTTGGCCGGCCGGATGAGCGCCTACAGTTGGTATTTGGATGGCCGGATCGACTTGAGCCTGAACCGGGAATTGGACGCCTCAGCCGATTTCGCCCGGATCGCCGAATGCTCGACCCCGGATGCCGTATTGGTCGCTCGGATGGTGGCCGGTTTGCGTCGAGTGAACCGTACCCAAGACGCCTCGACCTTGCTGCGCCGGGTGCAAAAGGACTTCGAAAAGGATGCCACCTTCTGGTTCGAATTGGCGGCCATTGCATCCGAGATGCAGGACATGGACACGCTCGCGGAGGCGGTTTCCCGGTCCTATCGTCTGGATCCGACCAACCCGGTTTATCGCCACAATCAGGCTGCTGTGATGATTGCTTTGGGGCGTGAGCCGGAAGAAACAGTCCGCCTGACCCTCGAGTTGCTCAATCGGTCTCCGGAGTCGGTTCCTTGCCAAATCAATCATGCCTTGGCCTTGGTCAACCACCGTCGGTTTTCCGACGCCGAGAGCCTTCTGGCGCGGATTCCGTGGGTAGGGCGGTCTTCCGTTGAAGAAACCCAGATCCATTACACTTGGATGTTGATCGAAGAGGCGCGTCAACGTGGGGATGCCGCCCGCACTCACGCCACCGCTGTACGCGAGTCGGATTTGCTGCCGCCTCAACGGAAAAAACGGGAGGCCGTGCTGGGATCCAAAAAATCGGGATAAAAATTCCTGATGAAGCGGTTGCGTGGCGCGGCATCGCGTTCACCCTTTCACCTGCATGAGCATTGCCACCCGCACCGGAGATTCTGGAACCACCGGCCTGATGTACAACCGCCGGGTTTCCAAGGCCCATCCCCGGGTTGAGGCCTATGGATCGGTCGATGAGTTGAATGCCGCCATCGGAATGGCCCGGGCCAGTTCCTCGGACGCCTTCATCGGCGACAACTTGTTGGTGATCCAGAAAGACCTGGTCATCGTGATGGGAGAGTTGGCCACCGCCAAAGAAGACACCCAGCGCTATTTGGCCGACGGGTTCCAAGCCGTGACCCCGGCTTTGACCGCCAAGCTCGATGCGCTGGTCACCCAAATCGAGGCCCAGAGCATCACCTTCAAAGGTTGGGCCACACCAGGAATGACCCTCCATTCCGCGGCGCTGGACGTGGCTCGGACCACTTGCCGCCGAGCCGAACGACGAGTCTTCGTGCTGCGCGATTCCGGCGAGGTGGAGAACCACGAGATCCTCATCTTCCTCAACCGTCTCAGCGATTTGTTGTGGCTGATGGCCCGCTGGGTCGAGACCCACACCCCGGAGTCACCGG
>JARXAF010000078.1 GCA_029865985.1 Verrucomicrobiota bacterium
TCCTCGCCGCTCTGGTCGCTGACATAGGCGATCCATTTTCCGTCGGGTGACCACACCGCATTGCGCTCATGCACCCCGGGTGACTGCGTCAAGTTGCGGGTGGCCCCGTTCTTGGCCGGCACCGTGAACACATCGCCCCGCGCACCGATGAGCGCTCGCGCGCCGTCCGGAGCGATCTCATAGGACGTGGTCTCCTTGCTGACATCGCGCAACCCGCCACGTCCGATGACCAAATCCTCCCGAATCTCCACCGGAATTCTGACAGCCTTTTCGGTCTGGAAATCCAAGCGGTACAAATACCCGCCATTTTCAAAAACAATCCCGGTGTCGCCCAAGGACGGGAACTTGACGGCAAATTCGGTGAAATCCGTCAGACGGCGGGGCTTCCGGGTTTTCAAGTCCATCACATAGAGGTTGGCCTGGTGAGACTCCTCGCGCTCCGAGACGAAATAAATCCGATCTCCGTGCCACATGGGGAAGATGTCTTGAGCCGGATCGCTGGTGAGCCGGGTGGTTTCACCGGTCCCGAAATGATGCAGCCAAATCTCGTCAGCCTGACCGCCGCGGTAGCGCTTCCAGGTGCGGAATTCGCGGAAGACTCGGTTGTAGGCCATTTGCTGACCATCCGGCGAGAAACTGCACCATCCACCGCGAGGCACCGGCAAGGCCTGCGGAACTCCGCCGGAGAGCCGCGCCAGCGTCAGTTCTCCTTTGAACGGGTTCCAGTGGTTCCGTCGCGAGCGATACACCACCGTGTCATTGTCCTTCCAGGCCATGACGATGTTGTTCGGTCCCATCCGATCCGAGACGTCGTCGCGTTCCAGGGTCGCGGTATGGGTAAGGCGACGCGGTTCTCCCCCCTCGGACGGCATCACATAGACCTCGGTGTTGCCATCGTATTGACCGGTGAAGGCCAGTGTTTTGCCGTCGGGCGAGAAGCGGGCGAACATCTCGAAACCCTTAGGATCGGAGGTCAGGCGTCGCGCAAGGCCTCCTTGCACGGGCACGGTGTAGAGGTCTCCGGCATAGGTGAAGACCACCCGATCTCCGTGCAAAGCGGGAAACCTCAGCAACCGCGCTTCGTCGGCCTGAAGCGCCAGCATCGATCCGAACCCCAACAGCAACAGACGAATCCCGAAGAAGAACCCTCGCATGTGCCGACGCTATCCAGAGGCGCAAACCGGGGCCAGCGATGACTGCGAATCAGCTGCGTTGTGTGCTCTCCCACCGACCCCGAAACCGATTAAGGCTTATTCAGGCCGATCGAATAGCTCAATCGCGGGTAAAATCCGCCGAGAGGAATCGGCGCACGAGAGGGTCTTGAGAAGCCCGGATCGCCTCGGGGGTCCCCACGGCAACGATGCGACCCTCACTCAGGAAGGCGATACGGTTGGCGATGCCAAAAGCCAGGTCGCGGTCATGGGTCACCACCAAGGTGGTGGCGTGGGTCACGGCATTGGCGCGCACGATCTCCCGCCCAACAGTCACTGCAACCAGCGGATCCAATTCACTGGTGGGCTCGTCATACAAGACCACTTGCGGCTCCATCACCAACGCCCGTGCGATGGCCACGCGCTTCTTCATGCCGCCCGACAGTTCCGACGGATACTTCAGGGAATCTTTCGGTCCCAGATGCACCAACGCCAGTTTCTCTTGGACGATCCGCTCGATCTCCAACGCCGATTTCAGGCGGTGTTCCGACAGGTAGAGGCCGACATTTTCGCCTACCGTCAGCGAGTTGAGCAGCCCACCGCTTTGGAACACCATGGCCAAGCGGAACCGGTCGCGAATGCCTTCGTCCTCGATGCGTGTGTCATTGAGTAGAATCTCGCCAGAATCGGACGTCTCGAGACCGATCAAATGGCGCAGCAATACCGATTTCCCGGAACCGCTTGGGCCCATCAGGACAAAGATTTCTCCGGGCTGGATATCGAGGTCGATGCCATCGAGCACCACCTGGGAACCAAAGGATTTGCGGAGCTGGCGGACACGGATGGCCACTCCGGATTCGAGAGATTTGGAAGCGGTCATGGCTTCAGAATCCTCCCGCCATCGAGTTCTTGGTGAACGGCAAGAGCATGCGGGTGATGATGTAGTCGAGCACCAGGATGAACACGATCGAGTTCACCACCGCCTTGGTGACACTGCGACCGATGCCGCGGGGACCGCCCAAGGTATCCAAACCCTGATTGCAGCAAACCACTCCCACAGTGACCGCGAAGAGGAAGGTCTTGATCAAACCATGGATGATGTCCCGCGGTTCCAAAGTCGCCTTGAGGCTGTTGAAGAAGGCCGTAGCCGACACAGCCACTTCCGGGTTGAGGGCCGCCACGAAAGCACCGCCCGCTGAACCAATGAGCAGCGAAAACACCAACAGGCAGGGAAGGGCCAGCGAAATGGCCACGACCCGCGGGAGCACCAGATACTCAACCGGGTCGATGTTCAGCGTCCGCAGGGCGTCGATCTCCTGATAAACCCTCATGGATCCCAACTCGGCCGCCATGGCTGAACCAATACGACCGGCGATCAGGATGGACATCATCACCGGCCCCAACTCCTTGGCCAACGAGGCTCCGACCAGTCCGCCCAACATGGACCCCAAACCCCGTTGAGTCAGCAGTGGCCCCGCCTGCAGCGCCAGCACACCGCCAATGAAAAGCGACAGCACGCACGCCATGAAGAGACTGGCATTGCCGATTTCAAACAACTGTTCAGCGAGGTTGCGCCGATAGCGAAAAATCCGCGGCAACGCCCTCAGGGTCACCCCAAACAGCAACAGCATCTTGCCCAATTCACGAAACACAGTGTGGAGGATCGCTGCGGCAAGCCGACTCGGCAATGCCCAAGGTTTTGTCAGGTATCAACCTTCCGAGAACCGAGCCCGCAACCCGGAGGCCACCGCTGAAAAGGCCCGAGCCGCTTCACTCATCGGATCGGCCACCACGATGGGTTCACCCCGATCTCCACCCTCACGAATGGCAACCACCAGCGGGATTTCCCCCAGGAATGGCACTCCCTTGCGCTCTGCCTCCAGACGACCGCCACCATGGCCGAAGATATCCACCCGGGATCCATCGGGCAGACGGAATCCGCTCATGTTTTCTACGATACCAAGGATGGGAACTTGGACCTTTTCGAACAGTGTCACCCCTTTGCGGACCACGCCCAAAGAAGCCTCCTGAGGGGTGGTGATGATGACGCCGCCATCCAACGGCACGGACTGGCACAGCGACAACTGGGCATCGCCCGTACCCGGCGGGAGGTCCACAAGCAAATAGTCGAGATCACCCCAAGCCACCTGATTGATGAACTGATGGATGGTCTTCTGGATCATGGGCCCGCGCCAGATGACGGCCTGCTCAGGATCGATGAGGAAGCCCATGCTCATGAGCTTAACGCCATGTCGAACGGGCGGCACCAAGCGTTCATCGTCGGTGAGCGTCGGCCGCTCATTGATACCCATCATCAAGGGGATGCTCGGGCCATAGATATCGCAGTCCAGAAGGCCGACGCGCAAACCGACTTGCGCCAATGCGCAAGCCAGATTGACCGAACAGGTGGACTTGCCGACGCCCCCCTTGCCCGACGCCACGGCAACCACTCGTCGCACGCCCGGCATCCGGTTGCGCTGGGGAACCCCGGTGTTGGCCCCGGCGGCCGCAACGGGCGTCGGCACCTGGACTTGCACATGCGCATCGGTGATGCCCTCCAACCGATCCCGGAGCGCCGCCTTGACCGCATCGGCGATTTGATTGCCCATCTCCGGGTTCGGAGCGGTCAATTCAAGAAGCACCCCCACTGCGCCACCGTCGATCTGCACACCTTTGACCAATCCGAAGGAGACGATGTCCCGGCTGTATCCGGGGTATTTGACCGTGCGCAGCACCTCCATCACGGAGGACTCTTGAATGGTTGCCATGGATGATTGTGTTCGGAATCCGAGGGACTTAGCCGTTGTAAAAAACAGGGTGGAGCATCCCGAAGGACGGCTCCACCCCTGAAATGAATCGGTCAGCAGTTCACTTAGCCGCGACGACCGCGCGCTTCTTGTCCGACAGCGCCCGGAGGAAGGCCGTCAAGTCGCTGGTTTCCTCGGCCGAGAGCTTCTTGCCCAATTGCAACCAAGCCATCTTCTGGACCGTCTGCTCCAAAGTCTTCTGGGAGCCGTCGTGGAAATACGGAGCGGTCAGGGCGATGTTGCGCAAGCTGGGCACCTTGAAGACAAACTCATCGTACTCTTCCTTGGTGACTTCGATGCGGCCCTTGTCGGCGGTGTTCTCGTAGGCATTGAGGATGCCCAACTTCTTGAAGTCGTTGCCTCCGAGGAGCGGCCCAGTATGGCAGGTGGTGCAACCAATCGACAAGAAGGTGTCGAGACCTTTGAGCTCGGCGGCGGTCAGAGCCTTGTCATCACCCTTGAGGAAATCGTCAAACCGGTCGTGGGTGCGCAAGGTCCGTTCGAACGCGGCGACGGCCTTGGCGAAGTTGTTGTAGGTGACCGGGTCAGACTCTCCGGGGAACGCCTTCTTGAAGCCGGTGACGTACTTCTTCTCGGCCTTCAGCTTCTCGATCACCGCGGCCTCGCTCGGCATGCCCATCTCACCCGGATTGAGAACCGGACCCTTGGCCTGGTCTTCCAAACGCTGGGCGCGACCATCCCAGAACTGGGCGACATGGAAGCCGGCGTTGAGCACCGTCGGTGAGTTGCGCCCGCCCCGTTTTCCGAAAGCGCCCAAGGAGGTGGGCTCGTTGTCCACGCCGCCCAGATTCTTGTCCACGGCGTGGCAGGAATTGCAGGACTGGGTGTTGTTGGCCGAGAGCTTCTTCTCGAAGAACAGTTCACGGCCAAGCTTCACGCGAGCGGCCGTATCATTCTCAGATCCGGGCATTTTGTCGGGAATCGGAGCCAGCACCTTCGAGGCGCTGGAACGCAAATCTGAGGCGGTCGCCGCGTTCAATGCAGCGGGGGCCAGCAAGAACGCAGACACAGTCAAGGCATGAGCCAAAGGCAAGTTCATGGTCATAAACACTATGGTATTGAAGAAATAGGATTGTGCAACTCGACGGGGTGATCCGCTAGATCGACCAACGATCTACGGATCGATTTTCCCCGTATTCGACTCAGCCAGAACGGCTCAGTGCATGGGTTTACCGGACACCTCGGCCGCATGCTGGCTGAAGGACTTGCCGCGGCCAGTGGGTGCGATCACCGAATCAATGACACCCCGCTCGAACTCGTCCCACATCGGAGACATGGACCGGAGCTTGGTAGCGATCTTGGCGAACGTTTCGACCACGTAGTCGACGTCGGCCTCGGTGTTGGCTTCGCCGAGGGTCATGATGATGTTTCCCTGAGCCAGCGCATGGTCCAAACCAATGGCGCCCAAGACGTGGGAGATTTTGAGACTCTTGCTGACACAACTGGACCCACTGGCCACGGCGATCCCATTCATGTCGCAGAGCAACAACTGCCCTTCGCCCTCGATGAATTCGGTCGAGAGATTGAGGTTGGTGGCAATG
The DNA here is from genome assembly GCA_029865985.1 of Verrucomicrobiota bacterium. Lineage (GTDB taxonomy): Bacteria > Verrucomicrobiota > Verrucomicrobiia > Limisphaerales > UBA9464 > SXXZ01. The sequence goes on from JARXAF010000078.1 coordinate 5,521, forward strand.
CGATCGGGCCCGGGTTCCGGGCCATTGAGCAAAATGTAAGGCACCTTGAGCTTGAGCCCTTCCCAGAGCCGCTTCTGCAACGGAGCCACCTGAGCGATGCGCTGGGACAGACGCTCGCGAGCCACCTCTGCGGCCAGACCGCCGCCCACGATGGCCGGAATGTTCTCGGTACCCGCCCGGCGACCGCCTTCCTGAACGCCCCCGTGGATCACGCTGACGATGCGAGCCTTGCGATTGCGATACAACACACCCACCCCCTTTGGCCCATAGAACCGGTGCGGGGAAAAACTCACCATGGCAGCCCCCCACTCCTTCACATCGATGGGCAACCAACCGGCGCTGGCCTCGCAATCAACGTACAGCGGCACATTCTTGGCCGTGCAAATCCGACCCACCTCGCGCATCGGTTGGATGGAACCAATGTCGTGGTTCACATGGTGCACCGCCACGAGCACCGTCTGTGGCGTGATGGCCGCCTCAAGTTCGTCCAAACGAATCATCCCCTGCGGAGTCACGCCGACTCGGGTGCAGGTCCAACCCTGCTTTTCGAGGAACTCCACAGAGTTCATGACGCTCGGGTGCTCAGTGGCTGAAACCACCAAATGCTTGCCCTTGCGCTCGTTGGCATAGGCCGCGCCTTTGATGGCGAGGTTGGACGATTCAGTGCCGTCGGAGGTGAAGAAAATCTCCTCCTCGCTGTCGGCGCCGATCAATGCGGCCATTTGCTGGCGCGACCGCTTGAGAGCATCACGGACCCGAAGCCCGTGTTGGTGCAGCGACGAGGCATTGCCGAAGTACTCGGTGAAGTACGGCCGCATGGCATCGAAGACCTCCGGCAAAACCGGGGTGGCGGATTGATGATCGAGGAAGACCTGACGCATGGATGAAACAATCAGTGAGGAAAGGGAGAACGACAACGAACCGGAGCGAACCTTTCGCACCAACATCAAAGACCTGGGAACACTCTTTTTTCGACGAAAAGCCCGCAGTCCTCGGAAACACCCTCCGACTGCGGGCCCAAGAAAGTCGATGGACTAGGCCGAAACCGACTCGGTCGCCGGAGCCTTGGATCCAGCCGAGGGATTGCGCTTCACGTAATCTTCCAGGGCGGCCTTCAGAGCCTCCTCGGCGAGAACCGAGCAGTGGATCTTCACAGGAGGCAATCCACCCAAGGCATCCACCACCTCCTGATTGGAGAAGGACATCGCCTCATCGATGGTGCGTCCCTTGATCAGTTCGGTCGCCATGCTCGAACTGGCGATAGCTGAACCGCAGCCGAAGGTCTTGAAACGGGCGTCTTCGATACGGCCATCTTTGATCTTGAGGGAAATCTTCATGATGTCCCCGCAGGCGGCAGCTCCCACCTCACCGACACCGTCTGCATCCTTCAAATCGCCCATATTACGAGGATTCATGAAGTGCTCCATCACCGTGGAATTGTACAACGTGTAAGTTTCGCTCATAAAAAATCAGTTAATTTAAACTCTGAGAAATGGCCGAAATTGTTGCCGTGGAGCTAGCCTCGGAATCTTCGGGCTCGGATTTGTCCGTTACAAAGCCGGAAGAAGCCTCGGAAGCCGTGAGAGGAATACGCGTATTGCGACCTTGGCGAGCCTGCTGAACCAATCCGTTGGGCAAATGGCGTCCCGCGAGTGTGGCTAGGCTGGTGCCGGAAAAAACTTCCTTCATGCGTTCCTGAGCCTCGGCCAGCAATCCACACAAAGCGCAGCCTCGGCTATGCTCGCAACCCACATCAATTTCGAGGCATCTCTGGAGAGCAATGGGGCCTTCGATGGATTCCAAGATTTCCAACACCGTGATCTCGGCCGCGGGACGGGTGAGGTAAAAACCGCCCCCGGAGCCTCGGGCCGAGCCGACCAAGCCAGACTTGCTCAGATTCTGAAAGATTTTCCCCAGGAAGCTTTTGGGAACGGACTCCTCCTCGCAGAGAACATCGATCATCACCACCTCACCCAAAGGCCGGCGAGATAGGGCGATCAGCCCTAAAACCCCATATTCTCCTGCCTTGGTGATTTGCATACTGTGAACCGGACCAATTCGGTCTGGAATGGAATCAAGCTACCCCACCTCCCTCCACTGTCAAAATCATTTCCAGACCAAAACAGTCCGATTCCCACAAGGGACAGGCTCCTTTCAAGGGACAGGCTCCTTTCAAGGGACAGGCTCCTTTCAAGGGACAGGCTCCTTTCAAGGGACAGGCTCTTTCCAAGGGACAGGCTCTTTCCAAGGGACAGGCTCTTTCCAAGGGACAGGCTCTTTCCAAGGGACAGGCTCTTTCCAAGGGACAGGCTCTTTCCAAGGGACAGGCTCCTCACAAGGGACAGGCTATTTCTGGGATGGCAGCAATGTCCGCTTGCCGGGAGAGCGCTTCGATCGCAACATCTCTCCATTGATGGATACTCAACTGAACCAGTACCTGCCGGTGCTGATGCTGCTGTTTGTGGCTGCCAATTTCGCCGTGGGAACGCTGGCGGTGTCCGTGCTGCTCGGAAAATCGGGCCGACGGACTCAAACCAAGGATATCCCCTACGAGTGCGGCATGCTGCCTCAAGGCGAGGGCAATTCTCGTCTCAGCATCAAGTTCTACTTGGTGGCCCTGTTGTTCGTCTTGTTCGATATCGAGGTGGTTTTCATGTACCCTTGGGCGGTCACTTTCAAGGAGTTGGCACGCACCGATCTGGCTCTTGGCTTGGGCGGCATGCTTTCATTCTTGGGTATCGTCTTCGTGGGCTACCTCTACGCCGTCAAGAAACGGGCGTTTGACTGGAAAAGCTGAATTCCCCGGATTCAACCCAGAACGCCGGGGAATTCTCGACGGAATCGGCCTCCGATTCCGAGTAACGAACTTATTTCCCGTTACGTTTCAAAAAATATTTTGCCCCTCACCGCTTCGATTGGTTCAATTTCCCGACTTGGTCCCAAACAAGGTTCCATCATTTTCCGTTGAATGAACTCGTACCCGTCCGTACCGAACTCACTCTACAGGCCTGACTTCGAACACGACGCTTGCGGCGTCGGCTTTGTCGCCAACATCAAGGGAACCCAGACCCATTCGGTGGTCCAGCAAGGGCTCCAAATCCTGCGAAACCTGGATCATCGCGGTGCCTGCGGCTGCGAGGCCAATACGGGTGACGGAGCCGGCATCCTCATCCAGATGCCGCACGAGTTTTTGGCCAACGAAGCCCAACGCGTGGGTATCGCCTTACCTCCGGCCGGTCAGTACGGCGTGGGCATGGTGTACCTCCCCAGAGATCCGCGGCAGCGCCGCAAGCTGGAGATGGCGTTCGAGAAGATTATCCAGTCCGAAGGCCAAGATCTCTTGGGATGGCGCACGGTGCCGACCGACAACAGCTCGCTCGGCGAGACAGCCAAGTCGTCCGAACCGCATGTCCGGCAGGTTTTCATCGGCAAGAACCCAGAGCTGAAGGACGATCTGGCCTTCGAGCGAAAGCTGTACGTCATCCGCAAGCGGTCCTATTCCGAAATTCGCTGTTCGACCAAGGATGGCGCCGGCTACTGGTACATCTGCAGCCTTTCCTGCCGCACTTTGGTGTACAAGGGCATGCTCTTGACCGAGCAGGTTGACAAGTACTTCCTAGACCTCAAAAACCCGGGCATGAAGTCCGGTCTGGCGCTGGTCCATTCCCGGTTCAGCACCAACACTTTCCCGAGCTGGGCACGTTCCCACCCGTACCGTTACATCGCGCACAACGGCGAGATCAACACCCTGCGGGGCAACATCAACTGGATGCGCGCCCGCGAGGCCCTGTTCCAGTCGGATGCCTTCGGCGACGACATCCACAAGATCCTGCCCATCGTCGATCCCGACGGCAGCGATTCTGCCATGTTCGACAACGTGCTGGAACTGCTGGTCTTGGCCGGCCGTTCCTTGCCGCACGCCATGATGATGATGATCCCAGAACCCTGGGCCAATCATGAGTCGATGAGCGACGAGAAGAAGGCGTTCTACGAATACCACTCCTGCTTGATGGAACCGTGGGACGGCCCCGCCTGCGTGGCCTTCACCGACGGCGTCCGCATTGGCGCTTCGCTCGACCGAAACGGTCTGCGCCCCTCGCGTTACTACGTCACCAAAGACGACCAGGTCATCATGGCCTCTGAGGTCGGCGTGCTCGACATCGCCCCGGAAAACATCGCCCAGAAGGGCCGTCTCCAACCCGGCCGCATGTTCTACATCGACACGGCCCAAGGTCGCATCGTCGATGACGCCGAGATCAAGGAGCAAATCGCCAGCGAACAACCCTACCGTCAGTGGCTCAACCAGCACCTGATCGAGCTATCTTCACTGCCTGATCCCGAGCACTTGCCCGAACCCGGCCACTCCACGGTTCTCCAGCGCCAACAAGCCTTCGGATACTCGTTCGAAGACCTCCGAATGCTGCTGGTCCCCATGGCACGCGACGGCGTCGAAGCCATTGGCTCAATGGGCACCGACACGCCTCTGGCGGTGCTCTCCAACCAGTCGCAACTGCTCTACAACTACTTCCACCAGCTCTTTGCGCAGGTCACCAATCCCCCGATTGACTGTATTCGCGAGGAGATTGTCACCAGCGCGATCACCACGATCGGCTCCGAGAAGAACCTGCTCACCCCGTCCGCGGAGAGCTGCCACCTCATCGAGCTGAAGTCGCCGGTGCTGACCAACGAAGAACTGGCCAAGCTCAAGGGCATCAACCAGTCGGGCTACAAGTCGGTCACGCTGCCCATCCTGTACAAGGTGGATAAGGGCTCGAAGGGTTTGGAAAAGGCCCTGAAAGACCTGTTCAAGGCCGCTTCCAAAGCGATCAACGACGGGGTCAACATCCTGATCTTGTCCGACCGCGGAATCAGCGCCAAGAGCGCAGCCATTCCGGCATTGCTGGCTGTCAGCGGCCTCCACCATCACTTGATCCGCGAGGGCGACCGGAACCGCGTCGGACTGGTGCTCGAGTCGGGCGAACCCCGCGAGGTTCATCACTTCTCGCTGCTCATCGGTTACGGATGCGGCGCCATCAACCCGTATCTGGCCTTCGAGTCCATCGACGACATGATCCATCAGGGTCTACTCACCAACGTCGACTCCAAGACTGCCTACAAGAACTTCGTCAAATCTGCGGTCAAGGGTGTCATCAAGGTGGCTTCCAAGATGGGCATTTCGACGATCCAGTCATACCGCGGAGCTCAGATTTTCGAGGCCGTCGGCATCAACGAGGCCGTCGTCGACCGTTACTTCACCTGGACGCCGACCCGCGTCGAAGGCGTCGGCATGGAAGAAATCGCCCGCGACATCGAAACGCGGCACCGCGTGGCCTTCCCCGACCGCAAGTCTCAGAGCCCGACCCTCGATGTCGGCGGCCGCTACCAATGGCGCCGCGATGGCGAGTACCACTTGTTCAATCCCGACACGGTGCACAAGCTGCAAAAGGCCGTGCGCACGGGCGACTACAAGGCCTTCCAGGATTATTCCAAGGCGGTCAACGAACAGTTCAAGCACTGGGCCACCCTGCGCGGCCTGCTGGATTTCAAGTCGTCGAATGCGATTCCCATCGACGAAGTGGAATCCGTCGAGTCCATCGTGAAGCGGTTCAAGACCGGCGCGATGAGCTACGGTTCCATTTCCAAGGAAGCCCACGAGGCTCTGGCCATCGCCATGAACCGGTTAGGCGGCAAGTCCAACACCGGTGAAGGTGGTGAAGACCCCGAGCGCTTCACCCCCTTGCCCAATGGCGATTCCAAGAACTCCGCCATCAAACAGGTGGCGTCGGGCCGCTTTGGCGTGACCAGCCAGTACCTGGTCAACGC
>JARXAF010000127.1 GCA_029865985.1 Verrucomicrobiota bacterium
GGAGCCATGGTTGAAGTATTGATCAACCGACGATCGGCCCCTGCATTGGTGCGCAATGAATTGTAGTTGCGGCTTCGGTTTTGGCGATAACCCAACGCGATGATATCGACAGTTCCATTTTGGTCGATATCGGCAGACGCCATTCCACCCCAATACGAACCTTTTGGTGGGGCATAGCTCACCTCATTGGTTCGGAAACCGAGTCGTCCGTTGCCATAAATTACTCGAATACCAGAATCATAGGTCGAAGTAATGAGATCCAATTGACCATCACTGTCCAAATCGCTGACCACGATTCCTGCGATGGCAGATTTTTGAATCGTTTCCGACAATCGGGAAGTCGCATTGGTGAATTTCCAAGGCCCACGATCACTGAAATAAACCCCTCCCCAACCGGGTTTCCCACCGAGCACCAGATCGGGCCAACCATCTGCATTGAGATCACGAATCGCCAGTCCCCATCCATTCAAAATGAAGGTGATATTGGTGATTTGTTGACTGGTGATCGGATTTGTTTGAACGACACCCGCTTGCAGCCCGCCCTTTGCTTGAAACGGAGGTTCTGAAGCTTCCATTCGGAAGCCCCAGGAGTGGATGATCATCAATAAAACAATCACCCAGGCTCCCAGTCCCGGCCAAACCTTATTGAAACTTCTCTTCAAGTTTAATAAAAATCGCCCACCCTCACGGGTGGGCGATTTTGTAGACCGATTTGATATCGAATCAAATCATTAGATATTAATCAATATTGACAACTCGATAAAACGAGGCGGCTGATGTGGATGGCAATGTCACCGTACTGTTGGGTATCAGCATCGATTTCATGGCTGCAGCCCGGTCCACCGGCACATCCATGACATCCTTCCAGACGTCTCCCAGGTCCGACTTGACCTGAAGGCGATAGATTTTCGGCAATGCGGTCGGATCGGCATTCCGTGACAGAATGCTCAACTTGGTCGCGTTGCTGGAAGCATCAATCAGAATCTGCGCCGGGCTGCTCAATTGATTGTCAACCCGGTGAACTGGAAGATAGAAATCCAAGATGAATTCTTCGGGTTTGGCACCCGCCTCCGGGATGACCGACGCCCGAACGACCACCTTGGAACCCTTGGCTCCAACGGGCACATTCCATATCAGCCGATTGGTGTTCTGCAGTTCCATCCCTTTGGGACCCTGAAGAAGCTCCAAAGTGACCAACTTGGGATCCGCGTTAAAGGCGATCAAGAAATCCAGACTCTCGGATTCCCGGACATAGGGAGGCGGGACGCTGAGGAAGCGAAACACCAGCGACTCGATGCCATTGTAGTTCTTGCCGGCAGGAGGCGCTTGTTTGGCACCACCCTTCGGCCGGAATCCCAAGGGAGCAAAGAACCGATTGCCGGGAGTCGGAATCTCAGTCGGCTTGGCATCCGGATCCAAGACCAACACCTCGTTGGTCTGGGATATCTTCAGAGTCCTCTCAACCGCCGCATCGCCCACTTCTTTGGCGTTCACTTCGTAGGCATGCAGGATGAAGACGTTGGTTCCGACTTGGTTGGTGGTCGGCGTCCACAGCACGATCCCGCTCGGATCCACCTTCATACCCTCAGGACCGGCAAGCAGAGTGAAGTTATAGCCTGCGGTGATATCGGGCAGCGGCTCACCATTGGGCCCATGGTTGGTATGCGCGGCACTGTTGGTGTCGCTCAAGTGCAACAAATCACCATCGAAGAGTCTCGGGTAATAGGTGTATTGGAGACCGGGAAATCCGACCAGTGCAGCCTTGGAACGGAACACCGGAGGGGTGCGACCGAACCCAGGAGTAGGAACGATGGTCATGATCTCACTCGAAGCCCCAGTCTGCCCATCAGCTCCCACGGCGCTGACCCGGACCAGATACGGCATTCCCGAGATCAAACCCGAGACCCGTGCCTCGGTCGTATCCGCAGAAACCGCTTGCGAGCTCTCGTAGGTGCCTGGAACGGAATTCGTGCTGTATTCCACCGTGTACCCATTGACCAATGAATTGGTGACAGGTTTCCACTGGATTGAAAAGCCATCGAATTCAGGTCGGCTACGGATACCGGTGACTTGGGCTGGTAACTCCTGAGGAGCCAAGGCTCCCTGACCATTGTTCTTCGGCTGGTAGGTCACCTTGCGCTCAGAATCGAGCTGGAACAACTTGGTGCGCTCGATCGTGACCGTCGTCGCTGACACCTTCCGTACAGGCTGGTTGTAGCCGTCCGAAATGGTGGCCACCACGTAGTAGTCTCCGGGAGGAGCAACAATATCCTCCGGAGGAATCAGAGCCAGCTGCCATCCATTCAGGATACCCTCTTCGAATTCACCGTTGAGAAGCTCGTCGATGTCCTCGCTGGAGAAAATCAACCCGACGTCTCCGGGGTCATCCTCGGAGGTCTTGAAGATCTCGAAGCCCTGCTGGTCCTCACGGTCCATGAGGAGGGAGAGGCTGACAGTCGCGTTGGAGTCGACATCCAAGTCGAACCACCAGAGCACCAAGTTGCCGAATTCGTCGATGTGGGGTTCATCGATATCGATCACACCGGATTCGTCCTCTTGGATGGCATCGAAGACCAACTCGGAGAATTTGCGCGGCGACTCGACATTGACCTTGTATTCGCCCGCAGGTGCATCGATCAGGAAGACCCACGCGGACCGCTCCTCGAAATTGAAATCGGTGAGCACGGTGAGTCCCGTTTTCTCGAGCTCTGCCAGCGTCGCCTCGTCCTCGATCTGGACGTTCTGGCCCGAGGGCAGTGTGATCGTGAAGGCCAGATCACTGCCCTCGAAAACATCACTCTCACTCCAGTGCATTCGGACACCCACCTCCGGAGCGCCTTTCGGCACACTGACATTGCCGGACTGAAGGAATCGCACCGCACCGCCCTTTGCGGCTCCGCTCGCAGGATCGGACACCATGGTGACGGTCATCGCCAGAGTCCGCGGATCGCTCGGTGTGGTGGAGATCTTGCCAATTTGTCGGAAATTCGTCAGCCAGACGATCTCGTAGAGCCCTTCAGGGTCCTGGGCCGCCGGACGCCAAGGCTTCTCCCAGGAGCTCGCGTTCCAGACATCCTGGTTGGGGTAGGGATACCGCACGTAATCAACCGAACCCAAGGACTCCTCCGAACCGTCCAAGTCGAAGGTGCTGAAGGAAAAACTACTGTTTCGAACCTTGAAACCAAAGTTGATCCGGACCGCCGGGATGCGGGGGGTGCAAATCGGGGGAATGCACGGAGGACACCAACGGGCATTCACCCACGACCAGCCTCGCGGATAACAGTAGGGAATGCACGGAGGGCACCACCACGGGGTGCACCATCTCGGGATCTCGGGGGTCACGTTGACACCCACGTTGCCCGCCGCCTCCCAGTTGGGGGGAGCGAACAGGAAGTACGCATTGGCACCACCCAGTTGCCAACGACCGATGAGGGGAACGTACGGAGGGACTTGCACCCGGGCAGCAATGCTACCGCCTACGCTACCAGCCCGGGCCTGGATCTGGGCTGAGCCGATGATGATCGAAAGCAGGTCGATCTGGGCCCCTGCATCCACGTTGAACGAGGGGATGTAGGTGAGATACGCATTACCCACAGGGATGCCCGCGATCGCCGCATTGCCCCGGATGTCGATCCGGTAATCCGAAGAGAAGCGTCCGCGTGCCTCCACCTCGAGGGGCCATCGGTTCGCCACCCTCGTTTCGCCGACCACCACTGTGAAACCCCCTTCTATATACCAAGGGGGGTTCTGGATGTTGAAGAATCCGACATCGACCTTGTCGATCTTTGATCCGGACGCACCGAGCCTCCATTCAAGGTCTGTCCCCTTCAACGCCAGTCCATTGAAATTGCCGTCGTAAAGCGCAAAAGCACCGCCGATGCCTTTGCCCTTGCCCATCTGAAACACAGCCCCCATGTAGATTTCGGGCGGGTTGTAGGTCACCACCAAATCTTTAACGGCGAACGCCCCATTCGCAGTTTGAGCCTCAGCCACCGTAACACTGAAACCCGACTGCTCGACCCCGGCCGCCCCGATCTGCATGATAAATCGGACTTCGATGGGTTCAGCCTTACCTTTAGGCTGGAGGAAGTTTTTCGTTGGAAGCATTCCCACCACCTTCAACTCCAACTTACCGTCCTTCACCTCGACGTCTTCGACTCGAAGCGCACCCCATTTGTTCCACCGGATAAAACCGGTGCCTTCGGTCAGTTTGCCTTCCGGACCGGTTCGGGGATTGTCGATGGACAATTCGGGTATGCCGGGAACCCCAACCACAACCAGTCTGGTCACACCGAAGAGCGATTGAGCGTTCTCCCCGATGATTTCCGCGAACGTATCCGTTTTTGATCTCGCTAATAGACTGCCTAAACCAATGGTGCAGGCGACGAAAGCACCCAATAGGATTCTTACCATGGACGTTAGTCCAACATACACCCTGCCCAACCAGTCAAGTTTTACTGGTTTTATTTACATGAATCTTTTTCATTTCATGCAAAATTTATAAAGAAATTACCTTGGATGGTGTCTAGCAAAACTTGAGGCCTCACCAAGCCCTTCATGACCGGTGACGCTCCAGCAGCGGGCACTTCGAAGGTCTCCCCCTTCCCCTGAGGAGACCGGCACCCGGGCGTGTTTTAGGCGCAACCGGCGCTCACCAACGGACCTTGTCCGGGAAGAACTCGCGGATCAGGTCTTCGTAGTACGGACGCAAGGCCACTTCATCAGGCTTGCTGTGGCTCTTGGTGTACAGGTCGTAGGGGTTGAAGCGATTCACCCACGGCAACAGTGCCCGATCCTTGTCATTGATCAGGTGCGAGTACTCCGACTCGCGGTGCCAGGGATAGAAGCTGTGGTAACGCAGCATGGCCAAGCCCTCCTCGGGCAGGTAGTCGCGGCAGACGTGGTAGATGTACTCATCGTGACCCCACGACAGCGAAACCTTGTCCAAGCCGCATCCGGGCTCGTAGATGCCGTTGGGCGTGTTGTAGCGCGGGTCGTTGCTGTCCGGGTTGGCCTCGAAAAACTTCGGGAAAACGATCTTCGGCGAGTAAGCGCAGCCGGTGGCAAAGGTATCGCCCACCACCGCCCATTGGGGCTCGCCCCATAGGCACAGGATCTTGCCCAAGTCGTGCACGAAGCCCGTGAGGACCATCCAGCGCGGCTGCCCATCGCGGCGCAGGTGCTCGGCCGTCTGAAGCAGGTGCTGCAACTGCGTCATGTCGGTGTCGGGATCGGAGTCGTCGACCAGCTGGTTGAGGTACTCGGCCGCCTCCCAGACGCCCATCGTCATCCGGTTCAGACCGAGGTATTCCTTCCGCTTGGCCTGGCCGAACTCGTAGGTCTGGTAAGTGTGGTTCAACCGGTAGAACTCCCGCACCGTGGGCCGGGCGTCGGCTTCGTAGTTGCGAAACTCCGTCTCCTTCTTTTCAGGAGCGTATCCCACGGCCGGCTTACCGGTGTCAGCGGGACCCGTGGGCTCGGGATAGTGTTGAACGACAAACTCTTCCCATTCCCCGATGTGTTGCAGGGGATTCTTAACGGCTTCGGTCTCGAGCGGATTCATCTTTGAAGATCGACTGATGCGTTTCTCGGATCAATCAGGTTCCGGGCACAAGCAGTTTGTTGGCCTGTGCCCACCCTGGCTTGGTCTGGCTACTCACCGAGGATTTGTTTGAAGGGAGGGTTCAACAGTTCCTGAGCCGCCGGTTGGCTCATGTTTTCGGTGGTGATGAGCATGACGCTGGTGTCCACGCGCTTCTCCACCTTCTTACCCTGAATGTGCTCCACCAGGGTCTTGACGCCCAGGTAACCCATCTTCACGGGATCCTGCACCACCAGCGCCTGGACATCGCCATGGCGAAGGTCGGCCACCGACTGGGAACCCGAGTCGAAGCCCACCATCACCACCTTGCCACCAGCGCGACCGATTTCCCTCAGCGCCTTGGTCATGGCGATCGTGGCGGTCTCGTTAGGGCAGAACACCCCATCCACGGCCTGCCCATGCCGATTCAGGAGGTTCTGCGAAGCCTGATAGGCCGTCTCGCGCGTGGGGCCAGCGTATTGGTCGGCAGAGATAAGCTTGAGGTCGGGGTAGGCCTTGAGGGCATCGAGGAATCCGGCCTCGCGCGCCTCGGTGCTGGCGCTGCCGACCTGATAACGCAGCAAAATGATGCGACCCTTGCCACCCAATCGCTTGGCCAAGTAGTCGCCAGCGATACGTCCGCCCTTGAAATTGTCGGTGGCCACGAAACTCACCTGCTGATCGCTCTTGAGGTCCGAATCAAAGATCACCACCGGCACCCCGGCCTTCACCGC
>JARXAF010000002.1 GCA_029865985.1 Verrucomicrobiota bacterium
CGGATCGGATAAATCAGCCAAGAATTCCTTACCCTTCAAACCAGCCTCGGTGCCACCCAACCGGTGTTGAAGCCACAGGGCGGATACCCGCACTGCCGAGGCCCGGTCCGCGCTTTCCTGAGCCGCGCCGGGTTTCTGGCCACGGGCTTTCACCGCGGCGCGGCGCACGGCAGGCAACGCCTTGGAACCGAACCGGTCTTGAATTTCCCCCATCGCCAGCAATCGGCGGCTCAGGCTGGGTGAACCCAGTTCGCCGACCAGACCGTCGAGGTCGGTGGCCAAAGCCGGCGACCTCAGCCGGGCCTTACCGTCGGCTCCCTTGTAAACCACCCGCCACAACCGGCCTCGCTCCCGGTCGCGGCCGGGATGGGTCAACGGAACCTCGTAGTGGCCGATGATGCGGTTGTAGAAATCGGCGATGTAAAGCGCGCCGTCCGGCCCGAGGGTGGCATCGACAGGCCGGAACCACGGATCGGTGGTGGTGAGGAAATCGGGCTGCTCGGAGGCCTTCGGCGTGGATCCATTGAAGGTGATCGTGTCGCGGTTCAACCGGCTGGTCATCACGTTGCCGATGAAGAGCGTGTCGCGATATTCGGCGGGCCACAGATTATCGTTGTAGTACACGGCCCCGTCGATGGCCGTGCTGCCGTGGGCGTGCTCGAGCATCACCGGGGCGAAGCCCAGACCGTCATGCGGTTTGCCGAAGCTGGGGTACCAACCGCCGGCCAGCAACTGGTAGAGAGGAGCGCTGTGGCAATCGCTGGAATACAGGTTTCCGCGGGCATCCCAGGCCAGGCCAAACGGGTTCACCTGACCGTGCGTGTGGTGCTCGATCCGGGAACCGTCGAGGCGGATGCGGTAGGTGTTGCCCGAGTTCAAATCCACATGACTGCCGTCGCGGGCCGTGACATGGGAGTCGTTGTTGAACCCGTGCGTCGCATAGAGCCAGCCATCGAAGCCGCGGCGGAACGAGGCCTGGTTGCCATGGGTATCACGCGTGTGGTCGAAGGGTCCGTACAGCGGAGTGCGTTTGTCGGCCTTGCCGTCCCCATCCGTGTCCTCGAGCAGCCAGATGTGGGGAATGCTCCAGACGAGCGCCTTCCAATGGGTGTCGTCGGTGCGAAAGGGATAAACCCCGATGGGAATGTTCAGACCGTCGGCGAACTGGGTCACCTTCCGGGCGCGACCGTCCGGACCAAAATCCTCGAAAATCATCACCCGATCCCGACCGACCCGATTGGTGGGCGCGGCCCAGGGGTATTCGATGCTGGTCGTGACCCAAAGCCGGCCCATCCCATCGAAGGCGAGGTTCATGGGCTTGTGGATGTCGGGCTCGTTGGCCACCAACTGAATTTCAAATCCAGGCGGCAATCGGAATGCCTTCGCCTGATCGGCCGGACTCACGGGCTCGGTCTTGCGCACTCCCAAGGCCAAGTCGGGATCATCCGCGCCGAGCAGCGGATCCCCCACGAAAAAGAGTCCTGCGACGGCGGCTGCAATGAACCAGTGGCAAGTGCTTGGGATTCTCATGACAGGACGAATGGCTGAACGCTAACCCCTCGATGCCCAAAAACAAACCCTGGAGGTGTCGCCGGGGCGGTTTCAAAACAGCGCTCAGAACGGTATTCGGACGAGGGCCTGATTCGTAGCGAAACACCTCCAGCGGAGCAGTGATCCGTTTGGGACCACCGTCAGTCCGACAGCACGGTCAGTCCGACAGCACGGTCACTTGGGAGTGATCGGCATCGTGGAGACCGATACGGCCATCAAAGGTCACCACGCGCCCACCGGATTGGCGGGCCAAATCAACCAACCAGGCATCGTTGACCTGCTGATGCCCCAGAGCGCGCAAATAAATGACCACCCGGCTGGCTGCGGAAGATTCCCAAAAAGAGTGTCGCGGATGACGCACCCATTGCTCCAGCAACCCCGCCGCCTCGGATGGCGAGACGGCCGAGGGGGTGTAGGCAGGATTGGAGGACAACCGGATGAATCCCAGTTGGGTGAAGGCGCAGGTGGCCCATCCATATCGGGACTCGCGAGCAAACCACCGGTGTGCAAGCGCGTGGTGCTGGTGATTAGGCCACGCCAGCGCCAAAAGGACGTTGATGTCGAGGAGGGCGGGTTTCACTGCGACTCATCGGCCAGGAGTTCACGCGCCCGGTTGCTGGGAATGATCGAAGCCCCGGAGGCCGCCAAGAACACCGGCAATCCAGAACGGACAGGCCCGGTCTCGGCCGACGCTTTCAACCCTCGGCGCATCAGCAACGAAACCACTTCACCCAGGCGCTTACCGGAAGCCTGGGCCATCGCTTGGGCGGCTTCGTACACATCGTTTTCCAAAGTCAGCGTCGTTCTCATGGCAACAGTCTCTGTGATACACTGATACTGCGATGTTTTGATGTCAAATGGAGGCGTGGTCGTCATTTTCTTTTTCCAGTACTCGTCAGAGACCGGCCGAACCTTTCATGGATTCCACCTGACCGCTTTTTATTTCAGGGCGGTTTTCCTAGCCTCGGGTCGATGGCTGCCGAAGCAACACTGACCCCCATGATGGCGCAGTACCGCCGGATCAAGGGAGAGCTCCCGAAGGATGCCCTCCTGATGTTCCGGCTGGGGGATTTCTACGAGATGTTCTTCGAGGATGCGGTGATCAGCTCGCAACTCCTGCAACTGACGCTGACCCAACGCAACGGCATCCCGATGTGTGGTCTGCCCTATCACGCGGCCAACAACTACATCGGCCGCCTCCTGAAGGCCGGACGCAAGGTGGCCATTTGTGATCAGACAGAAGAGGCAAAGCCGGGAAAACTGGTACAACGGGAGGTGACTTCGATTCTGTCACCGGGAACCCATTTCGACGACCGCCTGCTGCGGGCCGAGCGGAACAACTTCTTGGCATCCATCGCCCTTCATGGCGACACCTATGGGTTGGCTTGTGTGGATCTCACTACCGGGGATTTCCGTCTCACTGAACTCTCCGATAGCAAACCCCTTCTGGCGGAGCTCGAACGATTGCGACCGGCCGAACTCATCTTCCCTGGGGGCTCCAAGGCCTTGTCCGAGTTGTTGGGTCATGCCAGCACACAACTCTCACCGCATGACGACTGGGTCTTCCTACCAGAGACCGCCGTGTTCACCTTGCGCGAACACTTCAAAGTGGCCTCGCTGGACGGATTCGGATTGCGCAACCGGACTGCGGCCATCGGTGCCGCCGGAGCCGTCCTTCACTACCTGAGCACCCATTTGCGTCGAGATGTGGCGCACCTGACGCGCCTCGGATTCTATGAGGTGGCCGACTACCTGATCCTCGACTCCATCTCGCTGCGCAATCTCGAGATCCTCGAACCCCTCCACGCCGACGCCCCCCGCAACACCACACTGTTCGGAGCCCTCAATCAAACCGTGACCCCCATGGGCGCGCGCCGATTGCGCGATTGGCTCACCCAGCCTCTGGCGGCCCAAGAACCCATCCATCGCCGCCAGGAAGCCGTTCAGTCGTGGCTCGATCACCCGCCCACTTTGGCCGCTTTCCGGGCTCGCTTGGCCGAGGTCCGTGACCTGGAACGCACGGTCAGCCGATTGAGCCTTGGCAGCGGCAACGCCCGGGACCTGCTCGCGCTGCGACTGGCCCTCGAACAACTCCCCTCCGTCAAATCGGCCGTGGCCGAGGCCGACCAACCCGGTCCCGAAGCCCCCCAGAGCCAACTGCTCCCGAAACCGGAACCGGATGCTCCCACCGGGCCCTCAGAACTCGGACATCTCGGTTCCCTGCTCCGCGAATTACCGGACTTGGTCGAACTGCTCGGCCACGCCGTCGCCGACGAACCGCCGCTGGCGGTGAAGGAAGGCGGGATGATCCGGGATGGCTTCAGCGCCGAACTCGATGAACTGCGCTCCGCGGCCCGCGGCGGCAAGGACTGGCTGGCCAAGCTGCAGTTGGACGAAATTGCTCGCACCGGAATCCCCTCGCTGAAGGTCGGATTCAACTCCGTCTTCGGCTATTACATTGAGGTCACCAAGTCCCACCTGTCCAAAGTGCCCGGCGACTACGTCCGCAAGCAAACAGTGGCTAGCGGCGAGCGCTTCATCACCCAGGACCTGAAGACCATGGAGTCGAAGATTCTGGGATCGGAAGAACGGGCCACGAAACTGGAATACGACTTGTTTCTCCGGTTGCGCGAAGAGGTGCTCAACCATCTCAAGTCCATCCAAGAGACGGCTTCAGCGCTGGGGCAACTGGATGTCCTGGCAAGCTTCGCCGAACTCGCCCGCCTTCAGGGATGGAATCGCCCCGAGGTGCGGGATGAAGGCCGGATCCAAATCCGCGAAGGTCGTCATCCGGTGCTGGAGCTACGGATGACCGAGGAGCGCTTCGTTCCCAACGACACTGAACTCGACCTCAGCAGCCACCAGATCGCTCTCATCACCGGCCCGAACATGGCCGGCAAAAGCACTTACATCCGACAAGTCGCCTTGCTGGCCGTACTGGCCCACACCGGTTCGTATTTGCCCGTGGCATCGGCGCGCATCGATTTGTGTGATCGCATCTTCACGCGAATCGGCGCCAGCGATGACCTGGCCCGAGGCCAGAGCACCTTCATGGTCGAGATGAGCGAGACGGCCAACATCCTCAACAATGCCACCCGCCGCAGCCTGGTCATCCTCGATGAGATCGGCCGCGGCACCAGCACCTTCGACGGGCTGAGCCTGGCTTGGAGCATCGTCGAACACTTGCATCATCAAGTCGGGGCCAAGGCGCTCTTCGCCACGCATTACCATGAACTGACAGAGCTCGCCTCGCCTCATGGCTCTGAATCATCGGACTCACCCGCTTCGGCATCCAGCAGTACCGCGGGTCGCTTGCCCCGGGTCCGCAACTACAACGTCGCCGTCCGGGAGTGGAACGATCAAATCATCTTCCTGCGAAAGATCCAACCCGGCCCCGCCGACAAGAGCTACGGCATCCAGGTGGCCCGCTTGGCCGGCGTGCCTCGGCCGGTGATTGACCGGGCCAAGGCCATCCTGCGCGTGCTGGAAGAAGCCGAACTCAACTTGCAGCAGGTGGCCTCTCCGGACGCGAGTCTGATGATCGCGGCCGAATCCGGTCGCCCCCGATCTCGCAAGGTCCGACGCCTCGAGAGGGATGCCCTGCAAGAATTGTCGCCTCCGCCTGAACTGGACCTCTTTTCCTAAGGGTCCATCGGAAAGGTTCAACGGAACACCGCCTGAACACCCAACAGACCCGGTTCAGAATTTGAACTGAACGCCCGCCATCGCGCCAAACACCGAGCCCAGTTGAATACTGGCCCCGCGCCCTTGGGCGGAGAAGTTCAGGTCCGAGTTGGACTGGATGTCACCGCCGGCGAACACCGACCAATTCGGCGTGATGGCAAAATCCACCAAGGCCCGGGCATACATTCCCGGACGCCAATCTTCGCGGTTGGCACTGACCGAAAGATTCTCGCTGGCCACACCAAACTCCGCCGGGTTGCCGGTGAAAGTCGTGGACTCGCTGAAACGCAAATCGGCCTGAGCGTAGATGGCGCAATAGCCAGCCCCCAAACCAACGGTCAGTCGATCGGTCACCGGCAACTCCACCCAAGGTCCCAGCTTGATGCTGTGCAAATCGGTCGAGACCGCCGCATTCAATGAGTTGACGCCGGCCGCCTGCAGAGACGAGGAACGCAGCGGATTGAAATCAATGACCGGCGCCACGGGCCCGCCCGGAACGGGGCCGAAATAACCGCCTTGATACCCCGGTGACGGAGGCACGATGCCTCCCAACGAATACACCGACTGGCGTCGGGTGGCCGTTCCCGAAACCGAGCCAGAAGCCGAGGCATCGAAGGTGGTGAAACCATACCCAGCCTCGACACCCCAGTGTGCGGTGCGCTTATTGAAGGACCGGAAGCTGTACAGTTCATACATCGCCCACAATTCACCCCCATAGGTCGTACTGCCGCCTGAACCGTCCAGCGTGCCCACCCGGGGCACCTGATCGTAGCGAGTCAGTGTCAGTTCATTGCCGGAAACCTGATCCGCCCGCTGATAACCCCAATTCCACGTTGTGGACCCCGGGTTGGCGGTTACCACGCCCGCATTGGTCGACGTGGAGGTGTTGGACCCCAACAGCACGTAGCCATCGGCGAATTGCCCTGCCGCATCCGACAGCGGCGTCCGGGCATCGGTGAAGGAGGCCTTCAGGTTGAACTGCACCCGGCCTGCAAGACGAAAGCGGATACCGAGCGGCTCTGGGGCATCGTCGTTCTGAGCGCGGGCTGACAAGGCGGCGCTGGTGGCGAGGAGCAAGAGGGCGGTGCGTTGGATCGAAGGACTCATGGCAAGGGAAAGGGAAAGGCGATGTCGGATGAAGCGGTGACAGGACGAAATCTCAGCGGAATTCGAGGACCCGGTAGAATCGGTTGGTCGGCGCGCTCTCGGTGCGGGGCAAGCCGTTGTCGAGCCATTGGACCTTCCGGCCGTTGCCCAGGATCGCTGGACGCGCGGTGCGGATGACCGAGTTGGTATTGTCCTGCGCGCTGAAATCATTCAGCGAATCCGAGTACCGGATGTAGTAGCTGAAGTTGGTGAGGGTTGGGAACTCCAGCAGCACCCCGCCTGTCAGCACCGGCTTGTAAGTCACCGGCACCAAACTGCGACGTCCCACTGGAGTCTGGATGGTGCTGTCCAAGGCGAATTCGGTCACGTATCCCGGCGTTCCGATGCTGGCGGCCTGGCCGTCCGAAACGTAGTACTCGAAGGTGATCGGCCGGATGGCAAACGCGCTCATGGGACCGACGAACACCGAAGGATTGGGCGGAGTTCCCACCGGGCCCAGCGAGCTAGCGAGTGAGACCAAGACGCCGCGGGTGTCATTGGTCAACCCCGTGACGATCAGGAGGACATCCGCCAAGGATTCCGAGCGCAAGTTGACCACCTGCGCCCGCTGCTCGAAATAACCCGTTTGGCGATTGAGAGTGACTGGCCCGCCGGGAATCACCTGCGGGGTCATCAGGATGTTCAGCGGAAAGGTCACCAGATCGGCCAAATTGGTTCCCAGAACCCGATCGCTACCACTGGGCAACGGCAGAAACGGCCGAGCGATATTCGTCGAAGGATCGTCCTGCACCGGCACCAGACGGGCAGCCGCCAACGCTTGTGCAGGGTCAAGATCGTTGGATGTGGTTAGCACCAATCGACCAATTTGCTGATCCGTTGTGAACCGCACGGAGGAGGAGTTGGTGAGGGTATACGCAAAGGAGAAACGCCCTGCGGCCGAGGCTGTCCGGACGAGGGTATTGGTCGGCGCATCGGTGCTGGTGACGAAGGCCAAATCCCGAACCACCGTTGGGTCATAGGTCCAAGTCACTCCGACGCCCCGGTCCGAACCAAACACCGAGAAAACCACCGGGAAAGAAAACTGAAGTCGTGCTTCGGGACCGGCGTTGGTGGTCACGGAAACCGTGCCCAACCGAAGCCGTGAGGCCACCCCGAGGACCACCGAAAGAGTGGCCGGTTCGCTCACTACCGTGTTGGTTCCGGACGACACGGCAACCCTGAAAGGACCGCTGTAACCGGTGGCCACATTGGTCAACACCAACTGCGGCAAGGTCGCATTCGTTGAATTGTAGGCCCCGTTCACGATGGGCGTCAGATTGGTGCCGGCCAACCATTGGTAGGTCAGGACAGCAGCCCCATCCAAAGCAGACGGAATAGCCTCCACCGAAAGAGTCACTGTATCGCCAGCATAGGCCCCTTGACTGATCGGCTGTCGGCGAATCACCGGCAGGCGAGCCGAGGTATTCGGCGCCGCAACAGTCAGCAGATCGACGCCAGCGAGCACGGAACGAAACCAAACGCTGTCCGTTGGCGATGTGGCTTCTTCCGGAGAGCCGGCCAACAAAGCAACAGAGCCGGCCAACGGCAGAAGGCTCATCAACAGTCCACGGACAAAGGCATTCAACATGATCGGGTGCACCGGGCGTCTAGCCGTTTCGGCCGCCGCCGGCACGACGTTTCTGCG
Organism: Verrucomicrobiota bacterium; assembly: GCA_029865985.1. GTDB lineage: Bacteria > Verrucomicrobiota > Verrucomicrobiia > Limisphaerales > UBA9464 > SXXZ01. The sequence continues at coordinate 8,027 of JARXAF010000002.1, forward strand.
GGTCCTCCGAAGGGCCTTCAAGCGCAATCTGCTCCAGGACCTCCAAACTCATCCCCTCAGCGACCGGAAATGGTATCACGGGAGTGGCTTAGACTTCCGAGGGATTCAACCCATTCCGAACCATCAACGAAGCTTCTGCCCGGCAAAGACCAACCGTCCCGAGGCGTCCAAGATCTGGATCAGGTTACGGCCACCACGCAGTGAGGGATAAAACCCAATGGTATTGATAAACCACCAATGGTCGCCGTGACGAATACCCCCACATCAGGACGAGGGCGGCCAAAAGGAATCGCATGGGTCTGAAGTTGGAGTGTCGTGGTTTTTCAGGAAGACCGAGGGACTCCTCACATCAGCGGAACCCTCCTCATCCTGGCGGGCGGCGATCCGGGTTCTTTAAAGGATGCAACTCCTGGCGACCGTGGACATGGACAGCCGTCCACTCGGCCAAACGGCGGCCCAGAAGTCGGCACACGCCCTCGGCATCCTCACCCCGAGGTTCCTTCACCACGACGGCCCCGTAGTGCGGTGTGTGCAGGCGGGTGGCGTAATCGGTGACGCCGAACACCAAGAACCCGAAGTTCATCAGCACGGTGAGCAGGCTTTGGCAGGCCAGTTCCATACCACCGCCCCAACCACCAGCAGTGCTGAAGGCGCACCCGATCTTGCCATCCACCTTCATCCAGTGCGGGCCCATGACCTCGTCCCAAAAGCGCTTCATGCGCCACGAGAGGATGCCCATGTTGGTCGGGCTACCCAGCGCGAGACCGTCACACCACAGGACATCGTCGGCAGTGGCGTCCGCAATGGAGCGCACCCGCACTTCGGTGTCGGGCACT
>JARXAF010000086.1 GCA_029865985.1 Verrucomicrobiota bacterium
GGCCATCACGCTGATCGGGTTTGATGCGGAAGGCTCTGCTCTGACCTACACGGTGGTGCGTCCGCCGACGCTCGGAACCTTGAGCGGTACGGCTCCCAACCTGGTGTACACGCCCACGTTGAACGCCAACGGAGCCGACAATTTCACCTTCAAGGTGAGTGACGGCACGTTGGAGTCGGGTGTGGCAACGGTGACGATCGTCGTGGCGGCGGTGAACGATCTGCCCGTGGCGTCAGGTCAGTCGGTGACCACGGACGAAGACGTGCCTATGGCCATCGTGCTGGTTGCCAGCGATGTGGATGCCAACCCACTGACTTACACGGTGGTGACCGGACCGACTCAGGGCGAGCTGACTGGGACCGCCCCGAATCTGGTGTATGTGCCGAACTACAACGTGTCGGGTACCGATAGCTTCACTTACAAGGTGAATGATGGAACCGCCGACTCCCTTCTGGCTACGGTGTCGATCTCGGTGTTGCCGGTGAACGATGCTCCTGTGGCAGGCACGGTGTCGGTGAACACCAATGAGGATACCAGGGTGGAGATCACACTGCAGAGCTTCGACCCAGAGGGTACAACGTTGACCTACAAATTGGTGCGCCAGCCCGTCAATGGATCGTTGAATGGCGATGGAGACCATTGGCAATATCTCCCGAACCCCGAATTCAATGGCACTGACAGCTTCACCTACACGGTGAGTGACGGTGCGTTGGAATCGGGTCAGGCGACGGTGTCCATACGGGTGAACTCAGTAGCTGATGCACCCATTGCCCAGTCCCAGTCCCTGAAAGTGATTCAGGGAGCCTCGATGGCGGTCGTCTTGGCGGGGTATGACGGAGACCAAGATCCACTCATCTACAAGGTGGTTACGCAGCCAAGTCAGGGTGTATTGACAGGGACACCGCCTAATCTGAGTTATCAAGCCAACGACAACGCCGCGGGATCCGATCGTTTCACCTATCGGGTGAACGATGGGTTGATGGATTCTGGATTGGCGACCGTGCGGATCTCCATCGGCGAGAAGTCGACGATGGGAGTCAAAACCTTCGACGGATCTGCGATCACCTTCGAGGTGCGCGGGGCGAACGGAGCCTTGCTGGAGGTTGAAAGCGGTTCCTCGCTGGGAATCTGGACTCCAACGGCCATCCAGGTCCTGGGTCGCGGACGGGATATTCCGGTGCCGGTGAATTTCCCCATCGATCCTGCCGTTCCGGAGCGGTTCTGGCGCTTGAAGGTTCTTTCGACACCTTAAGTGAGCGGGTCTCGGGCAAACTGAGCTCTATAAAAACGTGCGCGTCCGAGAGGGAAACCTCCGGACGCGCTTTTTTGTGGGACAAACTGTTTTTCAGTCCCACTGTAGAACTTATCTTGATTCTATCTCCCCTCCTAGATTGCTAGATGGCCGGAATGAAGGATTTTTAGTCAACCCAAGATCATCCCGTCGAAAAAACCGTATGACCTCCAAGAAAGCATCCACTGCTTCCACTCCGGGAATTTGGCAGCGAACTCTCCCAACCCTCGGAGAAGTGCCAGCAAGCCTGATGGTGGTTATGATGTTTTTTGTTGCGGGCCTCTCGGCCTTGGCAGGAGGAAATGCTCCCGTCGCGTCGAGCATGTCCATCACGGTGCTCGAGGATTTGCCGGTGACCATTCCGTTGCAGGCGATCGACAACGAGGGCGACCCGTTGACTTACTCCATCGTTTCCCAGCCTGATGCGAAATCCGGGGTGCTGTCCGGGACTGGAGCCAATCTGACCTTCATTCCGGTGAACAATTTCAACGGAGACGCCACCTTCACCTTCAAGGTGAATGACGGGACTTCGGATTCCGAAGTGGCCACGGTTTATATTGAGGTTTTGTCGGTCAATGATGCCCCGATTCTCAATGGATTTGTGGTGTCTGGAAAAGAAGACGAGCGGATGAGTCTCAGCGAGTCTTTGTTCAGCGCCCAATATTCAGACTTGGAAGGGGATCCTTTTGACAGCCTGACGGTGACCACATTGCCCAAGACCGGGGTGCTGAAATGGGACGGAACCCCCGTGTTTGCTGGTCAAATCATTCCGGCCAATCTCCTGGATCAACTGATCTATGATCCGGCGAAGGATGACAACGGGGTCCGGAGTTTCACGGTCCGAGGCTCGGATGGGTTGTCTCTCTCCACATTGACCACCGTCACGATGGTCATTGCAGCGGTCGATGATCTCCCGATCGCTTTGGCTCAATCGGTGACCTTGACCGAGGATATGGCTCAGGGAATCACTCTGGTGGGTTCGGACGTCGAGAAAGCGCCACTGACCTATACGGTCGTGCAACCGCCGACCAAGGGCGTCTTGAGTGGGAGCGGATCCGCTCGAACTTACACCCCGAATCCGAAAGAGCATGGATCCGATCGTTTTACCTACAAGGTGACTGCCTCGGGCCAGGATTCGGAAACGGTCACCGTCGCCTTGTCGATCATTTCGGTGAACGACGCCCCCCGCTTTGAGATCCCGAAGTCGACCAACGTGGTTGGAGACAATACGACGCCCGTGGTGGTGTCGGACTTTGTTGTGAATGCCGTCGAGGATACGTTCACCTCCGTGGAGGGGTTTGCGACGCAAATTTCCCCGGGTCCCGCCAATGAGTCTCTTCAGACGGTGAAGCTGGTGCTCAACGTGATATTGAATCCGGAGCTGTTTGCGATAGCGCCCGCGATCAGTGCGGATGGGACTCTGACCTTCACACCGGCTTCGGATGCGAATGGCACCGCCAAGGTGGAGGTGTACGCACTGGATGACGGCGGCACCGCCGATGGAGGCGTGGACCGGAGTCCCGTGCAGACCTTTTTGGTGACAGTGGCCGCCGTGAATGACCCTCCGGTGGCCGGAAGCCAAGTGGTCTCGGCCACCGAAGACACGGAGCAGGTGATCACGCTTCGAGGCTTCGATGCCGAGGGGGCTCTCCTGACCTACAAGATCGTCAAGGCTCCCCTTAAGGGCACTCTCATGGCACCCATCGGCGATCAGGTGACTTATCGGCCGGGAGCCAACGAGACGGGCGTGGATAAGTTTACGTTCCGGGTCAGTGACGGAATCAGCGAATCTTCTGAGACGACCGTGCGGGTCGTCATCAATCCGGTGAACGATGCCCCCGTGGTGCGTGATGTGTCGGCGGTCACCGCGGACCGGGCTCCAGTGAAGTTGGAATTGGTCGGCACGGATATTGATTCCGACCGGTTGTTCTACAGCATTGTTTCGGCGCCGAACCACGGCCGATTGACGGGCAGCGGGTCTGATTTGGTCTACCTTTCGAAATGGGGCTTTTCTGGCACCGATCGCTTTACCTTCAAGGCCAATGATGGCTCGACCGATTCATCAGTGGGAACTGTCACGATCCAGGTGACACCCGTCAATCAAGCCCCGATAGCCGGGGCGTTTTTGGCGGTGACCGATGAAGATACGGCCGTCTCATTGACGCTCAATGGTGTGGATTTGGAAGGGTCCGATCTGACTTACATGGTGGTACGCCAGCCCAGCAGAGGCGTGCTGCTTGGGGAAGGAGCCATTCGCCAATACGTTCCCAATCTGGATTTCAATGGAACGGATAGTTTCACCTTCAAGGTGAGTGATGGGGAGTTGGATTCGGGTTTGGCGACGGTGACCATCCGGGTGAACCCGATCAATGATGCCCCGATCGCCGGGGCCTTTTCGGTGGTGACCGACGAAGACAAGGTCCTCCCGTTGACGCTGATGGGTTTGGATTCGGAAGGGTCTTCCCTCACCTACACGGTGATGCGGCAGCCCGTCCACGGAGCGCTCATCGGAGAGGGAAACCGTCGTGACTACATTCCAAAACCCGACTTCCATGGAACGGACAGATTCACCTACAGGGTGAATGACGGCGAGTTGGACTCGGGCCAGGTCACGGTGTCCATCCGGGTTACATCGGTGAATGATGCCCCGATAGCTGGGGCGTTTTCGGCAGTGACCGACGAAGATACGACCGTCTCATTGACGCTCATGGGTGTGGATCTGGAAGGGTCCGCTCTTACCTACAAGGTGGTGCGCCCGCCCGTATCGGGCACGCTCATCGGAGAAGGGAACCGTCGTGACTACATTCCAAAACCCGACTTCCACGGAACGGACAGCTTCACCTACAGGGTGAATGACGGCGAGTTGGACTCGGGTCAGGTGACGGTGTCCATCCGGGTGAACCCGGTGCAAGATGCTCCGGTCGCTCTGGCTCAGTCTGTCAAGGTGACCCAAGGGTCATCGGTGCCGGTTACCTTGGTCGGGTTTGACGCCGATCAGAATGCCCTCAATTACAAGTTGGTCTCGCAGCCGAAGCAGGGGACATTGAGTGGGTCCGGCGCGAATTGGATTTATCAATCCAATGACGACGCGGTCGGGTCCGACTCCTTCACCTATCGGGTGAACGACGGATTTGCGGATTCCGGCTTGGTGTCGGTGCGCATCAACATCGGCGAGAAGTCCACCCTCGGGGTCAAATCCTTCAATGGATCTTCGATCACCCTTGAAGTGCGTGCGCCGATTGGAGCCGTGGTTCAGGTTGAAAACGCCGCCACATTCGGAGTCTGGACTCCCACGGCCATCAACGTGACAGGCAATGGGCGGGATTTGGCTGTACCAGTGACGATCCCGATCGATGAGGCGGCCCCCGCGCGATTCTGGCGCCTGAATGTGTTGTCCATCCCGTGACGGAGGCCATCGGGGACTCCTGTCCCCGAACCCGGCCCCCCAGGGACGCCATCCTGCCGGACTGTTGCTACCGAGCGCTGCTACGTCCGTCAGATGCGGAGGCCCTTTGGAGGCGATCCCGGATGCCATCCCAGGCGGATCCTGGGGGGAGTTGTTCGATGACCACCAATGCTGCTCCACGGTCATCGCATTGATGCAGGTAGCCGTAGAGGGCGCGGGCAAAGGCCTCGGGATCGTCGGGGATGAACGACACCTGTGCTGGAATGGGTTCTGTAGGAACCCGGGAATGGGAGAGGACGAACACGTGGTCGGCAGGGATCAGACGATCCGCCAGTCGAGCCTTGAGTTCGCCATCCGTCTGCCAGGACCACACTTCCAATCGAGCCTTGGGCGAGTAATGGCGACTGAGTTGACCGGGACTGCGAAGGGTTCCCGCTGGCGAAGTTTGCGGATCCTCCGTGCCAACGCCCGTCGCTTGGGAGATTTGTTCGGCGGAAATGATGCCTGGCCGCAGGATTCGAGGACGCTCACCGGTGACATCCACCACCGTGCTCTCGATGCCCACCGCGCAGGCCCCAGCATCCACAATGAGCGGTATCCGTTCCCCGAGTCCGGCGATGACGTGTTCCGCGGTCGTGGGGGAGAGTTGGTCCGACGGGTTGGCGCTGGGGGCAGCCAACGGGAATCCACATTCCCGGATCACGGACTGAAAAAAAGCGTGGGAGGGCCATCTGAGGCCAACGGTCGAGCCACCCGCGGCGACGATATCCGGAATTCGCGACGATTTGGGGACAACCAGAGTCAGCGGTCCCGGCCAGAATTGTCCGGCCAATTTTTCAGCCAACGCGGGCCAATCCGATGCACAGGCCCTGGCCATGGCGGCCGTGGCCACGTGGACAATCAATGGGTTGTTGGAAGGTCTTCCCTTGGCCCGATAAATGCCGGCGACGGCTTCTGGAGAGAAGGCATTGGCGGCCAAACCATAAACGGTCTCGCTGGGAATGGCGGCAACGCGTCCTGAGCGCAGCAGTTCGGCAGTCTGAAGCACCGCCTGATGAAACAACGCAGGCGTGTGAGTGGGGAGAATGTCCGCGGTCGGCATCGACACCGAGGAGGTTACGCCCACCCAGCCGCCGGAGCATCAGGAAACCATCGAAACCAACGACGGTGTTGGGTATCCAGGCAGGCCGCAGGACAGCGCTTCCGCCGGGGATGAAGGGGTCTATCTGGATGCTTCCCTCGGTCGGTGCCCGCCTCTAGGCTCTTGTCCGTGAAACACAAAGGGAAGGCCAAGGCCGCCTTTCGTCGGATGATGATTCGGGCACTGGGGATCTATTGGGTCCTCGGATTCTTGCTGATCGCCATCAATCGCTTCCTCGTTCCGGGACTGTTGATTCCCGGAGTTATCAGTCTGACCGGTCTCTTGTTGGGCTTTGCCCTCTTCGCCGGATATTTCTTCCGCGATCCGGACGCCCAGGTTCCGGTAGGCAATGGGCTGATCGTTTCGCCCGGCCACGGCACGGTGGATGTGATCGATGAAACGGATGAACCCTCGGTGATGGGCGGTCGCTGTCGGCGGGTTTCCATCTTTCTGTCGGTCTTCAATGTCCACGTGCAGCAGGCCCCGGTGGCCGGCGCGGTCACGTTGGTCCGGCATACGGCAGGCCAGTTCCTCAACGCGCTGAAGCTCGAGTCCGCCGCCTTGAATGAAAACGTGCTCATCGGGTTCCAGACTTCTGAGCCTGCCTGCGGTCCGGTGGCCATCAAATTGATCACGGGCCTCATCGCCCGACGCATCGTCCCCTGGGTTCAGGTGGGCGACACGGTGGCCAAGGGCGAGCGAGTGAGTTTGATCCAGTTCGGATCTCGGGTAGACATCTACCTGCCGTTGCAGTCCCAGATCACGGTGGCCTTGGGCGACCGTGTCGTGGGTGGAGAAACCGTGGTAGCTCGGATGGGGAGTTGATTCCGCCATGAGCGCCTCCCTCCCATCCGATAAAAAGCCGGCCGAGGAGCCCGAAAAGCTCAAGATCTACTTGCTGCCCAATCTCTTCACGGCGGGCAACTTGTTCTGTGGTTTTCTGGCGCTGACCAAGATCGTCGAGGCCGACCTCAACGCCGCTTCCGGCTATCATGAGGTTAAGATGGCGCTCCTGTGCATTCTGGTAGCCTGCATCCTGGACCTTTTGGATGGCCGTGTGGCGCGAATGGGTGGGTTTGAGAGCCCTTTCGGCCGTGAGTTCGACTCCTTGGCCGACATCGTGAGCTTCGGGGTTGCACCGGCCTTCCTGGTTCACCGAGTGGTGTTGGCCGATGTGTTCATCAATCACAAGGAGGTCGGATGGTTCATTGCGGCGCTGTTCGTGATTTGCGGAGCCTTCCGCCTGGCGCGATTCAATTGTCTGGCGGCCATGTCGGGTTCCGGCGGTGGTAGTCATTTCATGGGATTTCCCATTCCCATGGCCGCCGGGATGGTCGCTTCCCTCACGCTTTTCCTGATCTGGTGGGACGAGAAGAACTTCCGGGTGGGCTATTGGCGTTATGCGTTGCCGGTGATCCTGGTCTTCCTCTCGGTGATGATGGTCAGTGAAGTGAAGTATCCCACCTTCAAGAAGCTGGATTGGCGCACCCAGAAGCCCTTCGTGAAGACCATCGTGATCGTCATGGTCACCGCGCTGTTCATTCTGTTGTGGCAAAAATTGCTGCCGATTGTCTCGCCGCTGGTTTGCACAGCCTATCTCGTTTACGGCTTCATCCGGCCCTTCATCTCGCGCCGGATGCAGCGGGAGATCGAGGTGGATGACGAGGACGACGAGCTCTGCCCGCCCGCTTGACCCACCGCGCTTTTTTCACACTGCATGAGTGATCCTTGGCCCATGGTGTCGGCAGCCTTGCTGGGCGGGATCTCCGGGTTCGCGGCCAGTGTTCCGGGAGGGCCTGTGAATGCCACCATCCTGGCCGAGGGAGGGCATCGAGGGTTTCGGTGGACGTTGTTTGTGGGGATGGGTGCAGTGATGATGGAAGCCATCTACTGCGCGGTCGCCTTCGCCGGATTCGATGCCCTGTTCGGATCCCGACTGTTCCGGGCCACCATGGAACTGGTGAGTTTCATCCTGATGCTCTGGCTGGGCATCAAGTACTTGCGAGGCGTTCCGATTCCGGGAGAGGCCAAGGGGGTCAAACTCATGGAACAGCGCTTTCACCCGCACACGGGTTTCTGGACGGGTTTTGTTCGGGTCCTGGGAAATCCCGGCATTCTCCTGCTGTGGATCACCGTGACGGCGATGCTGCTCTCACGGGATTGGCTCACCGACAACTGGATGTGCAAACAATCCTTCGTGGGAGGGGTGGCTTCCGGGGCGTTGCTGTGGTTTTTGTTGTTGGGATGGGGTGTGACCCGGCACCGGGATTCCATTTCTCCCTTGGCGCTCCGCCGTCTTTCCCAGTTCAGCGGATTGCTCCTGCTGGGCGTCGCGGTGGTGGTGGGAATTCGATTGATCAGCCTTTTGGCCGCCCGCCACCCCTGAGAACGTGATGGCAAAGGGTCATGGCAAAGTACTGAGCCTACCCTTGAGGTCCAACTCCGCCGGAGCCGAATTTTGGTTCTCTAGGGACCTTGGCCCTACTTCTTCTCGGCCGCCTGCGCGTTGAGGGCCTGCTGGAGCTTCTCGGCCTGCTCGAAGAGCTTGTTGTAGCGGCCATTGAGGTCTTCGCAGTCGGTGGCGAGCTTCTTGTACTTCTCGATCGTATCCTTGTTGACCGCCACGGCGTTCACGTAGGCCTCATTGAGCTTCTTCATGCTCTCGTTCTGGGCCTTGATGTCGGTGGCCATCTTGTCGTAGGCCGACTTGTAGGCGTCGCCTTGCTTGGTGGCGCGCTCCCACTTCACGGTCATTTCCGACAGTTCACGTTTGGTGCGGCTCAGCTCCACCTTGTTGGTCTTGTCCTGCTCGGTCAGACGTTCCTTGAGCTGCTCGACGCGCTTGAGTTCCTCTTCGACGCGCTTGCCGGTCACCTCGACCTCGTGCTTCTGCTCATTGAGGCCGTTGATTTGCTTGTTGCGCTCGGCGATTTGCATTCGGAGGTCCGCATCGCGGTACCACTGGTAGGCCACCAAACCACAGAGGCCGCAGGCCAGAACGATGAGCAAGGTGACACCGGCGGAAGCACGGGTCCGGTTCCGGGAAGAAACAATTCGGAATTGCATGATGGATGTCTGGGTTGGCAGGCCCTCCTGCCGCGGCCACGCTGAAGCCTGAGCATGGATTTGTCAAAGTCTCGGGCCATTCCTCGGGGCATTTCCTCGGGCTGCCTGTCGGGATGACGGCCTATGGCCTTTGCAAGAGTGGCGAAGCCTTTCACGCTGAAGTCCATGAAGCATCGAGGCGCGTATCGACCGGTGGTATTGACGGTGGCGGGTTCCGACAGTGGCGGTGGGGCAGGCATCCAGGCCGATCTCAACGTGTTCGCCGCCTTGGGTGTCCATGGCACCAGTGCCGTGACCTGCTTGACGGCGCAGTCGCCGGCGGGAGTGGCCGGTGTCCATGCTGTTCCCGCCGCGTTCGTGGCCCGTCAGTTGGAAACGCTCACCGGAGAATTGCCTCCGGCTGCGGCCAAGACCGGGATGCTGTTCAACGCCGGCATCATCCGAACCGTGGTCGAGACCTTTGCCCGCCATCCGGGGATTCCCTTGGTGGTGGATCCAGTGATGATCGCAACCAGTGGAGCCCGCTTGCTGCGTCCAGATGCCATGCGCGCACTGCAAGATCGGCTGTTGCCCTTGGCCGCGCTGGTGACCCCGAACCTCGACGAAGCCGCAGCACTCCTCGGGCGGCCATTGCAATCGGTGGACGATCTCAGATGGGCGGCCCGTGGTATTCATGGGCGTTGGGGCATTCCTGTGTTGGTCAAGGGTGGGCACCTTCGAGATGTGCCCCAGGCCACAGACGTCCTGTGGGATGGTCAGGAGGAACGGGTGTTTCGAGCTCCGTTTGTCCCGGGAGTTTCAACCCACGGCACGGGCTGCACCTATTCGGCCGCCATCGCTGCCTACCTCGCTTTGGGCCACTCGCTGCATGTCTCCGTGGAACAGGCCAAGCGAGTGATCACCCAGGCCATCCGACGCAGCACTCGACTCGGACCAGACGGTCGCCATGAAGCCCTGCTGCCGGGCTGAAGACCGGTCAGCGTCGGTCCGCCAGGCTGCTGGTGCCGGCGGCCCACAGGAATCCGCGGCTGAGCATTTCTAGGAAAACCGGGTCCTGAAAGGTGGCGTCGGAGTGGCCGAAGGTGGTCCCGAAGACCCGGGCCTTGCCGAACCCGTTGACCCAGGCCACCGGATACGATTTCCCGTCGGCCTCGCTCACCGAGGTGGCCAGAGGGGTTGCGCCGGGCCACATCTTCTCGATGACGTAGAGTTCATCCTTGGGCGTGACCCAATCCTCGGGCATGCCCTTCAAGATGGGATGCTCGGCGGCCACCTTCTTCACCGGATACCGGCTCTGGTGATCGTGCCGCCGGCTGGTGACCCCCAGGAACTTGCGCCACTCGTCGATACCTGCGGCTCGATAGGTGTGCATGGCACAGTGAATGGCCACCGCGGGAACTCCGGCCTCATGCGCGCGGGTGATGCGTTGGATGTAGTCGGGTGACTGTGTGTCGGCGAAGCACTCGTTGTGCACCACCACATCGTAGCCCTTGGCCCAGTTTGGTTGGTCGTACAGAGGGATCTCAGCCCGTGTGCCGCTGCCGCCTTCGTTGACGACGGTCCATTCCACGTGTGCGTGTCGGGCCAGGGCGTTGGTCAGCGCGAAGGTTTGCAGCGCGTAATTGTGGCAGCATCCACCGGTGATGAGCAGGGCGCGGATTGGCCGCTTCGTGGACACGGTGGAATGACCGGCGCAACCCGCCAGCAGCAGCATCAGAATCAGACCGAAAAATGGAGTTTGCAGAGGCATGTCCGGACCCTGCGGAGAAGCGACTGTTTCGGTCAATCATCGGCTTGAAAACAGAGCCACACCAACGCTTCCGACCGCGTATGAAAAAGACCCTGCCAAAAAATAAATCATCAAAAACCTCAGGTATTCTCAGTTCTTTCCGATGAATTAGGTGTCGCAAGACATCGGATACCAGAGGCCGAAAAAATCTCTGGAGGGCTCAGTAATGAACTGATGAACGCCTCCCAAGGACGGGAAAGTTTCATCCGCGACATGGATGTCGCGAGCAGTCAACGGGTCTCCGAAAGGGGATTCAACTCACGGATAGAGTTATGGTCATCAAAACAAACGTCAGCGCCCTCACCGCCTCCCGCAACTTGATGGAGACGAACAAGGGTCTCACCGCCTCCCTCGCACGCCTGTCCTCAGGCTCGAAGATGGCAAATCCCGCAGACAACGCCGGTGGCTTCGCCGTGTCCTTGCGACTCGACGCACAGCTCAATCGTCTATCGGCTGCGGAAGACAACGTCGGCAACGCCTTGTCCTTCTCCCAGACCCAGGACGGCTATCTGAAGAAGGTTTCCAAGGCCCTGGATCGATTGGGTGAACTCGCAATGCTCTCCCTGGACGAAACCAAGAGCAACACCGACCGCTCCCTCTACAACACCGAGTTCGCCAACCTGCAGCAATTCGTCACCAAGGCTTCGGAACGCGATTTCAACGGTGTCAGCATGTTTGGTAGCA
>JARXAF010000101.1 GCA_029865985.1 Verrucomicrobiota bacterium
CGCAGTGGCGCTGGTTCCGCTGGCGAGTGCGGCGGCGGATGCGGATGCGGCGCTGCGGGCCTTCTACCAGCGGCGCCTAGACACGTCGTTCCGGTTGGAGCCAACCACGGCCACGCTTCTGGGCGATCACCGATTCGATGACCAATTGGAGGATGTCTCGAAGGCTTCCCGGGCCCGATGGGTGGCAGAGACGCGGGCCACGCTGAAGGCGCTGCCCAAGGCAGTGGAGTATCGGGCTCTGAGCCGGGACAGTCAGATTGATTTCGAAATCTTCCGCCATGATCTCCAAGCGTCGCTGTGGCTGAACGACAACACCCGCCCCTTCGAGGAGGATCCCCGGGTTTATGGCAGCTACGTGAGCGACAGCGTCTATTCGTTGCTGGCCCAATCCACGCGGCCCAAGGAGGACAATATTCGGAATGCCATCGCCCGGATGCGCAAGATCCCCGCCATTCTGGACGAGGCCGAACGCACGTTGAGCCATCCGCCCCGGTCCATTCTTGAGACGGCCATTCGGCAGAACAAGGGGGCCATCGCATTCTACGAGTCGGAGGTCTTGGAACTGGCCGGCGAAACACCGCAACGGGCCGAACTCCAGGCGGCGGCAGCGCCGGTCGTGACCCGTTTGAAGCGGTATCAGGAGTTTCTCGAAAAAGACCTCATGCCTCGGGCCACGGGTGAGTGGCGGTTGGGCCGGAAGCGCTTCGCGCAGAAACTCGAATGGGTCCTTGATGCGGGAGTCGGGGCCGATCAGGTGCTGGCCGATGCCGAATCGGAGTTCGTCCGGGTGAATGGTGAGTTGCGGGTGATCTCGCGTCAGTTGTGGAGCCGTTATTTCCCGAAGCAGGCGTTGCCGCCGGATGACACCGAAGGACGCCGACTGCTGGTGGCGCGGGTGATCCAGGCCGTGAGCCAGGAGCACGGTGCGGCCGAGTCTCTGGTCTCCGACGCACGCGCCTCGGTGAATCGCATCAAGACGTTCATCCGCGAACGGGACATCTTGCGATTGCCGGATCCGGACCGCTGCCAAGTCATTGAAATGCCCGAGTTTAAACGCGGTAATTCATTGGCCTACATGGAGTCGGCCCCTCCGCTGGATCCGGCGGCCGTGAGTTTTTATGCGGTCAGCCCGCCGTTGGCCGACTGGGGGCCCGATCGGGTGCGGAGTTTCTTGGAGGAATACAATGAGCACATGCTCCAGATCCTGACGATCCACGAGGCCTACCCGGGGCATTATGTTCAGTTGGAATATGCCAATCGATCTACCTCACCTATTCGTCGCGTGCTGCAATCGGGGGCCTTCGTCGAGGGTTGGGCGGTGTACACCGAGCAGATGATGCTCGATCAAGGATATGCCGATGGCGATCTGCGCGTGCGGTTGATGCAGCTCAAGTTCTACCTGCGGGCCGTGGTCAATGCGATCCTGGACCACCGGCTCCATTGCAGCGGCATGACCGATGAGGCCGCGATGAAGTTGATGGTGGAGGGTGCCTTTCAGTCGGAGGGCGAGGCCCGTCTTAAACTGATCCGCGCCAAGCAGACCAGCACTCAGCTCAGTACCTATTTTGTGGGCCGGATGGCTCATTATCGGCTCCGGCAGGACATTGAGCGCGAGTTGGGCGAGCGGTTCGAATTGGGGCGCTACCACGAAGCCGTGATTTCGCACGGTTCGGTGCCGACCAAATACCTTCCGGAATTGGTGCGGACTCGATTGAAGCAGGCTCGCTGAGGAGCCGGAGGTCGGCCCAACCGGTGACATTGGGCCCGGTTGGGTTCATCGCATCCAGGAATCACCGCAGAAGCAGGGAAACCCGGGAGTGGGCGAAAACCACATCTGGATCGCGTTGGAAGGCTTCAAAGTAACTGCGGGAGAAGCCATGGCCCTCTTCTGAAGCCACGAGCAATCGCCGGGTCTGCTGGAGCAGCTTCTCTGTTTCAGCAGTCGAGAGGGGAATACGCTGATCCAGTGCCTCGTCGATGGTGACGATCAGGCGCGAAAGCGGTTGCAACCAGGCGAACCACGGATCGCTTGAGAGCAAGCGCAGGAAGTGATTGGGCGAGGGAATGGGACCGACGGTGGCCTCGTAGCCGACACGCTCGGAATCCAAGAGGGTCTTGTGCAAGGTCAGCAGTGCCTCACGCACTTTGCGCAGTTGGGTGAGGGGGTCGGAATGTGTCACGCCGCAGGATCCCTCGGAAGTCGTTCCCAAGCAAATCTGACGGTGAATATCCGGTGGTGAATAGGGCGGTGGATTGGATTTCGTGCGAAGGGTCTGAAATGTCCTCGGGCATCATCTTGGATCGAGTGCGTTTACTTCCGTTTTCTCAGGGGCCCACCGACAGACTTTCCGGTGCCCATTCGAAGGGTGATGCGTTATCGTGTCGGTTCTCCGATGAAGTTTGATTTGATGGTATGCCTGCTGGCCCTGATGGGGTTGCTGGAGGTGGGGTGTTCCCGGGAAGCTGCCTCTTCCCGAGAGGCCAAGCCGGTGTCGGCCGTGCCGGTGACCGCAGCGGCGGTGGCGACGCTGCCGGTGGACCGGACGTTGCCCATCGTCGGAACGCTGTACGCCAAAGACTCGGCCCTGGTCTCCGCCGAGGTGGAGGGCAAGGTGGAGCGCACGCTCGTTGAGTTCGGTGATCGGGTGAAGGCGGGTCAGGAGTTGGCTTGGATTGACACCGATTCGTACACGGCCTTGGCGCATCAGGCTCAGGCCCGCGTGGAGCAATCGAAGGCCTTGGCGCATGGTGCCGAGCAGGATCTCAACCGCCAACAGGCCCTGCGCAAGACAGGCATTGCCGCACCGTCGGATCTGGATGCAGCCGAGGCGCAAGCCGACCAGAGCCGTGCCGCCCTGAAGGCCGCTGAGGCGGCAGCTGCTGTCGCTCAATTGAATTTGGATCGGAGCCGGATTCGGGCTCCTTTCGATGCGGCGGTGGCCGATCGCATTGCCTCGGCCGGAGACTTTGTTCGCCCGGGTTCGCCCATGTTCCGCATGGTCAATGATGGTGTGCTGAAGTTCATCGCCCAGGCCCCGGAAAGCTTCGCTCCGCAGGTGGTCCGGGACCTCCCAGTGGTGTTCACCGTGGACGCGCATCCGGGAAAGCGGTTTGAAGGGAAGGTTTTCCTCATCAGCCCCCAGATCAATTTGGCCACCCGGATGTTCGATTTCGGTGCCTTGGTTCCCAATGCCGACCGGTTGCTCAAGGCCGGCACGTTTGCGCGCGGAGAATTGGTGCTGGAGCGGGCTGTTCCCACCCGTGTGGTGCCCGTGGCCTCGGTGCTGTCCTCCTCGGGCGTTTCCCGCGTCTTCATTGTCCAAGGGAATTCCGTTCGATCCCGGGTGGTGAAGACGGGGCGGGTGCTGGGGGATCGGATGGAGATCGTGTCGGGTGTTTCCGACGGTGAATCGGTGGTCACCAGCGGCCATGGCAAACTGGCCGATGGCATGGCTGTGGAGGTCCGGAAATGAAGGGGTCCGAAGCCAAGGCACCATCCCAGTCCCAAGAATCGACCACCGGGGTGGGGCTGGCGGACGTGTGCATCCGGCGGCCCGTCTTCGCCACGATGCTCAACGTGTTGTTGGTCGTCGTGGGTTGGTTTGCGTTCCGCGAGTTGGGCGTTGAGCAAATCCCCAATGTCGAGCTGCCCATCATCACGGTGAGCACGACCTTGCGGGGCGCTTCGCCCGAGGAGATCGAAACCGGCGTCACGCAGCCCATGGAGGAGATCATCAACACCGTCGAGGGCATCGAGGAGTTGAGTTCCTCCAGCCGGGAAGGGGTCTCGTCGATCACCGCCCAGTTCTTCCTCGAGCGCAACCGGGACCTCGCCGCCCAGGACGTGCGCGACAAGGTCAATTCGATCCTTTCCCGACTCCCTGCAGGAACCGAGACACCCATCGTGGACAAGTTCGAGGTCGATGCGACCCCGGTCTTCTCGGTGGCGGTGAGCTCGCCTCGCGATCTTAAGGAATTGACCTTTCTGGTGGACCGCCGCCTTAAGGAGAACTTGGAAACCGTCCAAGATGTCGGAGCGATCCAGTTGATCGGAGCGCGTGTGCGGGCTGTGCAAGTGGCGGTGGACACCGACCGACTGCGCCAGTTCGGCCTCGATATCGGAGATGTCCGCAAGGCCTTGATCGAGCAGAACGTGGAGATTCCGGGCGGACGCCTTCAACAATCCGGGCGCGAGTGGGTGCTGCGGACACTGGGGCGGATGGAGTCGGTGACGTCCTTTGAACGGCTCATCATCGCTGATCCGGGTGGGCAACCCATTTACCTCGGTCAGGTGGCCAAGATTTCGGATGACATCGAGGAGCCTCGGACCTTGTCCCGCCTGAATGGCACCAACTCGATCACCTTGGTGGTCCGCAAACAGAGCGGGTCCAACGCCGTCCGTCTCATCGATGCCCTCAAGGCGCGCATGGATGAGTTGAAATCAGTGCTACCGCCCGATGTGACGCTGACCGTGATCCGCGATCAGTCGCGCTTCATCCGTCGCAACCTCGGTGAGATTTCCTTCCATCTGGTGCTGGGCATGGTGCTGGTGGCCCTGACGGTGTTCGCCTTCATGCACGACTGGCGCAGCACCGTCATCGCGAGCATTGCCATTCCCACGTCCATTGTTGCGACCTTCGCGCTCATGCGGGTGATGGGCTACACCATCAACAATTCGACCATGTTGGCGCTGACCTTCGCCGTCGGCGTGGTGATCGACGATGCCATTGTCGTCCTGGAGAACATCTACCGGATCATGGAAGAGCAGGGGCTCGGAGCCTTGGAGGCGGCCCGCCAGGGGACCCGTGAGATCGCGCTGGCGGTGTTGGCTACCACGCTCTCATTGGTGGTCATTTTCTTGCCACTGGCCTTCATGAAGGGGCGCACGGGCATGTTCTTCAGCAGTTACGGAGTGACGGTGGCCTTCGCCATCCTCGTGTCGCTCTTCGTGAGTTTCACCCTCACTCCCATGCTGGCGGCGCGATTCCTGCGGCGGTCGAACAATGAAGCCGACCGTCGCAAAAAAGCCCATGGAGGTCCGTGGATGATGTGGATCGGCCACCAGTACCTCACCATCTTGCGGTGGAGTCTGCGCCACCGCTGGGTGATCATGGTGTTGAGTCTGGCCTGCGTGGTGTCCATCTGGCCGCTGCTCAAGGCCAGTCGGTTCACCTTCATGCCCATGGACGATTCCAGTGAGTTCGAGGTCAACCTCACGCTCCCGGAAGGCAGTGGCTTGGAGCAGACGGCTGCCCTCACCGCCGAGGTGGAAGCCCAGCTCAAGGCGATTCGTATCGGGGACCAGGCAGCGATCACCGATACTTTGGTCACGGTGGGGCCGGT
>JARXAF010000153.1 GCA_029865985.1 Verrucomicrobiota bacterium
ACAAAGGAGCTTTTGGGGAAGAGAGCGCAGCCAGCACCACCGATCCAACGGAATCATTCCGGTCTATGTCGGCTGATTTTTGTGAAGCTGCTCTGGCGAGCCGTAAAATTCGTGCATCCAATTCTGCAACGACGGCGGATAACCTCAAAACAAGAAGTCATCGACGACATGCAACCCCACCCAGAATCTCGCACACCGATCCCGTTCCCGGGCGGATCCGCGATTCGATCGGGAAGTTCTGTTGACTCACGACAATCTGTTGACGCAAGGAAATCAGCTAGCTCAGGGAATTCGCCAGGCTCAGGACCATTGATTCGAGCGGCTCAGGACGATGCTTTGGATACTGGCGACGACGTTCGCCTGATTGCGCAAATTGCTGACGGTCAGTCCGGTGCTTTGTCTGAACTGTATCGGCGGCGTGGCGGTGCTCTTTTTCGGTTTCTTCAGCGAATTTTGGGCGATGCCCCCGATACCGAAGAAACTTTGCAGGATACTTTCGTGGCCATCTGGCGCCGCGCCGGCGGATACGAACCATCCAAATCAGGGCCTCTGACTTGGATGATCATGATTGCCCGAGGATTGGCGTTGGACCGGCTGAGACAACGCACCCGCCGGCTTTCTGGTTTGGAACGTCTCAAGGCTGCCGATTCCTCAGAAGAGGTGTCCACCGATACAGCCTACTCCCATCTCGCCGCCGATGAGCAATCCCGCCGCCTGGGTTTTGCTTTGGGTTCTTTGCCCGATAATCAGCGAACCGCCATTGAATTAGCCTTTTATCGAGGATGCACCCAAGACGAGATCGCTCGGGTGACCGGCGAACCCTTGGGCACCATCAAGGCCCGAATCCGACGTGGAATGTTGTCCCTGCGTCTCCGACTCCAAAATCGCCATGAATGATTCCACCCAGCGCGCGATAGTTGGCTCCGAGGAGCAAGCCAGTCTTTATGTGCTGAACCTCCTGGATGCCCACGATCAGCAACTCTTCGAGGCCCAGCTTCGACGCGATGCGGATCTTCGTGGAGTGGTCCGAGGATTGCAGGCCGTTCTGGAAGCCGAGGTCTTTGACGATCCAGCCCCACCCGCACCGGCCCGCATTTGGGGTAAAATCCTCGAGCGCACCCGAATGGACGGAGCTCAGGTGTTGCCTTTCCCTAAACCGATGTTCCGCAGGGTTCAGCAGTTGTCGGCTTTGGCTGCCTCTCTGACTTTGGGTGCCATCCTGCACTCTTGGTGGCTTACCGTCCGCAATCCGTCGATGACTGTCGCCGGGTTGGATAGTCAGTCAGGGCGAGGCGGTTCCGTTTCATCGGCTTCGGGGGCTCCCGGTGTTGGTGGGAACCAAGAAGTATCGATGATTGCCTCGACGGCTTCCAAAGGCGGGCTTGCGTCCAGCAACATTTCGGAAAGCAGTTCCGGCATTGCGACGGTGGGCATCGGCCGTGATGTTGGTTTGGACGAGATACCAACCGATTCCGAGCACCCTCTTGAGGCCGTGAATGCCGCATTGCAGGGAAAGGTTCGAGCCTTGAACGCTCAGTTGGCGGAGCTCACCCAATCGTTGAATCAGGCGACGGTCATTCCGTCGGGAGTGAGCCGGATTCACGTCTTCTCTCTCGGCCAGCAAGAGCCTCCGACTGGCATTCCCTCCAATTTGATGGACGGATCGGCACGGACCAACAGTTTGACTGAAGCCTTGGCACGGATGGCCGGGGAGCGGATGGCCATAGCCTTGAACACCGCCCCGAGTTCCGCTTTGACGATGGACGGGGCCACTCGTTTTGGATCGCCCAATGTCGCCAGCACTTCAGGGCAAGGTGGGGTGGATTCTGTCGGCAAAGTCGCTTTGGTGCCTGCCCAACCGGTTCCCGTCGAAGTTTCAACTTCGGGCCTTCCAAACCTCACGACGTCTCTAGCCTCCGAACCAATCTTGGCTAGCAGGTCCCTAGCCCGATCCGCTTCAGCGGGACTCACCCCGATCGTCTTCAGTGCTCCGGACACCGGGTTGTACGCTGTGGCCGTGCCCTCCGCACCGCCCACCGGTCAGTATCAACTTTGGAGCCGCGCCTCGGATGGAACGGTATCCAGCCTGGGTGTGCTCACACCGTCGTCGAGCCCGGTGTCGGTCGTCACTTTCGAACGCAGTTCGGCCGAAGGATTGTTTATGTCCCTCGAGCCGATCGGCGGTTCATTCCAACCCTCCGGCCCTCTGGTCGGAGCCCAAAATCCAGTGCTTCCAGGATTAGGGCGTCCATGAAATGATCCCTGCAGTCTGAAATGGAGGCATCGCATCCACCCATTCCGTTGAACCTATGAAATTCATGAAACTCCCAATCCGATGTTTGCTCGCCGTGGTGTTTGTCCTAGGAGCGATGCTGGCGGTCCGTGCCCAACAGTCCAACGGGACCAAGGCCGCGGCGCGCATTTCAGGTGTCCGGTCGGTACAAACCAACCTGCTCGTCACCGTTCAAGTTCCGCCTGGATCCCGACGGATCACTCTCCAATCCCGCCCGAGGATCGGTGGAGGCACCTGGAAGCCGCGAGCTGTCTTGAATCCGACCAATGACCTTCCGGAGGTCACGATGACCGTCGCAGCTATGGAGGTCAGTGAGGTGATGCGTGTGGTGACCGACGACGTGCTCTCACTCGGTGCGCCCACTCAGTTTTTTCAGGGCAGCGAAAAGGTGGCGCCGCAAATCAGCCCCAGCCAACCGACGCAACCCGGTGGTTCCAATATCGCTGTCAACGAGGTGCCCGGCCCGGGTCAAATGGTGTCTGACAAGACGGCGACCCCCACGACAGTTCAGGAATCCGATATTTGGAAGTTTTCCGGCAACACCCTCTATTTTTTCAACCAGCAGCGTGGGTTGCAGGTGATCGATGTCACCCGTCCCGCCAGCCCGGTGATCCGGGGCACGCTTCCGATCGTTGCTCGCGGTGAGCAGTTGTATGTGTTGCCCGCTGGTGTGCCGTCAGGCGAATGGCTCGCGCTCCTCACGCAGCCCGAATGCCGATGGGACGCGACGGAGATCTTGCTCGTCCAATCCACCGACCGTGGACCGCAGGAAGGCGCCCGAGTGGCATTGCCGGGATACCCGGTCGAAAGCCGCCTCGTCGGGAACGTTTTGGTGGTGGCCAGTCAGGGCTGGACCAATCGCCCGGTTTCACTCACGGATCCTCAAGGCCCCAGCGTTTACGAGTCCATCACTTGGGTCAGCGCCATCGATTTGGCCAATCCATCCAAACCCGCGCTGCGGTCCAGTGTGGAGTTCAAGGCCATCGCTCAAGCCATCCACGCAACCGACGCGTTCCTGTTCCTGGCCACGACTCAAGATTCCGGGGGGGCAATGGATCCGGCCAATCCCAAGGAGTACTTGCCACCGACCTACCGCGTGACCGTCTTCGACATCGCCGATCCGTCCGGGGCCATTCGCCAAGTGGGAACCTTCAACACCGCAGGTCGCGTGTCCGACAAATTCAAATTCGGACTGAATGGTGACGTGCTGAGCGTTGTTTCCCAGATAGATGCCCGCTGGCGTTCGAGTGGAACGGTGGATCCGTCGGTGGTGAGCCTCGAAACGTTTTCGCTTCAAAACCCGGCCAAGCCGGAACGGTTGGCACGCCTGAATCTGGTGACCAACGAGTCGGTGTTTGCCACCCGGTACGATGGATCCCGCGCTTATGTGGTGACTTTCCGTCGCGT
Organism: Verrucomicrobiota bacterium; assembly: GCA_029865985.1. GTDB lineage: Bacteria > Verrucomicrobiota > Verrucomicrobiia > Limisphaerales > UBA9464 > SXXZ01. Next base: position 3,701 of record JARXAF010000153.1, read on the forward strand.
GGATCCGCTGTGGATTGTCGATCTCTCCGACCCCAAAGCCCCCAAGATCCGGGGTGAATTGGAAGTGCCCGGATGGTCCACCTACATAGAGCCCATGGGTGATCGCCTGATCGCCATGGGGGTCGAATTGGGACGGGCAGCGGTTTCCCTCTTTGATGTGTCCAATCCGGACGCTCCGAAGTTGGCCGCCAAAGTGTTCCTCGGGGATGGTTGGTCCTGGAGTGAGGCCAATGCCGACGAGAAGGCTTTCCGCGTCTTCCCAGATCAGGGGTTGGCATTGCTACCGTGGCATGGTCGTAAGGGAACGAACGGATGGTTCCAAGGGGTCCAGTTGCTCGATTTCACCCGCGATTCCCTGAAGCTTCGCGGCACCATCGACCACGACTCCGCGGCCCGCCGTGCGGTTCTCTTGGACAACCATGTGTTGAGTCTTTCGGGCGGCGAGTTGGTTTCGGCCACCATTGCCGATCGCGATCATCCGGAAGTGCGGTCGGTGTTGGCTCTATCGGAGTCGGTGGACCAACTCTTCGTCCAAGGCGACCGCATGATCCAGATCTCGAAGGGTTCGTGGGACGCGTCGCTTCAGGCTCAAACCGCACCGCGCTTGCGACTCAGTTTGTCCTCGGATCCGGATACCGCCATCAGCTCATTGACCCTCACGAATCTGCCTCTGGTGGGTGCCGATCTGAAAGATGGGCGCCTCTACCTGCTGCACCGTGGGCCGGACACCTACCGCGTCGACAATGCCGGCACCACCAATGAAGTCTGGAACACGATTCCGGGAGAGACATTGCTCCAAGTTGTCGCCATTCAGGGCGACGGCCTGGAAATCGTGGGCCGATCGGCTCCTTCCAAATTCTCAGCCGTCAGTTGGGGGCAATATTCCGCCTACTGGCCAACGCCGCAGTCACTGGTTTGGGTTCAAGACGGTGGCTACATTTCAGGGCCGTGGATGCGGGGCGGCATGATGGTGGGTGGGGACATGATGATCGCCCCAGGGCGCGGATGGTGGTTCGGTGGTGGCGGCACCCGCTGGTTGGTTGCGAATGTGACCCAACCCGAGCGGCCTCTCTTCGTGGGTGACTACCTCTTGGGCGAATCGGGTTCCGTGAGCGCTCTTTCGGTGCAAGGCGGCAAGGTCTTCGCCTCGATGGCCCGATATGACTGGGTGCCGGCCACCACGAACAAGACGTCAACCATCACCGTCATTCCTTGGTGGGAACAGCAGGGTAGCTGGGTGTCGACTCATACGCTGCACGTTCTGGATGCCGCGGATGCCTCGGAGCCGGTGCTGCGAGATCCCGTTCTGTTGCCTGGGGAACTCAAAGGAGTTTCCCACGGTGGATCCGTCCTCTACAGCCGCGTTGAGTCCAATAACGCCAAGGGCCTGACCTCGGTCACCTTGCGTGCATTGGGATATGACGGGCTCAGCGCGCGCCGCATCGTGGAGCGGGAGATCCCAGATCTGGGGGCTTATCCCGTGAGTGTTCTGGGTGATGGGCGCATCGCCATCAGCATCAACCAAGGAACGGCCTTCGAAACATGGTCTCTGGATTCCGGCGGTGATTTGACCACAGTGGCCCCGGCGGTGAAGTGGGGTTTCACGGTGAATCGATTCATAGAGTTCGGCGGGGCATTGCTCGGCGAGGGAGACGGCGCTTTGGTCCTGGTCGATACGGCGACCGCGCCGCTGCGTGTTGTGGCGCGAGGGGAACGTCCCTGCAGCCTTTGGCTTAATCGGCCCAATTTGGCCACTCCGTCCCCGGATGGGATATGGGTTGCGCGGGGTGTGTCGGGAGCCTGGTGGTTGCCGTTCAATCGTCCGTGATGTCGGGGCAGCGTCGATGCCCAACGGTCGATTTTCCATCGCCCCTCTGAAATCGGGAGATCCGATTTTCGGAGGGGTGTTGGTGGCAGGTTCCAGCAAAAATGGCGAGGTGGCTGGGATGTGCTACAAGAAAGTAACAGAGAATCCTTGACTCAGTCAGCGACGGCGTTCGAATGAGCACATACCTGAGTTGATACCCATGGAGCGGTTTCCTGGGGCAGCTTGGAGTTGATTTCAGACTGCTATGAATTCTCCACTTCCCAAATCTGGTGACAACCGGGCCGCATTCACCTTGATCGAGTTGCTGGTGGTCATTGCGATCATCGCCATTTTGGCCGGCATGTTGTTGCCCGCTTTGGCCAAGGCGAAGGAAAAGGCCATCACCATTCAGTGCCAGAACAACGTCAAGCAGATCACCCTCGCGAGCCACATGTACGTGGGTGATTTCCAGGACTACCTGCCCGAACCCAACTGGAACTCCCCTTGGATCAGGAAGGGTTGGCTCTACGACGCCACCCTGGGAGCCCCTCCCGACATCACGACCCCGCGTTGGAGCACCAACATGGTCAAGGCCTATGAGACCGGATTGTTGTACGCGAACATCGGTAGCCCCGCGGTGTTCCGTTGCCCCGCCGATCGGACCAACAAGCCGGCGTGGAAGAGCCGTTCCCAGAAGATGTCCAGCTACCTCATGAATGGCGCGGTCTGTGGATTTGGAGCAGTCTCTCCCGGGTCTTACAAGTCCTCTCAGTTCGATCCCAACGCGATCATTTTGTGGCAGGCCTTGGAAACCAACCCTGGCGATTTCAATGATGGCTCCAGCAGCCCGGCTGAGGGCATTACACGGGTTCATTCCGTTGGTACGACGGTGGGCGTGGTGGATGGCCATACGGAGTACCTGAAGACCAGACTTTTCTACGCCGAGGGCAACCTGGCGGGCAAGAATCGCCTCTGGTGCAATCCGGGCACGCCCAACGGCCGATAATTCCTGACACCCATCTTCCCATGATGTTTCGCTCTTCATCTTCGCTCGGACTGGCGGTGTTGGTCCTCGCGGCAACTGCCTGCAAAAAGGAAGACCCGGTCGCTGAGTTGGAGAAATCCGCTGCGGCTCTCGAGAAGACGCCGGCGGCTCCGGCGGACGGAGCAACGGATGCTCCGGCGGGTCCTGCACCGGCTGAGCAGGTCAAGCAGGCCATCACCGATTTCAAGTCCGGCAAGATGGAGGACGCCGTCAACCGACTCCAGTTGTTGCGAGCCCAACCGGCGATGACTCCGGAACAGCGCATGGCCTTGCAGGACAGCATCGCGTCGGTGATGCAGGAGATCTACGCCATGGCCCAGAATGGCGATGCCCGAGCCAAGGCGGCTGTGGCCCAATACGAGCGCCTGCAGACGGCCCGTTAATCCCAGTCGTTTAGACCGTCTGGATCGCCTCGACGGTCTCGATCAGGACCGCCTCCGCCAAGAGGCTGTCCTTCCGACGGAATCCGTTCATCGATTGTGAAGGAATTGTGATGAACATCCGACGATCAACTCAAGGCGGCAGGCGGATCGCATGGGCCTGCTTGGTTGGTCTATCCGTCTTGCTGGTCGGAGGGGCCGGGTGCCGTTCAGTGGCGATCCAAAAGCCGGAGCAACCCGCGCCAGGCGCGATTCGGCGCCCCATCACCGAATCTTGGTATGGATCGACGCCCGTGTTGGATGGCGTTGTTTCGCCAGGAGAATGGTCCGATGCGACGCGTTTGACCGGAGTCTTGGACTGGGTGCCCGAGTTTTCGCCGGTCAACCGGGACAACGACCTTTCGGTGCAGGTCTGGGTGAAGCACGATCAAGAGCGGCTTCATTTCGCCTTTTCCGTCACTGATGACCGGATTTACGGGGTGGATACGCCTCGATGGCTGCCACCTGAGAATCCTCGGGCCCATGATCTGACACGGGAGGGTTTTCCATGGTTTGGCGACGAGGTCGAGATCCTCATCAATGCCCGCAACCGCTGGATTGGCAACGAAAGCGCAGAAGGCAATGGGGGTGCTTGGCAAATGGTTTGCAATGCCACAAAATCCCGTCTGGGCGGGGTGGCAGTCGGCGGATTGCTGGAGGGTGAGCCCCGGTCGGACTCCGCCGCGTGGGACACCTACCGTCGATGGATACAAAGCGGGGCTCAACGGGCAGCGGTGCGGCTTCATCCTGGCGGTCGTGGCTACACCATCGAATGGTCGATCCGCTTCGATCCGTGCCTCGAATTGGAACCGGGACGCTACTATTCGGTGGACCAGGGAGAGGTGGCGGTGGGTCTGAACCTGGCCATCGGGGATCTGGATCTTCCGAGAGACGGCACGGGAAACTACGGACTGTTCCACCATGAGCAGTGGTGGGCCGGGGCCCGGGGTACACGAACCCAAAAGGACAATTTTGGCACGTTGCGCCTCATGGGAACCGCAGGGAAACCGCAGCCGCAGGATTTGAATCGCGCGCAGCCATGACAATCCCAAGCCCGCCCTAGGAGGGGATCTGAGGCCGAACTTGGGTCCTTCTCTCTCACGGACAGGGCTTCCCAATCAGCGCGGCCCGATTAGTATCCCTGTCATGATCCTGGGGAAAATCGCGGGGTGTGCTGGTTGCATCGTGGGTTTGTCGTTGGCGGCTGCGGTTCCGGGAGATTGGCCGTCATGGCGCGGTCCTTCGGCTCAGGGCAGTGTTTCTTCCGGACGCTTTCCGGAACGGTGGTCAGCGGATTCGGTGACGTGGAAAGCCGAACTTCCGGGCAAAGGTACTTCCACGCCGGTCGTTGATGCAGGGCGGATTTACCTCACCTCACCCTTGGCGGGGCAGGATGCCTTTATCGCCTTCGATTTGCAGGGACGCAAATTGTGGGAGACTCCCGTCGGACCCCTCGCGGATCCGCGTCACCGCACGCTGGGATCGAGTTGCAACGCCTCACCCGCCACGGATGGTCAGGCGATTTATGCGCAGTTCAAAAGCGGTCACTTTGCAGCGGTCAGTCGCGACGGGAAGGTGCTCTGGAAGGTCGATTTGACCGAGCGTTTCGGCGCGGAAAAACTCTATTGGGATTCCGGGACTTCTCCGTTGATCGTCGGCGATTCGGTCATTCTCAGCCGCCTGCATGATGGCGAATCGTGGGTGGCGGCCTTCGACCGAAAGTCCGGAGAATTGCGTTGGAAGGTGGCTCGAAATTTTGTCGTGCCCGCCGAGAACAACAACGGATACGCCACACCCTTGCGTATTGATCACGCGGGCAAACCGGCGGTGGTCATTTGGGGAGCGGATCACTTGACAGCCCACGCGCTCGATGATGGGCGGGCTTTGTGGACGGCGGGAGGATTCAACCCCGGAGCGACCGGTTATTGGCCGGCCATTGCTTCGCCGGTTCTGAGTGGCAACACCGTTCTGGTCCCGGTGGGACGTGATGATCGCCCCAATCAGGCGCATGTTTACGGCATCCGCCTGGGTGGTTCCGGCGATGTGAGTCAGACCCACCGCAGTTGGGAGCGCCATGACGTCGGAGTCTTTGTCGCCGCTCCGGCGGTGGCCGAGGGGCGTGCTTACTTGCTGCGTCACCGCGGCGAAGTGGTGTGTCTGGATCCGACCACCGGAAAGACGCTGTGGACAGGAACCCTGCCCAAGGCAACGGCCCCCTTCTATGCATCGCCGGTGGTGGCCAACGGAATCCTGTATGCGGCCCGGGAAGATGGGGTGGTCTTTGCGGCGCGCGTGGTGCCCCAGTTCGAGATCCTCTCGGAAAACCCCATGGGTGAGCGCATCGTCGCCAGCCCGGTCCCCGCGGCCGATGGGTTGATCCTTCGCGGCGACCGGCACCTCTTCTGCATCGCCAGCAAACCTCGGTGAATCCCCTCATCTCCATGACATCTCCAAGAACCAATGTCCCGATCACGTCCGCGGGTAGCCAGCGCGGAGCCTTCACCCTGATCGAGTTGCTGGTGGTGATCGCCATCATCGCAATCTTGGCCGGCATGCTCCTGCCAGCCCTGAGCCGGGCCAAGCAGCGCGGCGCCTCGGTGGTTTGCCTCAACAACCTCAAGCAAATGGGCTTGGGGTTCTTTATGTACCTCAACGACACCGGGAAGACGTTCCCGGTGGCGTACACGCCGTCCCAATTCTGGATGGCGGTGTTGCGGACCAACAATGTGCCGTCCGACAAGATCCGGATCTGCCCGACGGCGCCCATTCCCGCTAACCGCAACCCGACGGGCGAAGCCATGGGGACTGCCACCGCCGCTTGGTATGGCCCGGTCAAATCCCCGGTGCAATGGAACACGGGTTTCGAAAGCAGCTACGGCATGAATGGGTGGCAGTATTCCCCGGAAGGCCAAGGCGCCATTGATGCCACGAAGGCTTTTGCCAAGGAGAGCAGCTACGAAGTTCCGGTCACCACCCCGATTTTTGGCGACAGCAATTGGGCCGATTCTTGGCCGCTGGCCACCGACCGTCCGGCCCGGAATCTCGCGATGGGTGGCAACGATGCGATGATGCAGCGCTTCTGCATTTCGCGTCATGGATCATCCTTCCGCGGCACAGTCGCCGTTTCGCCGGGATCCAAGATGCCGGGGGCGGTGAACTTCGTCATGGTGGACGGGCATGTGGAAGCGGTGGGCTTGGATCGCCTCTGGTTCCTGACATGGCATCGCGGCTATCGGGTTCCGGCTCAGCATCCGTGATTCAAGCCGCGATTGGCAGGCGGGGAGGCTTGTGCCAAGCGCGGTTCACGGACTGCGCCACGCGAACCTTGGGGTTCGGCGGGAATGGACCAGTTTTTGGTTCTCAGGCACTCGGGACGGTGGGCAACCGAAGAGCATGGCGTTCTTCTATCCGCTGAAAAACCGGAACTGGATGCATTCGTCGCGCCATCCTCAAGCGGCTCTCAACGCTTGCGGGGAATCACCCGGTAAAACCGCCGCGTGGAAGCTCCCGCATCGGTGTCGACTTGAAGTTGCGATTCACCATTGCCGAGCATCGTTCCGATGCGTCGCCATTGGACCATGTCCTCAGAGACTTCCAGGTCCATGGCACTGCCGTTGGTGGCACCGAGGAGCACCAAGCGGGCATCTCCTTGGGCCGAAGCGGGAATGGCAGTGAGTCGATGGGTGGTAGCCGCAGGCCCTTCGGCATTGGATTTCGAACCAAGAGTCAGCATCTTCAGATCAGCCCCATCGAAGGAACCCAAACCCGAGAACTCCAGGGGGTTGGCTTTCGAGACGCTTGCCTTCAATCCCCGGAGGGAATCATCCAAGAACGGCCCCCATCGAAGGATTCCGGTCTTTGGGTCGAATCGCCCGTCATCCGAAATGGCTGAGACCACGGCATCGCGCCCCACAAAAATTTCGACCGCCTGGCAACGGGTGTTCGCGGCCGGCCCCAAATGGATTTTCAGGGTGAAGGAGTCGGCCGAGTCGGTAGTCCATTCGCCCAGAATGTAGGAGTTGGGCGAACGATCTGGGGTTCCGTTGGTGCCCAGAATTCCATCCAAACCGGGCAGCGGCGGGAGCGGACCTGCAGTGCCAGAATTGCCGGGGGAGCCTTCGAGCGGGACCCATCCCTGGGGGAAAGAACCGACGGAAGCGTCGTACCGGTAGGCGCCTCCGGATCGCCAGAGAAAACCGGCTCTGGAGAGTTGTCCGACGGGAACAGGATTCGACTGCGGCGGCAGAGGAACTCCATAGCGCCAGTACTTCGCGCAGACCATCCACTCCATGTCGGAAAGGACCGAGTCAGCCGGCGCGTTGTCGGCGGGGTGCAAGCTGCGTGCGATGGGATCCGTCGCCGGCAGACCCAGAATCAACACCGCGGGCGAAATCACTTTGTTCCCGGATGCATCCAAGGCGATGGCCTCGAGTCGGATCGGCCCTTCGGAATCGATTTTCCAGATCAGGCTGTGCTCGATGGGTGTCCCGGCATCGGGAGCCCGGAAGAACTGCATCTGGGAATCCCCGATGGGCTTCCCATTGGCCCAGAAGGACACCGCTGGAAGGTAGCCGTTGGGGTCGACCGCCACGAGTTTCAGCGAGCACTCGCTGCCGATGCGCAGGCGCTCAGCGGTCCTCGGAGTGACCCATTTCAGCAGGGCTTGGGTGGATACGGTGGAATCCAAAATGGTCACCTGAACCCAAGCACCGGACGGATCGATCCGGTAGGACGGGTCGTCGATGAGTTTGATGACCACGGTTTCTTCCGGTTCTTTGAGGTCGTCTTCGAGAGCGCCAATGATGAGTTCGACTTGGGTTTCACCGGCTCCCAAAGTGATGTCGCCGTCGAGGATGGAAAAGTCCTCGCCATTTCGCGCACTGCCTCCGACCGCGTAGCGGACGCGGACGGGTTCAGCCGGGTTCCCCAGCCGCTGGAAAACGAGGCGTCCAGGCATGACCCGGATGAAGGGATTTGGCTCGGCGGTGCCCGACTGAACGGCGAGGACGCGGATGGTCGGCGCATCGGACGGGGCCGGTGGGATCGAGTCGCGGATCATCACCCGTGCGGCCGGATTGCGGCCGGGCTGGTAGTCGGAAGGTTCCGGGCCGTCTTTGAGGTTCGCCGGCTTCGGGATCACCGCCAGGTACAAGAGTTCGTCGCCCTCGACTTTGTCATCCGGGATCGGCGCGAGCGGGAGCTTGCCAACGGCCGACCCGACCGGAATGACCACCGACTGCACCCACGGGGCGAGGCTGGGATCGCTCACGGGTTCCGATTTCAACCCGCCAGGAATGACCGTGAAATCCGTGTTCCAGTCGGCCGATCCGCCGATCTTGAAATACACACGAAGCGGTTTCGACAAATCACCCGAGCGGCGAAATTCCAAGGTCATCAAATCTTTGGAGTCGGATTCCACGGCCACCGGATCGAGGACGTTCAGGTCTACCGTCGGCGACTGGGGAGGAACGATCGGCGGATCGACAGGAGGGGGAAGGGGGCCGGTCCCGATGATCACGCGTATCGGTGACGAAGTCGCGAGGGTCTTCAGGTTTTGCACGGCGCGCGCCTCCAGCACATGGATGCCCGGCGTCGGTGACTCCCAGACTGCCTGATGCAATACCTTGAGTCCGATCACGGTAGCGAACACATCGTCGCTGCGGTCCGACCGGGCGATCACCTGACCATCGGCGAGGAACTCCAGTTGGGTGACCGGTCCACCCAGAGGATCGACGGCGACGGCTTCCAGTTTCAGGGACCCGGAGGGTAGCTGCGTGCCGGAGGCTGGTGACGTGAGAAATACCTGAGCAGAGCGCCCCGGATCCTGGGGGGTCTGCGCCTGCAGTCCGGCGGTGGTCAGTGCACCGAGCAAGAGGCACAGCAGGCCGAGGAATCTCCATGGAAGGGGGCGGATGGTTTTCATGGGCACAGGCAGTAAAAGCGATCTAACGGGTCGAACCGTTATGTTGTTTGCCGGTTTTTGATTCTCAGACTCTTGAGACGGTGGGTGACCGAAGTGCATGGTGTTGGTCTATCCGCTCAAAACCCGGAAATGGATGGGTCCGGATGCATCCAACGCGGATTGTTCTCAGGATAGTGAATCGCAAAGGACTCGCAAGATCGCCGTCCTATCCGAGCGCCGTGCGATCCGTGCAGACGGTATCGGTCGGGAGAGCGCCAGGATCGCGGGCACCGCTGGAAAGACTTTCACTGGGTCAGGTCGACGCACATCCAATGTCCGGCATTGCGCAGGCCATCCCGCAAGTAGAGGCGACCGTTCGACAAAGCTGGATTGCACCAGTTCACCCCGGCCACCTGGGCCCGACCGATTTCTCGGCACGCCGTGCCTCCGGCATCGAAAAGGATCAGCTCACCGCCATCGCTGAGCATGAGCGCCGACGTGCCGCCGACGGCGATGAATCCGGCGTGGGACTTGTCGGATGCGCTCGTGATCCAGCCCGACTGAGTCCACCGGATCTTCCCGTCATCAACGCCGATGCACACCACCTCGCGCTGCGCACCAAGGCCCACGATGCGGTCGCCAACGACGATCGGGCAGGAGAAGTTGGGGGCCGCCTCCTTGGAATTCCAGAGCTCGGTCACCGACCAGCGCTCGCCCTCACGCGTGAACCGAAGACTCATGAGGCCCGTTTGATGCGACCCGAGAATCACCCGGTCGTTGACGATGAGTGGAGTCATCACGTGCCGGGCGAAGGCTGTCTTCAGCGGATACCGCCACAGCACGCGGCCGCTTTGCGCATCGAATCCAATGGCGGCGTCGGCCATGAAGTTCACCACCTGACGCACTCCCAACACTGTGCCTACCATGGGTGCGGCATAGCCGGCCACCTCATGGCCGCCTTTCCAACGAACCGCCCCGGTTTGGGGATTCAGCGCCACCATGCCAGCGCCATTCGTGGACCCGGCCGAGGCCCACAGGCACCCGGATTCCACCCACGGCGATCCGTTGTTGCCATGGCGCATGGCTCCCTGGGAGTTGCCTTTTTCACCGATGAACGTGGCGGCGAAATCCTTCGTGTAGTCGACCGACCACACGGTTTTGCCATCGGCGGTCGCGAAACAAACCAACTTGCCCCGGCACGATTGCGCATAAACCCGGCCTTCGCAGGCCACCGGCGTGCAGCGCGGCGCGGCGGGTCCTTGGGAGTCGGTGAAGGTCTCGTCGACGATGGCTTTCCACCGTTCGGCACCCGTGGCGGCGTCCAAGGCCCTCAAGACCTCCTGGCCCTCTTGGGCCTCCATGGCAAAGACGAGTCCCTCGGCCACGATGGGTGACGCATATCCAGGCCCCGCGGCGATGGACCACACCACGTGGGGAGCCGACGGGAGTCGGGTCAACACCGGTTCGTTGGTGGCCACTCGACCGGTCCGGTCCGGGCCTCGCCACTGCGGCCAGTCGCCAGCCAATTCGGGCACAGCGACGCCGGCCATCCAGGCAGCGAGGATGCAAATAGCCCGGCGTGTTCCAACGGTGGGGAGCATGTTCAAGACGTTCAGGCAGTCGACGAGCCGCCGTCAATGCGAGGCTGGTGTCAGGGTTTTCCGGGGGTGGCGCTGCCCGACGTGGTTGGTCCCTCCGTCGGTTTGATCATCAAAACCAAGAACACGGAAACCAAGGCCACGGACGCAAAGACGCTGAAGATGGCCGCCAGCGGCAGGCGCCGATCGCGCATGAGCCCGAATCCCCAATCGGCCAAGCCACCGCAGCCAATGCTTACCAGGTTCATCAGCCCGTAGCCGGTGGCCCGTTGTTCCGGCGGAGCCACCTGACACAAGATGGGCATGTTGTTGGTGTCGAAGAAGCCCCATCCCAATCCAAAGAGGATGAGGAACGCCACCGCTACCCACAGCTGACCCGTTTGAGGCGCGAATCCTACCCCGAACATGGCGGGAATGATGAGCAGCATGCCCAGCGCACTGACTTGGATCCGACCCCGTTGGGTCGTGCGCATCCGGCGGTCGGCCAACCATCCACCGACGAGAGCTCCCACGATGGCCGCCGATTGCCAATACAAGGTCGCCGACACGCCGGCCTTGCCCTGGCCGATCTTGAATTCCGATTTCAGGATGGCCGGCATCCAGTCGCGCACCACCCATCCGGCCAGCGCCGGCAGGGTGAAGTAGACCACCAGCAGCAGGAAGGAGCGGTTGGTGAGCAGCGCACGGACGGTCTGCAGACCCGCCGTGTTCCCGGATGACGCCGCTGCGGGACGCGGACGGTCTTTGAGCAGGAATACCAAGGGCAACGCCAGAGCCATGCCAGCCAGACCGCTCCATCCGAAAGCACCCCGCCAGCCCAGGCTTGGATGGTCGGCGGCATAGCCTGTGAATCCGCCGAGAATAACCCCGCAATAAATGCCCATTTGATGAAAGCTGACCGCGCGGGAACGGGTTTCACCCGTGTGATAATCGGCAATCAGCGCCAGAGCGGCGGGGATGTAGAAGGCCTCGCTGATACCCATCAAAGATCGGGCGGTGAGCAGTTCTCCATAAGACTGGACGTGCCCCGTCCACCACGTCACCGCTGACCATGCGAAGAGGCTGCTACAAATCGTGAGTCGCCGCCCGAACCGATCGGCCATCCAACCGCCCACCGGACTCAGGAAGGCGTAGACCCACTTGAATTGCCCGAGCATCCGTCCCCAGTTCGCATCGGATCCGATGTCAGGAATGTCGGCCATGACGGAACTCTTCATCGCCGCCAACATTTGTCGGTCGAGGTAGTTCAGCAGCGCGACCGGCGCGAGGAGGCACACGGTGAGCCAAGCCCAGCGGGGTAGGGCGGTGGTGTGGGAATCCTTCATGGGCGACAATGGGGGTGGCTCGGAATTGAATGCAGACAGTGCGCGGGATGGGAGAGGATCAGGCCGGAACGGGGGGGCTCGGCAATGGTGAATCGTCCCTGGCGAGGGGGATTCACCCAAACCACCGCGCGGTCGGCCAGGTTCACCCCGGGGATCCTTGCTGATTTCGAATGCCCACGGCTCCTGCCTTCAGGTACAACACAATGAGATCACCAACCCGCGTGGGTTGCCCTCCTACCACCGTACCGCTGCCGCTGTTGCCGCTGTCCATGAATGCATCCGTGTCTCCAAGTTTGGCGTTCCGTCCGCGTCGCCATGGTTTGCAGGTCCGTTGCGCCTTCACGCTCATCGAGTTGCTGGTGGTCATCGCGATCATTGCGATTCTAGCGGGCATGCTCTTGCCCGCGCTGGGCAAGGCCAAGAACAAGGCCCTGCGGACTCAATGTCTGAGCAATTACCGCCAACTCAACCTGGCTTGGTTGCTGTACATCGATGACTTCAAGGACGAGCTGCCGCCCAACGAGACCGTGCTGACGGGCGGCCGCGAAGGAGCCAATGCCACCGCGAGAACGTGGGTGACGGGCAATGCCTTCACCGACACCAACGACTTCAATATCCGCAGGGGGTTGCTCTTTCCGTACAACCAAGCGTCTGGCATTTACCACTGCCCGGCGGATCGATCGACGGTTCGGGATGCCCGGAGAATACTCCGCTCGCGGAGTGTTTCCATGAGCGCCTCCATGAACGATATGCCCGACCCTCAGGACCTCAGTTGTTGGCACAAGCTCTCGCAAATCGTGTTGCCCTCACCGGCCGAGGCCTTCGTCTTTTTGGATGAGCACGAGAACAGCATCGAGAACGCGCGCTTCGTGGTCACGCAGCCCGGGGAGTGGTTTTGGGTCGACTTCCCGTCGGTCCGCCATGCCGGTGCCGCCACGCTGAGCTTCGCCGATGGTCACGCCGAGTCGTGGCGCTTCGTATCGCCCGACACAACCCGCATCGGCCGTATGCCGCCCTACATCCAGAGCCAAACCGTGAGGGTCAACGATCCAGATCTGCGGCGCTTTCAGGCGGCGTCGCTCAAGGTGCCCAGGTAAGCTTCCGGGTTCTGCCGACCCGCGCCCGTGCGCTGGGCCGTGAACTCATTGGAGACGGACCGAGGCATGTTCCGACATGTAGCGCATGTCGGCATTGCCTGGGGATTGCACGACCAGGGTCATGGGTTTCAGCAGAACGGGTTTGATGGTGCGACCATCCACCCACTTGTGGATTTCGGCGTGACCGTCGGCGAAACTGAGGGCTCCGGACGATCCATGGTTGCTGGCCGGGTAATCGATGATGTGGATGGAACCGGCGGCCGCCCCGTCGTTCATCGAGACGGCGAAGTCTCCGTAGTTCACGCTGTCCGGGTGCTCATCGATGAACACGTACGCTTGTGACGCCCCCATTCGGTTGAGGTCGCTCCCCTTGCGGAACACCACGTACTTCGCCTTGGTGATGTAGCTCAGCCAATCATCCCGGGAATTCATCGCCTGACTCATAGAGAGGCTGCGGACCCGCGCCATGCGTCGGCCGCCGATGGTGACGGTGCTGCGATCTCCTGGGCACCGGTAGATGCCAGGCGACTGCGTGTAGGGTGCGAGCTTGGCGTAGTTGGGGTTGGTGAGGTTGGCGAGGTTCGTGTTGTGGGTGTTGCCCGCCGAGTAATCCATGATGCCGCGCACCCAGCCGGATCCGTCCGGCGTCAGTTCGTTCCACACCAGGTTGTCGGAGTGGTCATCGGTGTACATCTGCCAGGCCAAGGTCAGCTGTTTCTGATTGCTCAGGCATTGGATCGATTGGGCCCGTGTCTTGGATTTGGCCAAGGCCGGCAGGAGCATTCCGGCCAGGATCGCGATGATGGCGATGACCACCAGCAACTCGATGAGTGTGAAGGCTGCCGCACGGCCCCGGCGACTGGAACCAGGTCGGAGGGTATGCCGGAGGAAAGCCTTGGGGGTCATGCTGCTTACGCTAACAAACACCCCAGACGATTCAACCCCAGCGGCGATGGCTCACTCCTTGGCGTGAAGCAGACCGGTTCAATGGCCGTTTCGGTCCTCATGGGGCCAACGGAGGCAAACAAGCAGGCGATCCAAGGAGGCGTGTTTGCCAATCGGTGAATTACCGGGTTTGCTCAACCGAAACCATGACTCCCGCTGCGTGCACTGATCCG
>JARXAF010000173.1 GCA_029865985.1 Verrucomicrobiota bacterium
AACCCCGACCCGGGCATTCAGGCCAAGTTCTGGCGCCTGCGGGTACGATAGGCATTGAGGATTTGGATCATGGAGTTCCGACTCCCAGAATGGCGGGCCCACTGGGAGTCGGGAATTCCGATGCTGGGTTGCAGGTGTCACCGGCGAATCTCATTGGATCCAAGACGGTCAAATACTCTCGGATGGATCCCGTTGCTGCTGTTTGTTTCGTACCGGTGGGAGAGTGTTTTTGAGTCGTTCGTTGTGTTATCGAACTGGTTGGCATCGCAGGCTCGGACTCCTCCTCGGGGAGGGCAGACATGGCATGAAGTCCGAGTTACGCCAGGCCGTCGGTTGCAAACGATCGGCATCCGTGAACACTGCCAGCCGATGCGACTCTTCCGATGGACTGGCCTACTGGCCGTGGTGTGCGGCGTGACCGTTCGCGCGGCCGATTGGCCTTCGTGGCGCGGCCCCGACCGGAATGGCATTTCCCAGGAAACGGACTGGAGCTCCGACTGGGCCACCACTGGTCCGAAGAAGGTTTGGACCGCGACGGTCGGCGTCGGCTTTTCCGCCGTGACCGTGTCGGCCGAACGGGTGTTCACCGCCGGCTGGGCCGACGGTCAGGACACCGTCCGGTGCCTGGAGGCCACCACGGGCAAGGCCGTCTGGACGCATGCCTACGAGGAGAAGCTCGGCAACAAGATGTACGAAGGCGGCCCGAATGCGACACCGGTGGTCGCGGGCGGCAAGGTCTTCGCGGTGAGCAAGACGGGCCGCACCCTGTGCTTGGACGCCGCATCCGGGAAGGTCAAGTGGGAGGTGGATCTGGGGAAACAGATCGGCGCCAAGTTGTCGGACTGGGGTGTCTCCGGTTCGCCCGTGCTGGCTGATCCCAAGACCCTGCTGATCGCTTATGGCCCCGCCGGAGTGGCCCTGGACACTGGAACCGGACGGATGCGTTGGAATTCAGGCAATGGAAAGGACATGACCTTCGCCACCCCGGTGTTGGCGCAGTTCGGGGGCCAGCCGACGGCTCTGTTCTTCATGTCCGAGAACCTGGTCGCCGTGGACCCGAAGGATGGCCGACGCCTGTGGACCTCCGCCTTCGGCCAGGGGTACAAGACTCATTGCTCGGATCCGGTGGTCATCGGTGACCGCGTCTTCATCAGTTCCGGCGACGATGGTGGCGAGTTGCTGAAGGTCTCGGGCGGTTCGGCGCAACGCGTGTGGAAGAACCGGAACCTCTCGACGTTCACGGGAACGGCCGTGTTGTTGAACGGAATGCTCTATGGGCACGAGACGGCCGGCTACAAGAAGCCGAATCAGGAACTGCGCTGCGTGGATCTGGAAACTGGAACGGTGAAGTGGGGCGAGAAGGGCTTCGGACAGGGATCGATCCTCGCGGCGGGCGATCGTCTGATCGTGTTGAGCGACCAGGGCGAATTGAGCGTCGTGCGCGCCAATCCGGCGAAGTTCGAGTTGCTGGCCCGCTACCAGGTGATCGGTGGCAAATGTTGGACGGCACCCGTGCTGGCGCAGGGGCGACTGTATGTCCGCAACGCCAAGGGTGAGCTGGTGTGCCTGGACCTTCGACCGTAAGCGTCACCCAAGGCACCCCCGCGCATAGGAGCCATAGTTTGCGGAGTATGCCGTTTATGCAGCGGCTTTGAGGTCGGGGATATGCATTTGCCCCCAGTTTGCCGGAAGGAGGCCCACGGTCTGACGGTTGGTCATCGAAGGCAGGCGGGTCAGGACATCCTTGAGATAGGCATATGGATCAATTCCCCGCCGACGGTAACTCTCGATCACTGTGTATAGGATTGCGCCGCGTTCCCCGGCCCCGGCTTCTCCGAAGAACAACTATTCCTTTTTCCTAGCGCCGTGGGCCGGATCGCATTCTCGATCTAGTTGTTGTCGATTTCAACGCGTCCGTCCCCAAGGAATACCAAAAGTCGGGGCCATTGACCCCGGGCGAAATCAATCGCATCGCCCAAGAGAGACGTCGGGAACGTCTTGGGCTGCATCTTTTCCAGCACCCGGCAAAGCCGCTCAACAATCATCCGGCTCTCGGCGCTCCGAAGTGCCATCCACAACCGAGGACCTGCTTCGTTCTGGCCCAGCACAGCCTCCGCCCGATCAAGGTGTTGGACCTGTCTCGGTACCCAACCGGCCCACATTGCAGCACCATTCCGTAACCCACGTAAATCTGCCGTCCCAGGAATGGAACCGTCGAGGAGATGCATCCTGGGAAGGAATTCCCGCAACTATAATGTCCGACGACCAACTCGCTGCCCTCGCCTGACCACGAGCAGCGGTCAACCGGCTTCACTTTGAAACGGAGAAGCACATCAGCCGGATGGTCACCGGCACCGACTTATGGCCCGTGGTGGTGATCGGACCCACGCCGCCAAGCATGGCCGAAGCTCGAACCCTGGGTCAAATCAGCCTGAAAACAGCCGTGACTTGACTGCAGGCCGTACACCCATACTGTCAGCCATATTGTGAAAACGACTCTCGTTCTTCCTGATGACCTTCTGATGGAGGCCAAGACCCTCGCGGTCCGTCGGAAGACCACGCTCAAGGCCATTGTTGAAGCGGCTCTCCGTCGGGAGATCCGGCCCTCCATGGAACCGGAAAATCCAGACCCGGCCCGGTTCGAGGTTGGGCCCTTTGGAATCCTCCGTATCCGGAAGGTGTCTGGAAGTCGTGGCACCACGGTGGCACAGGTTCAGGCCGTCCAGGAGGCGTTGGAAAACGAGGAGCTTGAGCGGATGGCCAACACTCGCCGCCCATGATCACGCTCTTGGATGCCAGCGTGCTCATCGCCCTGGGTGATGCCGGGCACGTGCACGAAGGCACTGCCATGCGCTTCTTCGAACGTGAGGCTGTCACCGGAGGTTGGGCCACCTGTCCGACAACCGAGAATGCCTTCCTCCGCATCCTCAGCCATCCATCGTACCCGCGAACGCTGGGGAGCCCGGTGGAAGCGCGGCGGGTGCTTTCACGCCTGATGGCGGCACCGGGTCATCAGTTCTGGCCGGATGACCTGACTCTGACCAATGAGAGGCACCACCCACAGTTGCCCGGGTCCAAGAATCTCACCGACTACTTCCTTCTGGCGCTTGCCGTGAAGCACGGGGGCCGGTTCGCCACGTTCGACACCGGCATCAACGCGGCACTCGTGCCCGGCGGGCAAGCCGTGCTTCACCTCCTTCCGACATCTTGACCGGTCCGGCAAACGCCTCAAAACCCCTCTTGCCAGACAGGCCGATAAAATAACCGTTCTTTTTTGGCTGATACACTCTTGAGCGTCCGCTTTCCGAACTGTGAAGGCAGTGGTGCCCCTCATGAGTGGGAGTCAGGTCAAACCTCCTGAAATACCTCGGGCCGACGTCGCGCCAATTCGAGAAGGCGCAGAGCGGCACCGCTCGGGCGTCGACGCCCCTTCTCCCAGCTAATTGCCGTGACTTTCGAAACATTGAGGAGGGAAGCGAATACCGCCTGACTGACGTTCAATCGCTGGCGAATTTCCACAACGTCCTGGGCTGATAGCGGTTTCACCGGGCTCGGTAGGAGGGCACGCGTGCGGAGAGTCAGCTTCCGCTCGCCGCGGACGTGGTCCGCCATCGCTTCCACACTCGCCACCAAAGCTTCCGCATCGAACGAGATTTCTTTGGTTTTCATGGTCGGAACTGTTGATTGATGACCGCCACCGCCGTCTTCAGGGACTTCAGTTGGGCTGCGGTCAGGGTTTCGCTCTTCGCCTTCGTATACAGGTAGAACAAGATGATCACGTCGTGCTGCTTCAGGTGGAGGTAGATGACGCGGGCACCGCCACTCTTGCCTCGTCCCGGAAGCCGCATTCGGACCTTCATCAAGCCGCCCGACCCTTGGATGACATCGCCCCGGTCCGGCATAGCCAGCAATTCCTTTTGGAACTCCAGGTAGCTGGCGTCATCCACGAGTTCGTTCACGGCTTCCGTGAACTGGGGCAACTCGATGAAAATCACCGCAACAGTGTATTACCTGGTAACACAAATGCAAGACTGGTTCAGTCGCCTGTGACTGCGCCGGTCGGCGCTTGTGGAACCCCTCTGTCAGCACCGTTCCGAAACCCACGTAAATTTGCCGGTTTGAAAACCACGGTTTTGCCGTGTTCTTTGGGGGCGTTTTCTTCCGGATTGAGCGTCAGCGTTTCTTCCTTCTTCCGGTTTTCTTCCCGTCGGCTCCGCCTGAGGTGATCTGACCCTCGGCTTGCCGGCCCGGAGATGTCTTCTTCCGGCCTGTGGCCGGCTCCGTTGTCTAATCCAGGTGCCTGCATTGTGGCGGGCTTTTCCAAACAGATTCGCGCAACCGCGCGCTGTGCATTGTAGCAACCCGCAGCGGCAACCGTGGAACGTCGATCAACTTGGACTGCGAAGCAGTGACAACGTTTCGGCGAATTGAGGCAACGTGCCACTTGATCCTGGGGCTGCTTTCCTCAAACTGTCAGGCAAAGATGAAGGTGGCAGACTGAAGCCACTCAAAATCGGAAATCGTTCCCTGACCCCGTTTCCCTGCGGCAAATTCGAGCACGCCGCTCGTGGTGACGAAATCCGCGCCCGCGATCGCCGTACCGGAAGCCGTTGCGAACGCCACCGAGACCGGCAGGTTTGTGGCGCCGCTTCTGCGCACCTGGACTGTCGCCACCGTGTTCGTCTCACCGATATCAAAGACCGGGGCGGACCACTCGACCACACCCCCTGGCGGTTGCGAAACCGTGACGACCACGTTGTCCAAGCCCCAGCTTTCGTTGACCGCCGATTCCAGCCCTCCGGCGCCAAATCGCAGCACCAGGCGGCCGCCTGAATGCGCGAAGGTATTTGTCATCCGATACACAGAATCCGTGCCGCCGGAGTAACTCGGCACGGTTGGAAAGCCGAGCGTGTTCCGCTCAGCCGCCCCGGTGCCGCCCGCGTTGAGGCTGTAGGGATAAGAATCGGGATAGCTCTGTCGCAGACCGGCGTCGCTGCTGTTGCTGAACGTGGCCCGCAGCAGCGTCCGCTCACCGCCCACGCTCCATTCCCACAAATCGGGTCCGAACCCCGTGTTGCTTCCATCCCAGGATTGGATCACCAGCAGGTCGAAGCTCACCGTGACGGCCGAGTGCGCCGGCAGATTGCCGAGGGTCAACGTGGTGCCTTCGTTGGCGAAACGCCCAATGAAACGCCGCGCGCCTTTCGGCGTCGTGGCGAACGACGCGGGCTGCCATTCGGAACCCGCGTTTCCAGCGGCTTCGAAGTTGTTCTGGTACACCGTCTGAGCCTGGGTGTACGTCAGATGAAGAGTGAGCCAGAGCAGCCCAGCCAGCATTGACCTGAGACCCAGTGAGTCAGGCAATTTGGCTGCAACGGCCCGGGTGAACGGTTCCAAGCGCTGGCCGGGCCGAAACACAGTGGGAAGCATAGTCGGAACCGTAAGTTCTCTCGATAGGGACTGGCTAGCCGCACTTTCGCGACTTTCGCGACTGGTCAGCGATGTTGCCCCAAGGCGTCCTTCACCTCGTCATGCACATGCTCGATCGAGGCGGCGCTGCGTCCGCCGTTGCCCTGGTCCTTCACTCCAGCGGCGGAAATCCTGGCCTCTTCTAGCGGTGGGTTTTTGCAGCATCACGCAGGGGTGAACTACATCTCCCACAGCTTCGCCAGAGGCACGGCAAGAAACCGTGGATCACCGAGCGTAATCAAATGGGCGCCGGCGTGGATCAGTACGCCACCCGCGAAATCGTCACCACACTGCGCGGCAAGGCGCCGGAGGCCGGAAATGTCGGCATGGGTCGGGGTCGCAGTGGCTTTCACTTCCACACCCCATGTGCGCCGTCCGCGAGTGATGACGAAATCCACTTCCACCTGATCTTTGTCCCGATAATGCCAGAAATTCAGGTCGGGATCGGTCCAGCCAGCCTGGGCCGTCAGTTGCTGGAGGACGAAGGTTTCCAGCAGGTGGCCGAAGCGGTCCCGTTGCTCGTGCCAGTCCTCGACAGCGAGGTTGGCGAACGTGGCGGCGAGGCCGCTGTCAACGAAGTGCAGCTTAGGCGTCTTGATGAGCCGCTTGGCGGCATGTCGATGCCAGGGCTGTAGGCGTCGCACCAAGTAGAGCCGTTCGCAGGCGGCGAGGTGGTTTTCCACGGTATCTCGCTGAATATCGAGTTCGTTGCTGACGGTTGAAATATTCAACAGCTCGCCGGTACGCAGCGCCAACAACGAGAGCAGGCGGGTAAGATCGCGCGGCTCCTTGATGCGGGCCACGTCGTTCACGTCACGCTCGAGCAAGGCGCGCACGTAGTCACGGTGCCATGCGCGTGCACGGGCCGGATTACGGGTTGCTGGTTCGGGAAACCCACCGGCAATGACACGCGCGGCGAGGGACAGGGCGGCTGTTGGCTCCGATGATGCAGCGAGCGTCGGCTTGAGGCGGCCGGCAAGCCAAGTCGATAGAAATCGACCGGGGGCACGTTCCTGCTCGGACGCGGTCAGCGGCTGCAGATCGACGATCGTCATGCGCCCGGCCAGCGATTCGCCCAGTCGGGGGAGCAGCAGCAAATTGGCGGACCCGGTGAGAAGGAAGCGACCAGGCCTGCGGTTCCGGTCCACGGAAAGCTTGATTGCTCGCAACAGCTCGGGTGCGCGCTGGATCTCGTCGATGATCACGGGGTCGTGCAATGCCGCCAGAAACCCATTGGGATCCGACCGGGCAAAGGTCAAGGCGTCCTCATCGTCGAGGGTGACGTAACCATGACCTGGTGCGAGTGTCTGGACGAGGGTCGTCTTGCCGCACTGGCGCGGACCCAACAGGCACACCACCGGTGTGTCTGCGAGCGCAGCACGTACGGCCGGCGCGAGTCCGCGCGGTAAAAACTTGGAGTCCATCTGGATGGTGCAGTCGATCGTCCAATTGCTGACTATGCAAGCGTCCAATTGCTGGTTATAAAACCGTCCAATTGATGGTTAGGCGACCGTCCAATTGCTGTTTTTAGGACGCCGTGGTGACGACAGGTGACAGCCTGGTTTTGTCGGAGATCTCCGCCTCGAATGACTCAGCGCTGCTTGACCGGAATGGTGATCGGGTTTTCTGGGCCAGCACGAGGAAGACCGCTTGTGTGAAGCCATCGGCCAAAGGCGGCGGACTACCTGTTCTATTTGTGCAAGAATCGTCCGCTCGGCGGCGAGAACTAGCGAGCGGCGATGGGCGCGTGCCTCGTGTTCCTGCGGTTGAACGGTATCGAACCGAAGGCCGACGGCCCAGAATGGGAGAAGCTCACGCTGGACGTAGCAGCCAGCAGCATCGATCGCGAAGAAACCACCGCCCGCCTGAGGAGGCTCCTACCGAAGCGACGTTGATCGACCACGCCGTGCGCCAGCACTAACTGTTACCCGTTGGAGCTCGTCACCACCATTACGGCACTCGCCACGCTACCGGTTTGGTCGGTACCGGGGCGACAGCAGAGACAGGAGAGTCCACACAGCGCGGCCTGACCTTGCGCTGCATCGAACACGGTTCCGCCCATGCGGGATCGAGGTCGCACTCGTTGCGTCCGTTGGGCGGGGTCGCTGATCTGGAGTGGTTCGGCTTGAGACTCCCATAAGCGCTTGGAGCGAAGCGAGAAGCCCTGCGATTTGGCACTATCCCATTGCCGCCTGCGGATCGCGCCACTAGGTTGCCAAACAGAAAGGTTCATATGTCGGACCAAGACATCCAGCAGCTTGAAAACCAGTTCCCGGCCGTTTCTGGTTCGGCCTTTGCGGCCGCACGGCAGCGGGTGCTGGATTCCGGACAGAGTGTGTTGCAATCGCAAGACGGCACCATCTACGAGGTCTTTCCCGACGGTCATCGGGTGGCTGTGAAGCGAGTCGAACCGCCGAGCCATTTTGCCTCCGGCAGCGTTTTCATTCTCCGGTGAGCCCGGTGATTCCCCGATTGCGCATGTTTGCCGGGCCGAATGGGTCCGGCAAAAGCACCCTGAAATCTTACCTGCCGACGGACCTTCTGGGAGTTTACTTGAACCCGGATGAAATCGAGCAAGGTATCCGCGATCGAGGTTTTTTGGACTTCGCGCAGCATGGTGTCGCCGCTAACGGACCCGAGGTTCTTCAGTTCTTTCGGGATTCCGACTTCCTGGCCAAGGCCGGACTGACGTCAGCAACTCATGACCTCAGATTTTCAAATGGCCAGTTGGAATTCGGACGAGTGGATGTCAATTCCTACATGGCCTCGGTTGCGGTGGACTTCCTCAGCCAGAAGCTGCTAGCCCAGAAAAACTCCTTCACGCTTGAAACCGTGATGTCGCACCCGAGCAAAGTGGCACTGCTGGCTCGGGCGCAGATGGCCGGGTATCGAACGTACCTGTATTTCATCGCAACCGATGATCCAGCCATCAACATTTCCCGTGTCCGCAATCGTGTAAAGCTAGGTGGACATGCCGTTCCGGAAGATCGGATTGTGCAGCGTTATCACCGGTCGCTTGGACTGTTAACGGAGGCCATCCGTCACACCCATCGGGCCTATATCTTCGACAACTCGGGTGACAACGCTGATCGGAGCCACACATGGCTGGCGGAGATCACGGATGGGCGGACCCTTGAGCTCAAGACCGATTTGATTCCGGCGTGGTTCAAAGGGGCTGTCCTCGACCAAAATGTCACCCGGGGATGAACTGATTGGTCCACGCAGGGCAGGCTCAGAGCCATCCGCTGGGAGAAGGGCCGTTGACGACCGAGCGGTGCCGCCCTGCG
>JARXAF010000024.1 GCA_029865985.1 Verrucomicrobiota bacterium
GGAGTCTTCATCATCAGTCCGAATGACAAGGGTGGGAAACTCTACCTCGAGTTGCCCAAGATGCGTTCGTTGTGTGCGCCATTGACGCCCATGCAGTTCAACGATCTCTACTGCCTGGCCCGTCCGGAGGTGCATACGCTCTCGTTGGGTGCGGCCAAACCGTCTGATTTCGACGAGCACATTGCTGGCCTTCAGCACTACGAGCAGGCGGCCCAGGCGGTGGAGTCCATCGACCGCCGTTTGCGTGAAGAAATGGAACGCGTGCTGGGGTCGGAGTGGTGCCGCCGCTGGTGGGCCGGGCTTCCGGAATTCGTGGCCGTGCCGGGCGAGGTCAATTTGGTGGAAATCCTCCGCATCTGGACCTATGCGAAGCCTCTGGAGCTGACCGAGTGGGCGAAGTTCCGCTACAACATGCTGGGCAATGCCGATCACTGGTTCCCGGGCGAACACGTCGAGAAGCTCGATTGGTCACGGCTCAACGAAGTGATTCGTCGCAGCCCGTTCGCCGATCGTCTGGCTGGCATTCTTCGGGAAGCCCACGACTTGTTCCATGACGCTCCAGTCAAGCGCCTGAGCCAGAGCTGAACGGCGTCCGTCGCGATCATTTTTGACGCAATCCCCTCGCGGTTCGCGTCACTCGTATCTTAGCGAATCGATGGGATCGAGGTGAGCGGCTTTCCAGGCGGGGTAGGTGCCGAAGAGGATCCCGACGGCCGAGCAAATGGCCAGGCCGATGCCCACCCAGTCCCAGGGGATCACCGGTGGGGCCTTCACCACGAAGGACAGCAGGTTGCCGAAGAGGATGCCTCCGACGACACCCAAGGCGCCGCCGACTTCGCTCAACAGCACGGCTTCGGCGATGAACTGGAGCATCACGCTGCGTTTGCGCGCCCCGATGGCCCGACGAATGCCGATCTCGCGGGTCCGCTCGGTGACGCTCACCAGCATGATGTTCATGATGCCGATGCCCGCGGCGATCAGAGCGATGCTGCTAATGGCCGCCACGCCGAGTCGGATGGCGGAGGTCAGGCTGCGGAACTGGCTCACTGCGGATTCGTTGGAGACGATTTCGAAGTCGTCGTCGTCGCCTGGCGCGACCCGGCGCATCGCTCGCATGACACCGCGTGCCTGCTCGACCATCTCGGCATAGGTTTCGCGGTTTGGGGCTTGGACCTGAAGCTGGACCGACAGGTTCTCACCGTACAGGCGTCGGGCCGTGCCCAGCGGAATGGCGATGAAGTTGTCGCGACTTTGGCCGAACAACGCGCCGCGTTGGGTCAGAACACCCACCACTTTGTAGCTGATGCCTTGGAACTTCACTGACTCGTTCAAAGGCGACCCCCGTGGGAACAGCTTGGCGGCCAGGTCGAATCCGAGGACGCAAATCAATCGGCCACTTTCGTCATCGGCCGCGCTGAACCCACGGCCCTCGCCCAAGGTGAGGTTCTGGGTTGAGAAGGCTTCGGGCGTCATGCCGTTCCCGGGGATGTTGGGGTTGGTTCGCGCGTAGCGGGAGGAAGCCTCGCCGGATCCGAAGTTGGCATTGGCCGAAACGGCCTGCGCCAGCGTGACCCGACGTTCGAGCCGGTTGAGGTCCACGATGCGGAAGCGCTGCCGCCGCAAGTATTTCTCCCAATCGGCATCATCGAAGCTGATGGCCGGAAAGCGCTGAAACTGGAAGGTGTTGGCCCCGAGGCCGTTCATGGCGTCTTCCAGGTTCTGCTGGAGCACCCGGATGCCCGTCATCACGGCGATGATGGAGAACACGCCCACGAACACGCCGAGGATGGTCAGCGACGAGCGCAGGACATGGGTCCTCACGGCGTTGGCCGCCATTCGAACCATCTCGATGAGCTCGCGTCCGGGGTTCATGGCTACTCAGAACGCAGGGCGTCGACCGGGTTCATGCGGCTGGCCCGCCAGGCCGGAATGAATCCGGCCACCATGCCTGTGGCCGCCGAGACGAAGATCGCCAGGGCGACGATCCACCAGGACATTTGAGCCTCGAAGACGGAGCCATTGGCCCGGGCGATTTCCCCGATCTTCCAGGAAATGGGCCATGCCATCCCGACACCGATGAGGCCAGCCAAGAGCGTGATTCCAGCTGCCTCCATCAGGAACTGCGTCAGGATGGACCGGCGCTTGGCCCCCAATGCCTTGCGGATGCCGATTTCCTTGGTCCGTTCGGCGACCGATACAAACAAGATGTTCATGATGCCGATGCCGCCCACAAACAGGGACAGTCCCGTGACGAAGAACCCGAAGGTGCCCAGAACGGCCTTGAAGCCGTCGAAGAACTTGGTGATGGCCTCCTGCTGGTTGATGGCGAAGTCGTCGGGTCGACCCGGCTCGATCTTGCGGATGCTGCGAAACAGGGATCGGGCTTCCTCCAAGGTCTCGACGACGGTGTCCGGGCTGCGGGCCTTGACGGTGATGACGTAGTCGGGCCGGCGCTGGATGTCTTCCTGGAAGCGGGAAATGGGGATGACGGCCTGATTGTCCTGATTCCACCCCAACATGCTGCCCATTTTTTCGATGACCCCCACCACTTCATAAGGCGTGTCGTTGATGCGGACCTTCTTTCCCACCGGGTTGTCGTTCGGAAAGAACGATTCGGCCAGGTAAGACCCTAGGACGCACACGGGGCGGCTGGAACTGACGTCCGAGGCGCTGATCCATCGACCCTTGGCGACGGTGAGGCCACGGATAATCAAGGATTCCGAGGTGTTGCCTAGCAACCAGACGCCTTTGGCGCGGCGACGTTCGTAGGTCACCGAAGCCTGATAGGCCTCGCATTGCGGGGCGATGACCGCGGCGGTGGTCATGCGCGACTCGAGCTCGCGGTACTGGGCGAAAGTGATGTCCCGACGGTTCCGATAAATTCGGTAGTCCTCGAAGCTCATCCAAGGGAAGCGGCCGATGAAGAGCACGTCGGAACCCATGGAGGAAACCGACCGGGTGAACGCTTCGCCCATGCCGTTGATCATGGTACCGACCAGCGTGGCCGTCAGGATGCCGATGACCACGCCCAAGGTGGTCAGGCCTGATCGCAGCTTGTTGGCCCGGATAGCCGCCACCGCGATGCGGGCCGATTCGCGCAGTTCGCTCG
This sequence comes from Verrucomicrobiota bacterium, assembly GCA_029865985.1. Lineage (GTDB taxonomy): Bacteria > Verrucomicrobiota > Verrucomicrobiia > Limisphaerales > UBA9464 > SXXZ01. The sequence goes on from JARXAF010000024.1 coordinate 3,110, forward strand.
ACAGGGTCATGAGGTCGAAGCGGGTGCCGACGCAGTGATGGGGGCCACGACCGCCCTCGGGTGCGGATTGATCTCGTCGGCGGCGATGAGGCCGTCGCGGATGCGGATGACCCGGCGGGCGTGCAAGGCGACGTCCTCTTCGTGGGTGACCACGATGATGGTGTTGCCCCGGCGCGACAGTTCCTCGAAAAGACTCAGGATCTCGACGCCGGTCTTGGAATCCAGATTCCCCGTGGGTTCGTCGGCCAGAATGATGGACGGGGTGTTGACGAGCGCCCGCGCAATGGCCACGCGTTGCCGTTGTCCGCCGGAAAGCTCGTTGGGCCGATGGTGCATGCGTTCGCCCAGCCCCACATTGACCAGGGCCTGCCGGGCGCGCTCACGCCGTTCCTTCGGGGGCGATCCCGCGTAAATCAGGGGCAGCTCGACATTGTGCAAGGCGTCGGCCCGGGCCAGCAGGTTGAAGCTCTGGAAGACGAAACCAATCTCGCGGTTGCGGATGTCGGCCAGTTCGTTGTCGCTCATCCGTGCGACGTCTTTCCCGTTGAGTTCGTAGCTGCCGTCGCTGGGCGTATCGAGGCATCCCAGCAAATTCATCAAGGTAGACTTGCCCGAGCCCGATGGCCCCATGATGGCCAGGTACTCGCCGCGCTCGATGTTCACGGAAACTCCGCGCAGCGCGTGCACCGTTTCGGTGCCCATCACGTAGCGGCGGGCGAGATTCTGGATTCGGATGAGCGACATAACCTGGATCGACCGGGTTCAGGGCTTCGTCGCCTTGTCTTTCTTGGCTTCCTCGAGCTGGATGAGAGTGCCGTCGTTGAGTTCCTTGGAGACGGCCTTGAAGCTTCCGGTGATGATTTCCTGGCCTTCGCTCACGCCTTCGAGGATCTCGTAGTGCGAGTCATTGCTGATGCCCCGCTTGACGGGCAACATTTTGGCTTTGTCGCCCTTCTTGATGAAGACGACCTCCACCGGTTTGACGGTGTCCTTGGTTTTCTTGCCGGCTAGGAATTCGATTTGGCCCTTGTCCTCCTCAGAATTGGACTGCGCTTTCTTGGGAACGGGTTCGCTGGCCGACGAGCCCGGCAGGCGGGTGGTCACGGCTTGGATGGGAACTGTGACCACGTTGGTCCGGTACCGGGTCTCGATGTCGGCTGTCACGCTCATGCCGGGCAGGAACAGCCCCTTGTCGGCCATGCGGATGCGCACCTCGAACTTGGTGGATTCCTGCTGGGTGCCGACGGCGGCGGTCTTCGCCGAGCGTGCCACCTGGGTGACCTGGCCGTCGAACTTGCGGTCCTTGAACGAATCGACATCCAGCCTCGCCTTGAACTGGGGTTCGATGAGCACCACGTCGATTTCACCGACTTCGATGCGGGCCTCCATCTCGGTGAGGTCGGCGACCGTCATGATGTCGGTGCCGGCCATCATACCGGTGCCCGAGACGCGTTCACCGAGCTCCGAGTTGAGCTTGGAGACGGTGCCTTCGATGGGGCTGAAGATGGTGGTCTTGGCCAGGTCTTCCTGGGAACGCTTCAGGCTGGCTCGGGCCATCTCGACCCGTTGGGTGGAGGCGATGGCGTTGGCTCGGGCGACTTCGGCACCGGTGCGGACCTCGTCGAAGAGGGACCCACTGATGAGTTGGCGGGAGAAGAGGTCTTCGTTGCGCTTGAGTTCGGCCTCGGCCTTGCGGGCATTGGCCTCGGCCGTGAGCAAGTCGGCCTGTGCTGACTTCAGGCTGGCCTCTTGGCTGCTGAGCGCCGCGGCGTACAGGTCGGGCTTGACCCGGACGAGCAAATCGCCTTTTCGGACCTTCTGACCCTCTTTCACGGGTAGATCGATGATCTCGCCGGCGACCTCGGAGCTGATCTTCACCTGCACCACCGGTTGCAGCTTGCCGCTGCCGGTCACCAGTTCGGTGAGGTTGCGGCGCTGGGCGTTTTCGGTGACGACCGTGATGGGCTTCTGTCGATTGCAGCCGGTGCCGAGCAAGGCTGCAGCCATCAGGACTGAGGTCACAGCCAGCGGAAAGGCCGGGCGGGAAAGCATGGAGGGCATGGAAAGCGGTTCGACGACAGGTGCTGGATGAGCCGGCGGAAGGACTCCGGACTATGGTTCATGCGCCGTGGTTGTCCAAAATCGGACAGGCCTTAAACGGCAATCTTGGCCGGACCGATGGAGTGGGATCGGTTCGGCCGATGGGATTCTGAGGTGTGCCGCTGTCTCGGTGCCTCCCTAACCAGCGTAAAGCCCCTCGTCGCGACCCGGTTGGGGACGCTGAGGGGGATCGTTGCGACGCTCAGTGCTGGTCGAGACAGCCATATTTGACGAACAACCCGCCGAAGACCGCAGTTCCACCCAAAAGCAGAGGCAGACCCAGCTTGTGGCCGCTGGCCGTCAGGGCGATACCCGCGCTCAGCACGGCGGTGATCACGAGGAAGAAGGTGAGCGATGAGATGAACTTCATGTCGAGAAAGCATATCCAGACTCCCGCCGGTCTCAAGCGGGGAGTGGACCCGCTGCTGGAGAGCCCAGCGAGGAGGTTTGATCAACAGCCAGCCAGCGGCCGAGGGAAGCGGTGAGGATGGGCCCAAAAAACTTCGATCGGAGGGTTGCCAGAGAGTTAAGCCGAGAGTTTCACTCATTGCCTAGCCTTCGGGAATTCTGCATAGTTTTCAGCATACCCCTGTCCCTTTTTGCCTCATGAAGATCCTTCGCTCTTCCCGTCGCGCGTTCACCTTGATCGAACTCCTGGTGGTTATCGCCATCATCGCGATTCTGGCCGGAATGCTCCTGCCCGCCCTGGCCAAGGCCAAGAGCAAGGCCGTCGTGACCAAGTGTTCCAGCAATTTGCGAAATCTGGGGTTGGCCGTGCGGATGTATGCCTTCGACAACCGGGATCAATTTCCCGACTGCAGTGGCGCCGTGTGGCCTTGGGATCTCCCGGCCAAGGCGGCCAATGCGTTCGTGGCGAATGGCGGGCAACGGAGCATTCTCTATTGCCCGGGTTTCGAAAAACAAAACAACAACCAGCTGTGGTCGTTCACCACGGGAGTGACCAACGAGATGGCTGCCGATTCGGCCAACGGATACCGCGTGATTGGTTATGCCGTGGCGTTCAAGGGATCGGGCCGCATCAAGGCCACCAACATCACGGAAGGTTTCAATCCCAAGCCCTGGATGGTGGCCGGTCAGGAGTTCGAGCCGGGGCCGTCTTCCCGGGTCATTGTCGCCGATGCCACCTTGTCGAACTCGCCCAACCGAACGGGTGGCGGCCGCAACTTCACCAAGGTGGATGGCGGCTGGGCCGGGCACAGCTCAGCCCACCTCAACGGCCAACTTCCGGCCGGCGGCAATGTGCTCATGCTTGATGGGCATGCCGAGTTCCGCAGCTTCGCCCAGCAGCAAGTCCGCACCGATGGATCGGCGCCTCATTTTTGGTGGTGAGGCGTTGGGGCGACGGTCATGACCGCCGAGGCCTGGGGCACCGATTTGTGCTGGTCTCGGCAACGTCCGCGTTGCTTCGGCAATGGGTCCCTGTAATTTTTGAGCACGACCTATGGCTCTCGACGGCACTGACTTTGTGGATACGGACCTGCGCACCCCGGGCGGATCTTCACCACGTCTCGCGACGGCGGGCCAGTCGGTGTCCGCGGTCTCCGGACGGGCTCCGACCCGCGAGGAACTCGACAGCCAGTTGACGGCCACCCAGCAAGATCTGGCCAAGTTGCGCGAGGCGCAGGAGCAACTCGAACGGGCCAAGGCGGCCATCGAGGAGATGCGCCGTCGTCGGGGTGAATTCCAGACGGGACGGGAGGAGATGTTGCAGAATCTCCTACGCGGAGTAGCGCTGCTCGAGCAGGCCGAGATGAACCTCCGCCGGGATGCCGTCCAGATGGGCCGGACGTTGGACGGATTACGAGGGGCGCTGACCAACGTCCAGGGCCTCAATGAACAAACCTGGACCGATACCACCTGGGAGACCGAATTGGCCCGAGCCCTGGCGGCGATCGAAAATGCCCGCATGGAATGGAATCAGGCGCGTCTGGCGTGGCCGGTGTTGGAAAGCGGATCCTCGGTGCCGGGACAGACTTCTCCGGCTTCCACCGCGGTCTCACCGCTGGCCGGACTGAGCACGGCCCAGTTGGCCCGTCTGGGGTTGGCTTTCAACTGGCCTGTGGCGTTGTTGGGTCTGGGTGTGTTCGCACTCGCCGTGGTTCTGGCGCTCAAGCGCTGAGCGAAGGCTTCGAAGACCATGGGTTGGTTCACCAAAGCAAAGGATCCGATGTCGGCTCGTCAGGCCGAATTGGACCGCGAGATTCAGGCCATCCAACGGCGCATCTCGGACCTTTCCGCCCGTCCGCTTCCGGAGGCCCGTCCCCAACCACCCCGTGCCCGTGACACCCGTCCGGCCTTTGACACTCCCTCGGATCGGCCCACCCCGGCTCCGACCCCGATCAGTGTGTCGAGCCCGCGGTCGGGCCACTCCGTCCCCACGGATCGTTTCAACTTGGTCGAAGTTTGGCAGCGTTGGATGCAGCGCTGGGGAGGTCAACCCCGTCGTCCGTCAGGCTTGGTCAATCTCATGGCTGCCGGTTCAGTGCATGGTCTGCGGCCTCTGCGCTACGAGCGCAAGATCGCCCGACGCCGTTTCCTTCTCTCGTTGGGGCTCCTGCTTCTTCTCCTCTACGGTATCGCTCGTGAAGTTTTTTAGCCCTGGGTCCACTCCCCATCGGGTCTGTTGTTGGACAGCTCAGGCTTGAAAGCTCCTCCAACGCACGTACTCGCAGCATCATGCGTTTCCTTTTATGTAATAAGGATGGGGTGTTCGTTTAAAGCGGCAGAAAGGCCGCAAATCAGTCGGAATTCTCAGAGAACAGCGCGGCTGAATTGAGGGGGAATCCCTTTGTAGGCAGCGATCGCAGCGGGCATGGAGCGCAGCAGGGAAGCCAGTTGTTCTTGGGCCCCCGGAGCCCGTAAAACCACTTTCAACGGGTGGACGGTGAGGTGAATGGCGAAGAGCAGTCCGCCGCTGTCCGGAAGGCAGCGAAAGGCCTGGTGCTCGAGCCGCAGCCAAGTGGAGTCCACAGCCGACTCAGGCGTCATGCGGGGAAGGGCGCGGTCCGGGTGGGCATTGCGTTCGCCGTGGGCGGCCAATCCCCAATTGTCGCGCTCGAAGGTTTGTCCCGGAGGCAGTCGGTCGAGGAATGCACGAATTCGGGCGCCCAAGGTTTCGTTGAGGGTGGGCACTCCGGCGTGGATGGCATCGACCGTTTTACCGATTTTCTCCCGGAGATCCCAAGCCGACGGAAAGCACACCGATCCAGCCACCAAACGGAACTCTCCAGCAGCATCCCGCCGCAGCAATAGAACATCTGGCTCCCAATGGAGGGACAGGCTCTTGAGCAGATCTGATCCATCGGTGGCGGAATCGGCATGAAATGGGGTTGAAGGAAACAGCCCCATCGCCTCGCGAAGCACCGGATCGGCTTCATGGGTCCAAGCCAGATGCCGTTGGGGTTCCTGGGACAACCAATGATGGCGATCCCGGAGGGCTTCCTGGCGTGGATCTTCCCAGCGGAACCAATCTTGGCTGGGTCGTTGCATGCCGAAGCGGAAGGCGAAGGGGCTGTCGGTGAACAGCCGCTCGGCCAACGTCTCGGGGAGGACCGGTTCCATGCCGCCATAGGGTGCCTCTGACGGACGAGGCCGCCAATGCTGGGCTGGGGAGATTTGAAAGAGGGACAGGCTGTTGGAGTGGGTTCAGAAGCGGGCTCAGGAGCTGGCTCGAAGCACGTTCGCCCACGCCCAAAGGGGCCGAGAATTGCCATCGGCATTGCGCCGGATAGAGAACCTTGTCACAACGACGTCATGCCTCCTTCACCCGGTTCCGGGAAATCCCCGGCGACGCCGCAGCGCTTGGCGTCGATGGATGCCTACCGTGGGTTCGTCATGTTGCTCATGGCGGGCGAAATGGTTCGCCTGGGAGCCGTGGCCGACAAGATGCCCGCGGACAGTGTGTGGCATTTCTTGGCGCACCATCAGGATCACGTGGAGTGGCAGGGATGCACGCTCCATGACCTGATCCAACCGTCCTTTTCCTTTTTGGTGGGTCTGGCCTTGCCGTGGTCCATCGCTTCGCGCCAGCAGTCCGATCAGGGCTTCTTGCGGATGTTCTTCCACACGCTCTGGCGGGCCCTGGCCTTGTCGGCGCTGGGCATTGCGCTGCGCTCCACGCATGCCTCGCAGACGAATTTCACCTTCGAGGACACGCTTACCCAAATAGGTTTGGGCTACACGTTCCTATGGCTTCTGGCCTGGAGGAGCGTACGGACGCAGGTGGTTGCACTGGTGGTCATCCTCATCGGCTACTGGGCCTGGTTCGCGGCCGCGCCGTTGCCCGGTCCGGAGTTCGATCCCGCCACCGTCGGTGTCTCGGCCGACTGGATGAAGCAGCACGGCCTGAGCGGATTCGCCGCCCACTGGAACAAGAACGCCAATCCGGCCCACCACTTCGAAGTGTGGTTCCTCAATTGGTTCCCGCGGGCCAAGACGTTTCTCTACAACGGGGGCGGTTATCTGACGCTGAGTTTCATTCCCACCTTGGGCACGATGATTTGCGGTCTATTGGTGGGCGGATGGTTGCGCCGAGAGGACGTCCCGATCGGCCGGCGGTTGTTCCGAATCGCCTTGTTCGGCCTGGCCGGTCTGGGGGTCGGATGGATCCTCGATAGAACTGGAATCGCGCCGGTGGTCAAACGCATCTGGACGCCCTCCTGGGTGCTTTTCAGCGGCGGTTGGTGCTGCTTGCTCCTGAGTGGTTTCTATCTCGTGGCGGATCGCCTGAAGCAGTCTTGGCTCACCTTCCCGCTGCAGGTGGTGGGCATGAATTCCATTTTCATGTACGTGACCAGCCATCTCTGGGACGGCTTCTTCCGCGACAATTTGCGGACTCACCTCGGCAAGACGTTCTGGGCCGATTATTTCGGGGTATACGCGCCGGCTGTGGAGGGGGCGGCCGTGCTGTCGATTTTCTGGGCGATGTGCTGGTGGTTGTGGAAGAAGCGTCTCTTCATCCGCATTTGACGGGTCCGTGGTCCGCTGTGGGCGTGGGTGATTGAACAACAGGATGAAACGAGAAGTGATAACGGCAGGGTTCCCGAAACCGGAGACATACCCGGTCCGATATCCGGTGCGGTCATCGGTGCGCCGAGTGGGCAGCACTCTGGGATGGATTGCAGCGACCGCACTGGCATCGATGGCACTGGCAGGGTCCGCGGCCGCCGAAGGGATCGATGCCAAGACGCGGGTGCTCTTCGACCGTCATTGCCTGAATTGCCATTCCACCGCGAAGCACAAGGGTGACCTCGATTTGGAGCAAGTACTCCAGCCGGGTGCGGAGTCGACCGACCCCAAGGTTTGGCAGCAAGTGCTCGAGCAGGTTTCCATACAGGAAATGCCTCCGAAGGAGGAGCCGGAGATGGATGCCAAGGCCCGGGAGCAATTGTTGGCCGGAGTGCGTGGGATGCTGGATCGCTGGGCCCGGAAAAATGCCGGGGACCCCGGACCGGTCGTCCTGCGGCGTTTCTCCAATGCCGAATACACCTACACGATCCGGGATTTGACCGGCGTGGACTCGCTCGATCCGGCCCGTGAATTTCCGGTGGATTCGGCTTCGGGCGAGGGGTTCATGAACGTGGGGCAGTCGCTGGTGATGTCGCCCTCGCTGGTCACCAAATACCTCGATGCGGCCAAGGAGGTGGCTCGCCATGCGGTCCTGCT
>JARXAF010000027.1 GCA_029865985.1 Verrucomicrobiota bacterium
ACCGATCCCAAGTCGTCACCGACTCCGCCCGCAGAGCCCAAGCTCACCAAGGCGAAGGAAATCCAACTCCCTTCGGCGGTCCTGGCTCTGGAATCGACTCCGGACGGGAAGACCTTGTTTGCCGCCTGCCTCGACGGCTCGGTCCAACGGGTGACCGTCGAGACAGGAGAGGCGCTCGCCCTCGGTCGCCATGACAGTTACGCCAGTGGCGTGGCCTTGCTGCCGGGAGCCCAGCAATTGGTGTCCTCTGGTTATGACGGCGTCTTGCACTGGCTGGATTTGGCCTCCGGAAAAGAACTCCGATCGGTTCAAGCCCATCAGTTCTGGTCGTGGGATTTGGCGGCCTCCCCGGACGGGCGATGGGTGGCCAGTGTCACCGGTCAATACCGGGCCGGCAGCTACAAGTACGACCCGGCTCCCGGCACCGAGCCGTCGGTCCGCGTGTTCGACGCGGCGAGCGGTGCATTGAAGTACTCGTGGGACTTCCTGCCGCCGGTGCAAGCGGTGGCCTTCAGCCCGGACAGTCGCCGGGTAGCCGCTGGCAACCTCATGGGCGAGGTGGCCGTGTGGGACTTGGAGACCGGACGGATTGTCTCGCAGTGGAAGACCGACGACCTGACCAGTTGGGGCATCATCAAGAGCCACCATTTCTTGGGCGGGGTGTTCGCACTCGAGTTCTCTCCAGACGGCGAGCGTCTCTACGCCTGCGGCATGGGTCCGATGCGCGATCCCATGGCGGGCAACGGAGTTCAGCGGTGGCAGACCTTCGATTGGAAGACCGGCAAGAAGCTGGACCAGACCCACGAGGGAGAGAGCGGGCAGGGGTTGATGGAGGCCTTGGCCTTTCACCCGGACGGGAAGCACTTCGTCATGGCCGGCCGGCTATTCCAAGGCACCTGGAACCTCGCGCTCTTCGAAGCGGCCAGCGGTCGTAACCTCTTCAGCATCGACGCCAAGCACCGTATTACCGACGCCCGCTTCAGCACCGACGGCCAACGATTGTTCCTGGCCAAGGCCCGCCAGCAAGAACTCAAGAACGGCCGCTGGAACGACTTCGGCCTCCTCGAAATCCACACCGTCTCCGGCCTAGGGGCCTGAGTCGGAGCGAATCCGCCCGATCCGTCGTGGTCGGCAGCTTGACAACTGTGTATGCACAGTATATACAGTAGTCACGATGTCTGATCGGTCCCCATCCTGGACTCTGCCGCTCATCTCGCCAGCGGCACCAGGGGCTCTGTATGAGCAGATCATCGAAGGCATCCAGCGCGAGATCAGTGCCGGCCGTCTGCGCCCGGGCGACGCCCTGCCATCTTTCCGCCAACTCGCGACCGACCTGATGGTCAGTGTCATCACCGTGAAGCGCGCCTACGAGGAGCTGGAGCGCGAGGGAATTCTCTTCCGTCGGCAAGGGCTCGGGACGTTTGTGTCCGAGACCGGTCAGGATCGTAACCGGGAGGCCCGTCAGGCGGAAGCCGCGCAGCTCTTTCAGGCCGCGATCGCCTCCGCCCGACAAGCCGGCCTGTCCGATCGCGAGATCGTGTCCCTCGTTCGTGAATCCCTCGCAAACCTCTCGAACCAACCCAACCCATGATCCAGAACGCCATCGAGATTCGCGGCCTGACCAAATCCTTCGGCAAGTTCCGCCTAGGTCCGCTCGACCTCACGGTTCCGCGTGGTTCCATCTATGGATTCGTCGGCCCCAACGGAGCCGGGAAGACCACCACGCTCGACCTGCTCCTGGGAATGGGCTCGCCCGATGGCGGGCTCATCCTTGTGGACGGGCTCGACCACGCCCGGGACGAGGTCGCGGTGAAGCAGCGCATCGGCTACGTGAGCCCCGACCTGGATTTCCGAATGTGGGGCAAGATAGGGAAAGCCATCCGCTTCGTGAGAGGATTCCACCCAGGTTGGGATGACCGTCATTGCGGCCATCTGTTGGAGACCTTCCGGCTCGGGCTCGACGACTCGATCGCCACTCTGTCCTACGGCAGCAAGATCAAGCTGGCCATCTTGCTGGCACTGGCCTGGCGCCCGTCCATCCTGATCCTCGACGAGCCGACCGTCGGGCTCGACGCGGTGGCCCGACACGACCTGTATTCCGAGCTGCTGGAGACCGTTCGCGATGAGGATCGCACGGTGCTGATCTCGTCCCATGCCCTGGGCGATATCGAGCGGTTCGCTGATCATGTGGGATTCATCAAGGAAGGGCGCATGCTCCTGGAGGGCGGGACTGCGGAACTCCTTCAGCGCTACCGGATGGTCGATTGCCAAACGAGCGATCCGGGCCGTCTGAGGAACCAACCGGGGCTGGTCATCGCCCGGAACGACGGGAATCGACTCCGGGTGCTCGTGGACCGCGGGGAGCACTCCGGGGACTGGCTCCAGCAGTTCGGGGCGCAGGCCTTGGTCTCGGCTCCGATTACGTTGGAGGAGTTGTTCATCACCCTGGCAAAAGCCTGACCATGAAGCTCCAATCGCAGATTCTTCAGGATCATTATCGGCGCTGGTGGTGGGCTCACCTCGTGGCATTCCTCGGGTTCGGAGCCATCGGGGTCGCGGTCGGTTTCGGGTTGGATCCTCACAAGATTCCGCTGGGGGCCGGGGCGTTCCTGGGTGCGGTCGCGCTCGCGGTGGGGCTCAACGCCCGGACGAACGCCCGCACCCTGTTGTCGTTGCCGATTCGCGCGAGCGAGCTGGGGACAACGTTGTGGTGGATCGCCGTGCCCTTGAGCGCGCTGGCACCGGCGGCCGGCCTCGCTGTGGGTTGGACGGTTTCAGACCTCTTTGGAAGCACGGTTCCCGTCGGTGTTGCCGCCTTGCTCCGGTTCCTGCTGCTGACCCAGTCGGTGAGCACCTTTCAGTTCACCGTGCTCTGCTTCATGCCGAATGCGTACCCCTCCGATCTGCGGGAGAAGATTCTGGGCTGGGTCACGGGGGCGTTCTGGGGGATCGGCCTCAGCGCGAGTTGTTCCTTCACCCTGTTCTGGTCCGAGTCGCGAACCGTCTGGGATCCGCTTTCCTGCGTGATCCTCGCGGTGGGTGCGACGTGTGGCCTCGTGTCTTGGCGCCGGCGCACGGCGTTCCTGCTGAAACGAGCCCGGAAGAATGAAGGTCCTACGCAGAGCGTCAGGTCCACGGTGGTTCTGCCCAAGCCTTCCGGCCTCGACGGATTCGCAGGGCTCTACCTGTCGATGTTTTCAGTGGGTTCCGCGTTGGGATTAGTAGTCAGTGGCGCGTTCTGGGCCTACATGGCCTTATCGCCGGATAGGATGGCTGCGATACGGCCACACGTGATTCCAATGCGCGCCCTTGCTGGGGGCGCGACCGTTGTCACGAAGTTTACGGGGGATCTGGGGCGGGTACAGGTGGTTCTTATTTGGCTGATGATCGTTTTCCCGTTTTTGTTCGTCTGGCCATCCTTGGCATCGCTGAGGCATTGGCGGACACTTCCGATCTCCGCACAGAGCATGGCCTGGGTTCTTATTGGGCTGCATCTCACCGGTTCGTTCGGTTGTATCTTGCCTATGCACGCGCTGATGAAATGGCTGATCAATCAATCGTCGTTGCTGGCCAGTCAACCGGTGGGGTGGTCAGACCTCGGATTGCTGGTATTGGAAGCCGGGTTGTTCGCCATGGTGCCGGCGTTCGGGCTGCGGTTCGGCGTGAAGTCGTTCAACCCGTGGTGGTTTGTGCTGCTGTCGCCGCTCGTTGTGGTCGCCCAGTCGATGTTGAGTCCGATCCTTGATCAGTTTTTTGAGCAGGGAGGAGAACAACTCGCCACTGTCGCGTCCGTCCTCACCGGAGTCATCCTGCTCTTCGTCGCTCAAGCTTGGATGGCGCGGACGCTGCGCCGCCAGTCGCGCATCTTCTCTCCGGGCTTCCACCAGTTCGGACGTCTCAACACGAGTGCCTGACCCAGCCTGGGCCTGAGGTTCTGGTCCGTCAGATCCGGTGCAAGGAACTCCTGCCGCGCGTCCCATGCTCAGTCGGTTCAGGCCGCCTTGAGCAGGGCCAGTGGACGGACTTGGGCGGTGAGCACGCGCTCCCGCTGGCGCAAGTCCCGGAAGTCGCAGTTGCTCTGCACCCGGAACCAGAACTTTGAGGCGCGATACCTAAAATAATTAAAAATCAGAATTTTCTTGACGAATCACTTCGATTAGTTACCATCCACATCGTAAAAAGCTTAATAAAAAATAATTGAAAAATGAAATCGACTATTTTAAAGTTAATTCTGGCTTTTCTGATGTTGTGTTTGCTGAAAGTTGAGGCTGCCGGTCTCTCTGATCTTACGGCAATGTATAATGTGTATCAGGGTGCGACGGATCAAGGGGATCACGGTTTCACGATAGACTTTGATAGGTATTCTTGGGAGAAACAGTGGTCTTATGGTGGTCGTATAAAATATATAAAAAAGTACGCCGCGAGGGATCCTTTTGGGGTTATAAAATACAAAACAATAACAGAATCGAATGTTGACATCCGTGAGTTTTCTATCTGCTCTGGCGGGGCGTGTGATGTGCCCTTCGAGGTAAGAAATTATTCCTGTAAGATTCCCTCAAATGATCTGGCAGGATTGAAAAGATCGTTTGTTAATTCGGATGCAGACGAATCTCTGAAGAGTCAATTACGTTTTATTGTAAGTCACAGATACGTCGTTAATCCATCAAAAGACTTCCGTGAGTTGTTTGAGCAGAATAAAATATGGGCAGTTTTAGAGGCCCCGGCAGAAACTTCTGATAGTTTTTGTTGTACTTCCAATCAGGGTAATCCGTTTACAGTTAAGGTGCCTTTCCAAATTAAGCCAAACTCAACCCGTTTGGTTGTAGAGTTTAAATCTCCGTATTCATTTAACTATCAAATATCCTCTGGGTCCGGAATTGTTGGAGGTTTGGATTCAAATGTTTTTAAATGAAAACAGGTTTTAAAGCGTTTATTTACTTATTTATTTTTTTATTTTTAATTATTACTCTCTCAAAAAAAGCTATTCAAAAAAATAAAATCAGTCAGGTTGATATTCCCGTCCAAACGTTTCAGGGTTCGATAGCTCAATCGATAGAGAGTCCAGTTGCCAATATTCTGAAATCCAGAAGTACAAGGTTGGAAGGCAACGATTGGTTGACTCGTCTGGAATCATTTGATTGTGAACGTTTCTTTATCGAAAATGTTACAAACGGTGTTCCTGAGCTTAAACTGTATCAACATATCGTATCAACTTATTCGATGTCAGAAAGAGACCGATTCAAAGTGATTCGGCGTGCCTATGAAGGTGGCTCTGCATCAATTCAGTTTACTGATCTAAGAGACGAAGCTGTTGATTCCGTGTCTAGAACGTATCGAGAGTGGTTTCAGGCTGAAACCAACCCGGCGGAATTAGCGCGTTTGAAATCTGAATTAGCTGAAAATCTTAAGAAAACAAAAGATTCCTTTGATCGGGACATTGAACAGTATCGATCTTCTACAATTGATGATATTCGAGATTTAATTCCTGATATCGATGATGGATTGAGTAACTTGATCTTTGCAATTCAACCGAAGATTCGGGCGTCAAGTTCTGATTTAGTACCAATCAATCGATAAGATTGTTTGGTGTTTATTACCGGAAAGTGAGCGTCTCTACGCCTGCGGCATGGGTCCGATGCGCGACCCCATGGCGGGCAACGGCGTTCAGCGGTGGCAGTTCTTCGATTGGAAGACCGGCAAGAAGCTCGATCAGACCCACGAGGGAGAGAGCGGGCAGGGGTTGATGGAGGCCTTGGCCTTTCACCCGAATGGGAAGCATTTCGTCATGGCCGGCCGGCTATTCCAAGGCACCTGGAACCTTGCGCTCTTCGAAGCGGCCAGCGGTCGCAACCTTTTCAGCATCGACGCCAAGCACCGCATCACCGACGCCCGCTTCAGCGCCGACGGCCAGCGATTGTTCCTGGCCAAGGCCCGCCAGCAAGAACTCAAGAACGGCCGCTGGAACGAATTCGGCCTCATTGAGATCCACACCGTCACCGGCCTCGGGGCCTGAGCCTGAGCGGGCCTGAGAGCCCCGGGCGGAGAACCGCCGCAGGCACTGAGGCCGCTTTCAGCAGGGCCAGCGGACGGACTTTGGCGGTGAGGGCCCGCTCCCGTTTCCGCAAGTCGCGGAAGTCACAGTTGCTTTGCACCCGGAACCAGAATTCCGAGGTTTGCTCGAAGAATTTGCCCAACTTCATCGACATTTCCGGTGTGATGGAACGCCTTCCCAGAACGATCTCATTGATGGCCCTCGGCGAGACACCGAGGGCGCGACCCAAGGCGTTCTGCAAAAGCCCCAGAGGGATCAAATAGTCTTCCAGCAGGATTTCGCCAGGGGTGGTGGGTCTCCTGCGGTGGCGTTTCCGACGGGGCTTGAGGGGAGCGTTCATGATCGGGGCGTTTGGGAACCGAAGCCGTGGCACAGTGCGGGCCGGACCTGGAGGCGCGGGTCGCTATCGGGGCGCCAGGGCCTTGGTCGCGGCCTGTTGGAAGACGCGGCGGACGTCGCTGGCGTCGCTGTTGGGGAAGTTGGAGCGTTGGACCATTAGCACGTAGGCCACGCCCTGGACCGGGTCGATCCAGGCCTGGGTGCCCCAGGCGCCTCCGTGGCCGAAAGTTCCGGGCGAGAGCATCGCGGCCACGCCGTCATGGGGCGTCTTGAGCACGCAAGTGCCGAGACCCCAGCCGTAGTTCAGCCCGCGTCGGCCGAAGGTTTCGCCCTGGAAGAAGCCCGTGGGCAGGGTGGCGGGCGTCTGCGGCGTGGACATGAGTTTCACCGACGCCTCGCTGAGGTAGCGGACGCCCCGGAAGGTTCCGCGGCCGAGCAGCATCTGACAGAACTTCGCATAGTCCTCGGCCGTGGAATACAGGCCGCCGTTGCCCTGCGGCGGACGGTCGCGGGGACCGAACTCCGGCCGGGGCGGCACGGCTTCGAGCGATCCGCTGGTCGAGTTCTTGGAGTAGGCGGTGACCTGACGAACGCGTTCCGAGGCGCCCGGATAAAACGTCGTGCTCTTCATGCCCAGCGGCTGGAACAGGCGTTTGTCGAGAAAGGCAGCGAAGCTCATCCCGCTGACCACCTCGACGACGCGGCCGGCCGCGTTGATGCCACTCTGGCAGTAGCTCCACCGGCTGCCCGGCTCGAACTGCATCGGAGCGGCCAGCCACAGCGGGACGAGGTCGGCCAGCGTCTTCGCCTCGCGGGCGGCCGGCCCGCCGGCTTCGCCCAGTCCGGAGGTGTGGGTGAGGATCTGGATCAGCGTCAGGTTCGCCGGCTGGCCGGACGGAGTCTTGAGACTCGCGAATTCGGGCAGGTACTTGGAGACCGGATCGTGGACATTCAGTTTGCCCTCGTCTTGGAGCATGAGCACGGCCGCGGCCGTGATCGGCTTGGTCATCGAGGCGATCCAGAACACGGTGTCCGGCTGCATGGGCTTCCGGGCCGCCACATCGGCGAAGCCCGACGTCTCCAGGTGCCGCACCTGATCGCGTGTGACCACCATCGTGACCGCGCCGGCGATTTCGTGGCGGTCGATTTGCTCCTGCAGGGCCGCCCCCACGCCGGGGAGCTTGGGCGGCTCCGCCCGCAACGGGTTGGACAGAACGGCGGAGCAGAGCAGGGGGAGAACGGCAGCCCAAGCGCGGACAGGGATCATGCCCCTGAGCATTCGCGAGGGCTTCAGCCCCCGTCAATGCGCCCTTGGGCAGGGCACCCGGAAGCTTGCGATGCAGGAGGAGCCGGAGTTCGGGGCCGAGGTGTCGATGCGCAGAGGATTGCGCTGCGCTGAAGGATGCGTCCGTGTGAATGCCTCGAGATCAGGCCCCCTTCGGTGGCTTCCGTCAGAGGTGATTGAAAGGTTCTGGCAGAAATGCAGTCGGGTGAAAACTTGCCAACCAGGGGGTTCCGGGCAACCTACGAAGGAAGTCTGTCGACTCCCTGCCCGCGACGATCGCCGCCGGTTGGCAGGGCGCCTCCGCCTCGGATCTGTCGTTTCTCCCCTGATCGGGCCGCGACGGGACGGGGGATCGGGCTGGCGGGTTAGTGGCCCTCTTCGCAAGTTGATGCCCAGAAGCGGGTACAGCGGGCAGAAGACGATGGCCGCGGTGAGCATGAGGATGACGCCCAAGAGTCCTCAGGGAGTCTCGAGGGCGGTACCCAGACCCAAGAGTATAAGGCCGACGAAGAGGCGGATGGCGCGATCGGAAAGGCCGATGTGGGTGTTCACGGGTGGTCTGTTCTCGGCCCCTTTGGAATCCCGGACGACACGGAGATGATGTATTCGTCACGCGGCCTCGCCTGCAGCCACCTGTTGCCGAGACTCCGGGAGGTCCGGTAGGTTTGCCGGACCGAAATGAGCGAGATTTCCAAGGCCTACGAGCCGCAGTCCGTCGAGTCCAAGTGGTACCAGTTCTGGGAACAGCAGGGCTGCTTCACGGCCGATCCGGCCCGCGTCTCGGCCACGCGGCCCGCCTATTCCATCGTCATCCCGCCGCCCAACGTCACGGGCGTGCTGACCATGGGCCATGTCCTCAACAACACCATTCAGGACATCCTCGCCCGCAAGGCGCGCATGGACGGCAAGGAAGTCCTCTGGCTGCCGGGCACCGATCACGCGGGCATCGCCACCCAGAA
Organism: Verrucomicrobiota bacterium; assembly: GCA_029865985.1. Classification (GTDB taxonomy): domain Bacteria; phylum Verrucomicrobiota; class Verrucomicrobiia; order Limisphaerales; family UBA9464; genus SXXZ01. The sequence goes on from JARXAF010000027.1 coordinate 8,636, forward strand.
CGTCGTCGAGAAGACCCTCAAGAAGGCCGGCCAGATCAAGCACCGCGATGACCTCGGGCGCGAGGCGCTCGTGGCCAAGATCTGGGAATGGAAGGAGACCTATGGCGGCATCATTCTCAAGCAGTTGCGCGCGCTCGGTGCCTCCTGCGACTGGACCCGCACCCGCTTCACGATGGATCCGGAGTATTCCCGGTGCGTCCAGCAAGTGTTCGTCGATCTGTACAAGAAGGGCCTGATTTACCGCGGCAAACGCATGGTGAACTGGTGCCCGGCCTCGCTCACGGCGCTGTCCGATGAGGAGGTCACCATGAAGGAGCAGAAGGGCTTCATGTACCACTTCCGCGTGGAGGTGGTGGAGCTTCCGGGCACGTTCCTGACCATCGCCACCACCCGGCCGGAAACGATCCCGGCGGACACGGCCGTGGCGGTGAACCCCAACGATCCCCGCTACACGCACCTCATCGGCAAGCACGTCTACCGTGCGCTGCCGCTGGATGTGCCGAAGGAGCAGCGGATCATTCCCATCATCGCCGACGAGCACGTGACCTTCGACTTCGGCACGGGCGTGCTGAAGGTGACCCCGGCCCATGACAAGGCCGACTTCGAGATCGGCCTGCGCCACAAGCTGCCGGTCATCGACGTGCTCACGCCCGACGGCAAGCTCACGGCCGAAGCCGGTGCTGATTTGGCGGGGTTGGACCGCTTCGTTGGTCGCAAGCGCTCAGCCGAATTGCTGGAGGCCGCGGGAGCCCTGGACAAGGCCGAGCCCTACACCAACAACGTCGGCTTCAGCGAGCGGGCCGATGTGCCCATCGAGCCGCGCCTGAGCGAGCAGTGGTTCCTCAAGTACCCGAGCGTCGAGGCTTCGAAGGCCTGCGTGGCCCAACCCGGCTCCGACGCTCCGGCCCCGATGCGCTTCTTCCCGGATCGCTGGGCCAAGGTGTACGACCACTGGATGGGCGGCATCCAAGACTGGTGCATTAGCCGCCAGCTCTGGTGGGGGCATCGCATCCCGGTGTGGTATCGGAAAATCAGGCTCGATTCTCCGGAGGGAAAAGCGATTGCCCAGAAGATGGGACTTCCGGAGTCGGCGTTGGAAGACACCTATGTGCTGCTCAGCGAAGAGGATCCCTATGTCGGGATCGAACCTCCGGCCGATGCTGAGAACTGGACCCAGGATCCCGACGTGCTCGACACGTGGTTCAGCTCCTGGCTGTGGCCCTTTGCCACGATGGGCTGGACCGGCGATAAGGATGCCGACGCGAAGAACGCGACCCTGAAGGCCTTCTATCCCACGACCGACCTCGTCACCGGTCCGGACATCATCTTCTTCTGGGTCGCTCGCATGATCATGGCGGGCTACGAGTGGATGGGCGACCTGCCGTTCCGG
>JARXAF010000036.1 GCA_029865985.1 Verrucomicrobiota bacterium
TGATCGGGTAGGTGCGGCCGGAGGCGAATTGGGCCACATACAGGCTGCATTCGGCGTCGACGGCCAGATCGTGCGGGTGCTGGAAGAGTTCCTCGAGGTGGGCCATGGGGCGGAGTTTGCCGTCGGAGTCATATTCCGGGGCGGTGCCGCCGACGTTGGACACCACGCGCAGCGAGGCATCCAGGATGGAGATGAAGCCCCGACAATTGCGATCCTTCGGCCAATTGTCGCCGAGGTGCGCCACGAAATAGTGATCGCCCACGCGACGGATTTGCCGGGGATTGCCGCCGGGCAAGGGGATGGTTCCCAAGGCACGGCCGTCGGTGCTCATGCGCAGCAAGTGTTCTTGGTCGCTCATGGCGATGAGCAAGGTCGGTTCGCCCGAACGCGGGGCATCGATCATTCCGCCATGAGGCCCCCAGTGGACGATGCCTCCCTCCGCACCGCCAAAAACCTTTTTGAACCCCCCGTCGGCCCCGTAATGCAGAATGTAGTCGCGGCCGTAGCCATCGAGCACGAAGAACTCGCCGTTGGGCAGGTGCAAGGTCCACGACGGACGGTACTCGTCGGGCTTGGGATACTTGCCGGTATTCTGCGGCAGCGACCATTCCTGAAGGATCTTGCCGTCTGGAGTGGCCTTGATGACCTGATGCCGCTGGAGGTCGGTCAGGTAGAGCACCTCGCGGCCGCCCTCGGTCACCAGTGATAGACCGTGGGCTCCGGGGAATTGCGTGCCCCACTTATGGACTAGCCGCCCTTTCCGGTCGTAGACGATGACGTTGTTCCTCGTCTCATTGGTGAAGAGGATGATGTGACCTTCCCGATCCACGACCAGTCCGTGGCAGTCATTGACCGGCGTCTCCGCACCCAGATCCCCCCATCCGGGAACCACCCGGTAGCGGAAACGCCCGTGCCCGAGAACGGGGATGTCTGCGGCCAAAATATTGGGGAACCCGAAGGATGCGATCGAGGCGACTGAGGTGCCGGTGGCTGCGCTCAATCCGGACCGGAGAAAGGAACGTCGGGAGTGTCGGATCATGGATGGGGTGCGGAGTGGAATGGCGGGCTAAGGAGTGTCGCTGAACTCGTGGGCTGGAATGTTTTTTGAAATCTTAGGTTCACCAGAGAAACCGTCCGGCTTCAGCGCATTCCCACTCGTGTCGGGTTGCCTCGGGTCTTGAAGGTGACGCTCACTTTCGGCGGCGTTTCGCCCTGGAATTCGCAATCGAAGGAAATCTGATTGGTGCCGGCCTGAACCATGGGCAGGGCTGTCTTCAATGGGAACGATTGCACCGGACTGCCCTTGGCATCGTAGAGGCGCACGATGGCGTCGCTCTCGAGGAGCAGCGATTGACCGGCCTGGATCTCTATGGGGATTTGGAGCGTGGCCGAGCGGTTGATCTCCAGGATGGGGTTGCGAATGGACCCGCCGCCACTGGCCACCCGCAGCTTGAGTTGGACGGTTTGGCGGGCATCCGGGTTGGTCACGTCCCACTGGACCGAGGTCGGCTCACCGGGTTGCCGGGTGAGTGCCTCGTGCTGGAAATCCGCCGAGTCATGAAAGGGGAACAAATTCCAGCCGCCGCCGGCGACGGTCGCCAAATGGAACTCCCGCTTGGGATTGCGCAGTGCCTCGCGCTGCTCCGGTGTGAACACGCCGGCCCGCCGGGCTTTTTCCCATTCCCGCAAAGCGTCGAGAATCGGGCCGGTCTCCGGGTTTTTACGCAGGGCCTCGAGGGAGGTGGCTAAAGCGAACCCCGAATCAAAGCCGGCGGAACGGGCCAGCATCCACTCCATGTCCGACAGGCAGGTGGAAGTCCGCAACAAGTACCAGCCGAGCATCTTGGGGATGAAGTTCCGCTCGCAGAAAGCCTGATTGTTGATGCGGTACTCCTGCATGCTGTCGCGGAAACCGCCGTACCAAGGTTCACCCCAATTGCAGTAGCTGTTGATGTGCCAGTAGAAGTGCGACAGCGGCGGACTGGTGCCGTTGATCACGGTGTGATCGAGGTGGTCGTAGAACTCCTTGGCGAAGACTTCATTGCCATACGTGCCCTCGCCGGGTGCCAAGCAGCCTTCGTGGCCGTCGAAGTCCATGTGGCTCAAGCCGGAGGCGTTGAAGACTCGGGCCAGGTTGCGGGCGATCTCCCGCTGAAGCTCAAGATTCGGGAAGAACACCTTGTAGGCGTGGTCCATGAGTTTGCCAGCCGAAGCTCCCTGTGGGTGCTCGCTGGCCTTGGTGCCATAGGCGCCGCGCTGGCAATCCAAGAGCTTCCAAGGGGCATTGGTCGAAACAGATCGATACCGGACCAATTCCTTGCCGATGACCACCGTTTGCAATTCGTTGCCCAGGCGGTTGGTGAAGTATTCAGGCGAGGCCACCGGGATGGTAGAGGTCGCGGCATCGACCGCTTCGGTCAGGGTGCTTTCGCCGGTCTTGGCCAGGCGCGCATCGGGCTCGGGTGTGATGTAGGGGTCTTGAGTTTGGATGAAGTTCGACAGCGTGTGGGCTCCCAGGCGGATGCCCGATGCCTTGGCTTTGTCCGCACAGGCCTTGAGTCCAGCCATGCCTCCTGGAAAGAACTTGGGATTGGGTTCGAAGTGGCCCCAGCTCTTGAAGGCGTTCTCATGGTACAAGCTCATGAGATTGGCCTGCTTCACGTAACCCAGCATCTCGTCGATGGTGGATTCGGAGAAATTGGCGATGAGGTACGAGCGACCGCGTTCCGGGGACATCTTGGCCCAGACTCCCTCGATGAGCGGATGCGGTAGACCCTCGGCCACCTCGATCTTTCCCAGTGTCTCGAGGGCTTGCGGCTCAGGGCATCCGAAGAGTGCGATCTTGGATCCCAAGACCGTTTCGCCGGGCACGGCGGGCACGGGCATATTGGGGGCCCGTTTGTTCCACACGGCGATGGACCGGGGCCGGGATCGATCCATGGAATAGGCCTGCAAGACGCTGCCGAAATCGGTTTGCCGTGCACCATACGGACGGTCCGCGCTGCCTTCGTCGTTTTCCGGGTAACCGCCGAGCGTCTTGATGTTGAGGGCTTGCAACCCCAGGGCGAACGTCCCGTCCCGAACCACGCCGACCACTTCGCCCACCGTCTTGCGGATACTCGTCGGATACGGGCCCCACACGGCCAAATCGGCGCTGCCCGCTGGAGAAATCTCGACGAGTTCGAAACTCAGGTGGCTGGGCTTTGAAACCACCCGGACTTGGGCCGAGAGACCCGACTTGCCGAATCGGAGTGTCAACCGTTGGGCCTTGGCATCCCAGGTCGCGCTTTCCGGAGCGAGCAGGGTTCCGCCGGACCGGAGGCTCAAGAGCGGGGCGGGTTGGCTCTTGGCCAAATAATCCAGCCCGTCAGAGCGGCGTGAAAACGCGATGAGGGACCCATTGGACCCGATGCTCAGAGTCGCTGACTCGGTCTGCAATTGGACCAGCGGCGAGGGCCCTGTTGCGTCGTCCGCTGAAACGGTCGGTGAGCCCATCAACAGCAGTGCCAGCAGTTGAATCCATAGAAAGGCAGCGAAATTTCTCCGATGCGAGTGGTCGGCCCTGGAAAGCATTGACCGCATCAAAACCCAAGCTCTGAAAGAAGGCAGGACAAAACGACTTCAGACAATCGGTTGACCGGCCTGTCCCTAGTCCGAGGAGCCTTTCCCTAGTCCGAGGAGCCTTTCCCTAGTCCGAGGAGCCTTTCACTAGTCCGAGGAGCCTGTCCCTAGTCCGAAGAGCCTGTCCCTGTCTTCGAGGGCTCTTGGCTGGGTGGGTGGGTGGTCAAACCCGCAGGAAAATGCGGCGCTGGTAGAGGTAGCGCAGGAAGGCGAAGCCGAAACCGAGGGTGGCCAGAGCCATCACCAGTTCTTGATAGGGGCCGAATGCCGCACCAACGGGCCCGCCGAAAAACAGCTTGGCCATGGCTTCGAAGTCAATGAAGTGCCCGCCGAAATAGAGGGTGATGGGATTCACGCCGATCCATACCAGCGGCATCGCCCATTTCTGGAACTTCCAGACATCGATCACCTGGTAGAACGCGGCCAATAACAAGTAGCTGTATCCGCCAGCCACCAGCACGAACGACGAGGTCCAAATCTTTTTGATGACGGGGAAGTTCAGGTGCCAAACCCAACCGACGGCCAGGCAACCCAAGCCCAACATGACCAACCGTGCCACCCGTTTCCGATCGGTCAGGGCGGGGTTCTGGAGGATCAGACCTGCGAAGACTCCCAAGAGACAGCTGGCGATGGCCGGCAGCGTGCTGAGGAGCCCTTCCGGATCGTGATCCCCATCATGCTTGCGCAGTGGTAGGAACTGTTGATCCACGTAATTGGCCAAATTGGCACCCTCGGCAAAGTTGCCGGCTCCATGTCCGGGCACCGGAATCCACGACAGCATCGCCCAATAGCCCAATAGTAAACCAGCGCAGGCAGCGATGAGCGCCTTGGGCTTGAGATAACAGAACAAAAGGCCCGCGAAGAGGTAGCACAAGGCGATGCGTTGCAGAACACCGAGCAGACGGATCTTCTCAAAGGGTGTGGAAAACCCGCCGTAATACAGGATCCCGATGAAGTAGAGCAGGGCGGAGCGTTTGAGAATGCGGATCGTGGCGGTTCGGCGGTCGGTTTGTTGCAGGGTTTTTCCGAGCGAAAAAACCAAAGAAACACCGGCGATGAAGACGAAGAGCGGGAAGATCAGGTCCTCGAAATGGAACCCCGCCCACGCTTTGTGGTGCAGTTGCTCGGCGATCAACCCCAGGAGACCGCCGCCGGAGAACTTCTGAAGCCCACGGATCAGCTCCTCAGCTCCAACGATCCAGAACATGTCAAAGCCACGCAGGGCATCGAGAGACATGAGCCGGGGTTGTGCGGTTTGGACGAGGGGTTGGGGCGAGGAAGAGGGAGGCATTGAATGAAGGGAGAGTCGGAGGGTGAACGCGTTTTGTTACAACGGTTTGCCGCCCCAGCGCCACTTCGGGGTTTCCCCCTTCCAGTAGCAAATTCCGATGAAGATCGCGGATAGAACTCCGGTGATGGTTCCGAAGAGGATCGGGTATTCGGGCAGAACCCAAGCTGCACTGCCGACCATCACGGTCACATAGGTCAGGAGGCAAACCCACCCCTGCCAGCGCGCTGGCAGGCCCCACCCCCAACCATAGGATTTTGCATAAAACCAAGCGGTCTCTCGGGGGAGCGGCATGACAAAACGTCAGGTGATTTTGCAGGGGATCCAAGCGTCTTCGTTGTGGCGGTAGACCGCACACAGTCGGTGGTAACCATCGGCCACGATCACCGAATCCCGGATGCGTGACCGCACCAGCAGCAGCGGCGACAACGAAACCCCATTTTGGATCTTGTCATCGTTCTTGGAGACATGGCTGTTGCTCACGCCCAGCAGCGAAAGACCGGATGCCCGAAAAATATCCTTCGCCTTGAAGGAAACCATGTCTGCCGTTCGCAGTTGTTCCACCAAGCGATCGGCCTCCTGCTCGGCATAGATCAGTCGCAGGTAGGATTGAGCCGCCGGATAGTTGTGCTCCTCCGGTTCATCGAACCATTGCACCTGTTTGGGTTTGTTCATAGGCATCCGCAAGCCGTCCAGCCTAGTTCCACCAATCTTTCAGACTCCCGCTGTGATCGTCTGATCTCCCTGAGTTTCCCGCACCGGGTCGGTGCTCGAGCGGGGTCTTCTCCAGTGAACCCATGGGGGTAGTGTGGCAACTACTTCGTGGCGGACGCTGCAGACCATGCTCCGGTGTAGAGGGTGTCGCAGCCGGTTTTGGAGATGAGTTGAACCATGGGTGAGGTGAGTCTCAGGCGGATGTTGCGGGGGCGGTCCATGACTTCGATGTACTGAGAGGTTCTGGCCGTTTCGATGAAGTTCCACTTCGGTTTCCCGTTTTCAAATTCGGTCCAAGTTCCGTTGGGTTGGAATTCGAACGAACCCTTGGCATGTCGCCAAACCTTGGGTTCCTGGGGGAGGTTGGGCAGGGGTCGCAGGGCGGTCAGGTAGTCATTCCAGAGGTCCCTCAATCCGCGGCCGGTTCTGTCGGTGAAGAGGGTTTCTTGGTACTGTCCGACTCGGAGCGCTGCGTTCAATTGACGGACGATTCCTGGTGCAGGACCACATTCGAGCCAAAACAAGAACCCCGCCGCGACCTTGTAGGAATCGAGATATCCCTGAGGTTTGTCGGGACGAGGAAAGTCGGGCAAGGGCATGGCTTCGTAGATGGCATAGCGGAAGTAATCTGCGATGCCTTCCGTCAACCACCCCACTTGGCCCGGGGGATAATCTTGGACAGTATGAACCAGTTCGTGGATCACGGCGGCGCGACTGTCTTCCGGGTGGCGACTGATCCAGTCAGCCGAGATTTGGATGTAAGGACCGTAGGCTGCGGCAATGCCCTTGAAATTGGGGTCGATACGAATGGTGACATCCAGCAATGGGCGGCCCTCGACCGCCGCCATCAGGTTGGCCAATCGGGGATACCATTCATTGGCGATGGGTAGCACCGAATCGGCCCAGGTTTTCAGTTGTGGGGATTTCGAGGTGTCGATTCGCACGGTAGCGGCATGAGCGGTGGCCAAGGTCCATGCCCCAACCATTGCAGTCCGCCAAAGGGTCCGCAGGATTGCTTTCCAGTCCGCTCGGTTCATGCGGTATGGGTAAGCGGGTCGCGTTCCTGACTCAAGGCTGGGTCAGGAAGATTTGTTGGAACAACGGGGAGAGGGTGTTTCCGGATCAAGCCAGGATGCCCTTCACCACTTCTCCTTCCACGTCGGTGAGACGGTAGTCGCGGCCCTGGAAACGGAAGGTGAGGCGCTCGTGATCGAAGCCCAGTTGATGCAGGAGGGTGGCTTGAAGGTCGTGAACGGTGACTTTGTCGCGGGCCACTGAGAATCCCAGTTCGTCGGATTCGCCGTACATGGTGCCGCCTCGGATGCCGCCTCCGGCCATGACCATGGAGTAGCAGTCGGGGAAGTGGTCGCGACCGAGAATACCGCCCTGTGCGGTACGCCCTTCACGGAAGGGGGTGCGTCCAAACTCGCCGCCAAGCACCACCAGAGTGTCGTCGAGCATACCGCGTTGACGGAGGTCTTTCAGCAGAGCCGCGACCGGGCGATCCATCGTGCGGCACTTGTTGGTGAGTCCATCGCGGATGTCCTCGGACGGCCCCGTGCCATGGAAATCCCAGCCCCAGTCGAAGAGTTGGACGTAGCGGACTCCTTGTTCTACCAGCCGCCGTGCCAAGAGGCAGTTGTTGGCGAAGCTCGATTCACCGGGTTTGGCGCCGTAGGCCTCGAGGGTGGCCGGTGTCTCGCGGTTGATGTCCATGACTTCAGGCACCGACATCTGCATCCGGAAGGCCAATTCGTATTGGGCGATCCGGGTGGCGGTTTCGGGATGTCCCAACTCTTGGGACTGCAACTCGTTGAGGTCGCGCAAGGTGTCCAGACCCATACGCCGCACGTCGCGGTCCATGCCAGCCGGGTCCGAGGCGTAGAGCACCGGGTCGCCCTTGGAACGGCACTGAACTCCCTGATAGACGGACGGAAGGAAGCCGTTGCCAAAGGAGTTCTTGCCGCCATTGGGTTGCACTCCGCTGGAGATGAGCACCACGAACCCCGGAAGGTTCTGGTTTTCGGTCCCGAGGCCGTAGGTGACCCAGGCACCAATGGACGGGCGCCCCGGGCGCGGAGATCCGGTGTAAACCAGTAGTTCTGCTGGGGCGTGGTTGAACTGGTCGGTGGTCATCGAACGGATGACGCACAGTTCATCGGCCACGGTTTGGAGGTGGGGCAGGGCATCCGAGAGCCAGACGCCGCCTTGTCCGTGACGGGCGAAAGTCCGCGGAGTGCCCAAAAGCTTGGGCGTTCCGGAAGTGAAGGCGAAGCGCTTGCCCTTGAGGAAGGCATCGGGGCAATCCTGCCCGGTGCGCTTCACCAATTCGGGTTTGTAATCGAAGAGATCCAGATGAGGCGGAGAACCCGTAAGATGCAGGTAAATCACCCGCTTGGCTTTCCCGGGAAACCGCGGGCTATGCGCCGTCAACAGTGAGGGAGCGGGTGTCGCGGCCGCGGCAGCGGGGAGGCTTCCTTTGATGAGGGAGCCTAGGGCGATGGCGCCCAGACCGTGGGCGGTTCGGCCCAGGAAGTGTCGCCGCGTGAGGTGTTGGAGGGCTTCGATCTGTGGATTCATGGGGTGCTTGGGGGCGATCGGGCTCACCGTTTCATCAGGAATTCGTCGAGATTCATCAGCACGTTGGCCACGGAGGTCCAGGCGGCCGCGTCGGTGGCCTCCAGGCCGGAGGGGAGTGCTCCAATGGGTTCGGTGGCCATGCGTTTGGCCTTGGTGGTGTCTGTTTGGAAACGCTGGCGACTGCGCTCGAGCAGTGTGGTGAGGGAGGTTAATTCCTCGGTCGAGGCCGGACGATGGAGGCACTGCTGGAATCCGCTCTGGAGCCGTTCACCCACCGTGCCGCCCGACAAGGCCATCCGGCGTCCCAGAGATTGGGCGGCCTCGATGTACACCGGGTCATTCAGGGTCACCAAGGCCTGCAGCGGTGTGTTGGAGCGTTCACGCCGAACCTGACATACTTCGCGATTGGGTGCATCGAAGGTGGCCATCGAGGGGTAGGGGTTCGAGCGGCGCCAAGTCGTGTAAATGCCCCGGCGGAAACGGTCTTCGCCCATGCTGGTTTCCCAGTCGGTGCCGCTGCCGAATGCGGCGCTGAGCCCGAGTTTGGGTTGGGCAGGTTTGACGGGCGGACCATGCATGCGATCACTGAGCAATCCACTGACGGCCATGGCTTGGTCGCGGATCATCTCGGCCGACAATCGGAATCTTGGACCGCGGGCCAGCCAGCGGTTTTCCGGATCACGGGCCAAGTGTTCCGGAGTGACCTTGGAAGATTGGCGGTAGGCAGCCGAGGTGACCATGAGGCGCAGCAGGTGTTTCAAATCCCAGCCGCTGTCCACCAATTCCATGGCGAGCCAGTCGAGGAGTTCTGGGTGGGAGGGAGGCTCTCCTTGGGAACCGAATTCTTCGCTGGTGCGCACCAAACCGATCCCAAACACCGACTCCCACAGACGATTGGCGACGACTCGGGCGGTGAGGGGATTGCGTTTGTCCATCAACCACCGGGCCAACTCCAGACGGTCGGGACGTTGCGCTGACGATGCGAGTCCGAGGCTGGCGGGCAGACCTTCGGGGACTTCTTGACCCAGATTCAGGTAGTTGCCCCGGAGTTGGATGAGGGTTTTGCGACGGTCTTTGCCGGCGAGTTCCCGCAAGACCGGGACTGTGGTCTGCGGCTTGAGTTCGGATAGTTTCTTTCGCAGTTCAGCGAGACTGTCCCGTTGGGGCTGCAAGCGCGGGGCCACGGATCGGTGGTGGCTGGCGAGTGTGGTCTTCTCGGCTGCGGAGCGAAGGGACTGGGGCCGGGCCAAGGCCGAGATCACCGGAGCGGGAATTTGCAGGATTTCCGCCGCGCGGGTGTCGGAGGTTCGGGAGAACCGGAAAGCCGCCAGGGTGGCGTGCTCCTGTTTGGACTGATGGTCGAGGGTGATCACCAGATTGGATCCGGGCCCCACCGAGAACGGATGCGTGGGAACGAGCGTCAGTTGATGACGTTGGGTCAGCTGCGGAGCCACCGACCAGCCCTTCTGGCTCGGATCGGAATTCGAGAGGACCAACGCCGCTTCGAATCCCTTGGCCTCGAAATCGGCCGACGCGATTCGGAATTCCACCGGGCGGGAGGCATCGGGACGCAGTTCCTTGCTGGGTTTGGGCGGCTCGGCCACAACCTGATCCCAGACCGGCATCCGGTTCTCATCGAGCAAGACCACGCGGAAGCCGCTCAGGCGTTCCTGCGATCCGTCGGTGCGGTTCCAGAGGGTTACGCGGTCGATGGCCACCGGTTGCTTCAAGTCTACTTCCCACCAAGGATTGCTGGAGGTCTCGGTGTGGGTGGTGGAACGGGCCCCGTTGAAATCGCCGTTGGTGTTGCCGTCAATGGCCAGTTTGGCCGGTCCTTCGAAGGCCGTGCTGCTTTGGCGGGCCTCGCCCGATTGCGCCACGTTTTTGTCGCCCTGGAAGATTTGGACCTCGGCCAAGGACAGGATCCGCTCCTTGCCCGGGAGTTCGATGCGCACGTGGCGGGCCTTGGGCACGGCGGGTTTGTCCGGGACAATGCGTGCTTGAACCCGCGTGAGAACGAAATGGCCGTCAGCATGTCCGACTCGTCCCGTGGGCGTGCCGTCCTCGGGCAATACTTCGAGGCGCAGCGCTTGCACCGGTTGGGCGTCGTTCGAAGACAATTCGACGATATAGGAGTCGGTCTTGCCGGAGCGCCCAGCGTGGACGATGCCGTCGTTTCCGGAGCGCATCACGGCCCCGGCCCGGGAGGTGACCTTGCTCGTCATCATCGTCTGCCACGGGAGCGGCTTGGAAACTCGGCTTTCCCATACGATCTGGTCCTTGGCCAGCTCCGGTGTCGAGCGTGAGAGGATTGTTTCGAGACGGCCGATTTCTGACTCGGTTGCGGCCTTGAAGCGCTTCTGCTCATGACTGAAGAGCGGCATGACCGGGCTTTCATCACCACGGTCGGCATCGGCCGTGTTGTTGAGAATGGCGAACAGGCGGAAATAATCCTCCTGACTAATGGGATCGTACTTGTGGTTGTGGCATTGGGCGCAGGCCATGGTGGTGCCCATCCACACCGCCATCGTGGTGTTGACGCGATCGACCAGGGCCACGTTGCGGAACTCTTCGTCGCTCGTGCCTCCTTCGTTGTTGGTCATCGTGTTCCGATGGAAGGCAGTCGCGATTTGCTGGTCTTCCGTGGGATTCGGCAGGAGGTCGCCGGCGAGTTGCTCCAGCGTGAACACGTCGAAGGGCTTGTTCGCGTTGAAGGAGCGGATCACGTAGTCGCGATAAGCCCAGATGGTCCGGGCAGGATCGTCGGCGTACCCGCTGGAATCGGCATAGCGGGCGAGATCGAGCCACAGGCGCGCCCAATGTTCGCCATAAGCCCGTGAAGCAAGCAGTTCGTCGACGAACCGTTCATAATCTCGGGGTTCGGCCGATTTTTCCGAACGCGTGGCCGGAGGCAAACCCGTCAGGTCGAGACTGGCGCGCCGTTCGAGGGCTTCGGTATCGGCTTCCGGATTGGTCTTCAGCCGTTCCTGTTCCAGTCGGGCCAGGATGAAATGATCGATGGGATTGCGCGGCCAATTTCGGGCTTCGACGGCGGGCACCGGGGGGCGGGTCGGGGCCACATAAGCCCAGTGTTGCGAATACTTGCCTCCTTGGCGGATCCACGCTTCGAGGGTGGTTCGATCGGCGGCCGACAAGGTTTTGCCGGAATCCGGAGGTGGCATCTGATCATCCGGATCCTGAGACTGGATGCGCCGGATGACTTCGCTTTGTTCGGGGTGGCCGGGAACAATCGCCGCAGGGCCGTCTCGGCGAGCGTAGGCCGCCTCGGGCAAGTCCAGACGCAGGGTTTTCTTGCCGGCTTTTCCGCCACCGGCGTCGGGTCCATGGCACTGGAAACAGTTGTCAGAAAGAATTCGGCGGATATCCCGATTGAACTCGAGGTTCGGCGCGGCCGCACTCAGCCCCATGGCCGCCATCAAGCCGGGGATGACGAGGCCAAAGCGCCCCCAGCGACTGCTTTTTGGAGTAAAAATTCTTGAGCCCATGGAAGCGCGGTGATTTCACAAAGACTATGGCCCTGATCCGCCAGTGCCCAAGTGAAAATAATCAACGGGAGCCCGGGCGTTTTTACTCCCGTATTGCGACGGGGCCCGATGCCAGCCCTGCGTGCTTGGTCTGAGGGTCGGTTGACCCGGCGGCTCGGTGTGATCAGGCTTTCGATCATTGTGAACGTTCTCACCCTGTCTCGATTCCGAACCTCTCGCGGTTTCCGTGTCCGCACCGTGCTGTGCATGTTGGGCGCGATGACGCTTCTGCTGCCGGCCCAAGCGCGGACGGCCCAATCTCGCAACAAGACACGCCATGTAATTCTCGTCACCACCGATGGCCTGAGACAGGAAGAAGTGTTCCAGGGCGCTGATGAAATCCTCATCTCCAAACAGTATGGCAACGTTGGCAAGACCAATGAACTCAAGGCCGAGTTCTGGCGCTCGGATCCCCAGCAAAGCCGTGAAGTGCTCTTCCCGTTCCTTTGGGGCACGGTGGCCAAGCACGGGCAATTGCTGGGTAATCGAAAACGCGGTTCCGAGGTCCGGGTGACCAACGGGCGCAACTTCTCCTACCCCGGCTACAATGAATTCCTGACCGGCATTGCTGATCCGAAAATCGACAGCAACGATAAGTTCCTCAATGCCAACACCAACGTTTTCGAGTGGCTCAACACCCGGCCGGGTTACCGGGGCAAGGTCGCGGCGGTGGTCAATTGGGATGTCCTCCCATGGATCTTGAACGGGCCCCGGGCGGGTTTTCCGATTTGGAGCGGTTTCGACGTACCACCAGGAACCCGCCGGATGCCGGTGCCGCTGGCCTTGGATGAAATGGTAGGTCCGAGCAAGACGCTGTGGTCGGGGGTCTTGCTGGATACCTTTGTGCGGTATGCGGCGTTCCATGCGATCGATACAATCAAACCGCGCGCCCTCTACGTCTCCTACGGTGAGACCGATGATTGGGCTCATGAAGGGAACTACGAGCGGTATTTGAGATCGGCCCACGAGTTCGACCGTTTCTTGGGTGATCTTTGGAAACGCGTGCAGTCCATGCCCCAATATCGTGACAAGACCAGTCTGGTGGTCACCGTCGACCATGGCCGCGGCCCGGCCCCGGTCGCCTGGAAGAGCCACGGCCGCGAAATCGCCGATTCGGCCTACATGTGGATGGCGGTCCTGGGGCCCGACACCCCGGCTCTGGGTGAGCGCAGTGGCGTTGCGTTGGTGAGACAGGCTCAGGTGGCCGCCACCGTGGCCGCGCTGTTGGGCGAAGACTTCAACGCCGCCAGTCCTCAGGCAGCTCCCCCGGTGGTTGAGGTGTTGCGTTCCAGTCACCGGGAATGACCTGGCCCGTGGCGGTGTTTCCGATCGGTCGGAGAGGCTTGGGTTGAGCTTCATCCCGAGCCGAACGCCAAGTCGAGGTTGGCTGAGTTGGCTGGCTTGCCTGAGCCTATTTCTCTGAGGGTTTGCTTCCCCAAATTCCTCAACCTACCTTGGCGAAAAGGAACTCACTTGGAATTCACCTCCCTCATCCTCGGTGTCGTTTCTGGCTTCGTCGCATGGTTCCTCCTGCGGTATCTCGTCGCTGGACTTTACACCGTGAACCAGAACGAGCGGGCCGTGAAAACCTCCTTCGGGCGAGCCCAGCGGGTGGGAGATCTGACCACCAGTGGCGACTCGATTTCCGAATCGCTCAACGATGAGGAGAAATCCCGCTACAACTACCCTCTGGTTCGAGTGATTCAACCCGGCGGCCCCTATTTCAAATGGCCTTGGGAGCGGGTGTACAAGGTGTCAATCGCCACCCAGACGGTGAACATGGCTTGGGATCCCGAGGATTCTTCAGCCAATCAGAACGGCACCATTCTCGAGGCCGTCACCAAGGATCAGCTCAACACCGGTCTGACGGGTCAGATCCGTTATCAAGTCTCCGAGCGGAATCTCTACGCCTACCTCTTTGGCGTGAAACGCCCGATTGTGCACGTCATGGGGTATTTTGTCTCTGTGCTGCGGGAGAGGATTGCGAATTTCGAGGCCCCGGCCGCGCCGCCGATCTCAGCCCAACATCCGGCTGCGACCGTGACCGGTGGACCCGACGCCACCATCGTTTCCGGCATTTCCATCAACGATATCCGGAAAAACCTGCGGGATCTCAATGAACACATGGACCGCGAATGCCGTACCTCCGCGGCTCGGTACGGCATTACACTCGATGCATCCTTGATCACCGGCATTGATCCGCCCCCGGAAGTCGAATCGGCACTGGCGGCCATCAACACCGCCTACAACCACGTCTCGTCGGACATCAGTCTCGCTCAGGCGTCCGCTGACCAGAAGATCGTGCAGTCCCGCCGGGCGGTGGAAATTGAGACGCTTCGGGCTCAGGCGGAGGTCGAGCCCATCACCAGTCAGGTGGCCCAGTTGGCCGGACTCAAGCGCAATGGCCCCGCCGCTCTGGCCGCCTATGTGCGCAACGTGCGACTGGCCTTGTATGAACGCGCCCAGCGCATTTTCTTGGAGACCCGCCCATGACCTTCCTCATTGCCTTCCTGCTGTCATTCATCGGTTTCTGGGTATTCGTGCCATTGGCCTTCGCGCTCGCACGCATGCTGGGCATCTACGCCATAGTTCCGGAGCGGCAATGCTTTGTTTATGTGCTCTTCGGAAAGGTTCTGGCGACCCTTGATGAACCCGGGATCCACTTCCTTTTGCCGCGTCTGGGGCTGGGTGCCTTCATCGTCAATTGGTTGGGCACCTGTCATGTGATCGACATGCGGCTGGATCAGCAATACCAGCGCAGTCAGCCGGTCAATTCCGAGGAGGGGGCTCCGATGGGTATTGGTATTTGGTTCGAGATGTTCATCAGCGATCCGGTCGCCTACTTGTTCAAAAACGCCGATCCGCGGGGATCCTTGGGTGCCAATGTCAGTAATTCGACAGTGCGTTGCCTGAGCAACCTTCCGCTCAATGCGATGCTCATCAATCGGCACAGCATGAGTTCCACCGTTCGGGATGAGGTTTCGCCCAAGTCGCACGAGTGGGGGTATCGCTTGGGTTCGGTCTACATCCGCAAAGTGCATTTCCGGGATGTGGCGATGATCCGGCAAATCGAGAGCAAGGTGGTGAACCGCCTGCGTCAGGTGACTTCGGCCATCAAGCAGGATGGTGCCAATCAGGTGAGCATCATCACCAGCACCGCAGAACGGCGGGCCGCCATTGAATTTGCAAAGGCCTCGGCCATTCGCCCGCAACTGGTGGGCGCTGCGCTGGAGGAGGTGTCGCGCGATCCCGAGGTGGCCTCTGCGCTGTTTGCCATTCTTGAGACGCAAAAGGCTCTCGCTGGAAACGGGCGCATTACTCTCATCCCGCCGGGGCATTCCTTCTTGGAGCAATCGCTGGCGGCCGAAGTGGACGGGGTTTCTGGCTCGGGCGCGGCGGTTCACACCGAGGTGTCACCGGCCGTTTCATCGGTGGCTTCCCCCGGGGTCTTGCCCTTCCTGCCCCCACCGGTTCCCGGCGGCGTTCGAGGGGATTTTTGAGGCGATTTTTCAGGCGATGGCCGGAGGTTGGGTGGATTTTCGGGATCCGGATTGAGGGCGAAGGGTTTGTGACGGGCACACCTTCCATAGTGCCACGTCGAAAATCCCGACCTGCCGCCAACGGCCAGAGCTGACTGGATCCTCACGTTTCACAGGACGCCGCGACGAGTGTTCATGACGGATGGTCATGATTTGAGGCTGAGTTGGCCTTTGCTTGGGAATTGCGGGCTTTCTTTTGCCGGAAGTGGGTTTTCCAATGGTCTGAACTATGGGGCCGATCGATTTGTTGCGCTTGAAGGTTCGACCGTTGGAGGAACGACGTAGTTTGACCCGGGTGGAGGATATCCTGATTTCACCGGACCAATCTCCAGCTCCGTTGTCTTCGGCTCAGTCCGACACCGTGGGCAAAATGGTGGAAGCCATCCGCACAGCCCGGAAAGCCGGAGCCCCGGTGATCCTGATGTATGGGGCCCACTTGATTCGCAATGGGGCGGTGCCCCTGCTCACAGGCTTGATGGAGGGCGGTTTCATTCAGCACCTGGCCACGAACGGAGCTGGGACCATCCATGACTGGGAATACGCGTGGTTGGGACGATCCACAGAAGGGGTCGAGGAAAATGTCGCCGCGGGAACCTTCGGAACGTGGGATGAAACCGGTCGGAACATCCACCTGGCCTTGATGACCGGAGCTCTGCAAGGACTGGGCTATGGGCAGGCCTTGGGCAAGTTTATCCACGAAGACGGATGCGATTTGCCGGATCCGGAAACCTTGGCGCAGGTGGTGGGCCAGTTTCCGTCCGATCCAATGGCCGGGGCTTGTTGCGAACTGCTTTCGGCCATGGCCCGGCATGGGTTGGCCTCCGGTCACCACGCGGTGACGCATTCCTGGAAGCATGCCAGTTTGTTGGCTCAGGCGTGGCGGTTGGGTGTGCCGGTGACGGTGCATCCCGGGATCGGGTATGACATCATTTCCTGCCATCCGATGTTCAACGGCGCGGTGATTGGTCGGGCGGCCGCCCAGGATTTTCGATCCTTCGCCGGAGCGGTGGAGTCGCTGGACGGGGGCGTGGTCTTGTCCATCGGTTCGGCGATCATGGCTCCACAAGTCTTCGAAAAGAGCCTGAGCTGCGCCCACAATTTGCGTTTCCAACAAGGCCATGGTCCGGTGTCTGGGCACAGCATTTACGTGGTGGACCTGCAGGACGGCGGCGGTTGGGACTGGACCCAAGGCGAACCTCCGAAGACGAACCCGGCCTACTACCTGCGGTTCTGCAAGAGTTTCTCACGCATGGGAGGCTCCATGCAGTACTTGCAATGCGACAACGCGACCCTTGTGCATCACTTGCACCGGGAATTGGTGGGAAAAACGGGTGCCTCTGCTTCGGCTGCTGTTTGAAATCTCCCTCGATGCCTTGAGGGTTGTGCGGCCCGTAGCGCCGAAAATTGGGTAGGGTGCTCTGGTCGATCCTTGACCCGGTTTTGGGTAGGCGGTTAGGTGGCCTCTCATGAAAGCATTGGTCACCGGCGGTGCCGGGTTTATCGGATCGCATTTGTCGGAAGCATTGGTGCGCCGAGGGCATCAGGTGGTGGTGCTCGATGATTTTTCGCTCGGTTCCCGTGACAATCTGACTTGGATCCGGTCGGGCGATCCGGTGGAAGTGCTCGAAGGGGATGTCGGCGATGAGGCGCTCATTCGTCGCGCGGTCCAAGGTTGTGATTGGGTATTCCATGAGGCAGCCATGCCCAGTGTGCCGCGGTCCATCTCAGAGCCGGTTTCTTCCAATCACACCAATCTTACGGCGGCGGTCCAATTGCTGGAGGCATCCCGAGCTGCAGGGGTGCGCCGTTGGGTGTTTGCATCGTCTTCGGCCATCTACGGCAACAATGAAACCCCGGCCAAACACGAAGGTTTGCCGCCCGAGCCGCTCTCGCCGTACGCGTTGCAAAAGTATGCGTCGGAAACCTATGGCCGGATGTTCCATCAGTTCCATGGATTGCCGACGGTGTCGCTGCGCTACTTCAATGTCTTCGGGCCCCGGCAGTCCTTCAACTCGCCTTACTCGGGAGTGATCGCCCGTTTCTGCACGCAGGCCCTTCGCGGGGAAACACCGGTCATTTTCGGCGATGGTCTTCAGACCCGCGATTTCGTCCATGTGTCCAACGTGGTGGAGGCGAACATCGCCGTGGCCGAGGCCCCGGAATCCGCGGTGGCGGGGCGTTTCTTCAACATCGCCTGTGGTGAAGGCATCAGTTTGCTCCGGCTGATGGGGAGTTTGAATGCCATCACGGGGCAACAAATTGTCCCAGGCCATCGGGAGCCGCGCGTAGGGGATGTGCGCCATTCGCTGGCGGATATCTCCGCGGCCCGCAATGCGTTTGGTTACAACCCCAAGGTGGGCTGGGAAGAGGGCCTGAGGGACAC
>JARXAF010000122.1 GCA_029865985.1 Verrucomicrobiota bacterium
GTGCTCTTCCACGCAACGCTCGATGGCCTTTCTGCGCTTCATCGGGATTTGGAGGCCTGTTTTCCGCCCGGAACACTGGTGCCGGTCTTTTCCTACCTGAGCGTCACCGAGTTGCCCGAATACGTTCCGACCGATGACGACTTGCGTCGCCATTTGGAGCACGGCGAACCGAAGCACGCTGCTGGCACGCCGGAGTTTGAGGCGGCCTTCGAGGCGGCCAAGAAGCGCAATGAAAGCCAGAAGTTCTACCGGCTACATCCGGAGTTGCAGGATGACTGGCCGATTGTGTGTTTTTACCCCATGAGCAAGAAACGATCGGGCAATGACAATTGGTACATGCTCGATTTTGCCGCCCGTAAGGCATTGATGGGCACTCATGCACGCACAGGGCGGAAGTATGCGGGCAAGATTAGTCAACTTATCACAGGATCCACAGGCATCGACGATTGGGAGTGGGGCGTCACTCTATTGGCTCATCGACTCGATGATGTGAAGGGCATCGTTTATGAGATGCGCTTTGATGAGGTGACGGCACGCTACGGTGACTTCGGCCCGTTCTACATCAACCTGCGCCTGCAACCCGCTGCGCTGTGGCAACACTTGCACCTGTGAGCGCGCCCACCATGAGCGATTCGTCTGCGGGGGTTCCGTTGCGATTGGTTTCCAATGGCACCGTGTGGATTCCGGCCTCGGGAAAGGTTGGTGCTCCGGTGGAGTCGTTGTACGTGCATGTTCCGTTTTGTGCGCACAAATGTGAGTATTGCGCTTTTTACTCAGGTCCTGCCTCGGGTGATGTGATCCAACGCTACGTTCAGGCGCTCCTTCGCGAATTGGAACTCATCGCGCAAGACTGTCGCCCCAAGACGATCTTTTTTGGCGGGGGAACACCCTCGTTGTTGAACCTCAAACAATGGGAGTCGGTGTTGACCACCTTGCATCGACTCGGGTTGGCCAACGCACCGGAATTCAGCGTGGAGTGCAATCCGGCGACCGTGTCTGCCGACAAGGCGGCTTTGTTGCGACAGTTCGGAGTGAACCGCATTTCCATGGGGGTGCAATCGCTCGATGAGTCGCTCTTGGATCGCTTGGGCCGAGTCCACAGCCGCGACATGGTTTTCCGCAGCTACGACATCCTGAGAAAGGCCGGTTTCGAGAACATCAATATTGATCTGATGTTCGCCATCCCGGGACAGACCCTAGACATCTGGAATCGGACCTTGGATGAGGCTTTGGCACTGGGGACCGAGCACCTGAGTTGCTACGAGGTGATTTACGAAGAAGACACGCCGCTGTACGAGCAACTGAAGGCCGGCGAATGCGATGTCGATGATGACCTTGCGGCCGACCAGTACGAAGTGCTTTACGATCGGGTGGCGGAGGCTGGTTTTGGTGCTTACGAAGTTGCCAATTTCGCTCGTCGTCGCCGTGTCGGTGAGTCGGCGGATCGGCCTGAGCCTGAACCGGGTATTCCAGCATTTGCCTGTCAGCACAATGTCGGCTACTGGCGCGGACGCGACAGTTACGGACTTGGCCCCAGCGCCAGCGAGTGGGTGCGGGGACTGCGCTCACGCAATTGGTCCAATACGGTTCTCTACTGCGAGCAGTTGGAAAAAGGTCGTCGTGCCAAGGAGTTCGCCGAGGCGTTGCCGCCCCTCTCGCGGGCTGGCGAAATGGCTGCCTTTGGCCTTCGGATGAATGCCGGTTGGCCCTGGGAAGAATTCCAGAGCCGAACCGGATTCGATCTGCGCGGGGAGTGGTCCGCCGAGATCGCCCAATTGGTGCATCGCGGTTGGGCTGAGATCACTCCGACTCATTTCCGGTTGAACCGTGCCGGCCTGCGCTTCGCCGATGCCGCTGCCCAACTGTTCCTGCGTCTTGTGCCTGCATCGCCGTAGTTCAAACCCGGCTAGACCTCGAGGTCAGTGGTGGTGACGCAGTGCGGCCAGGGGCTCAGTGCTCATGCGGACTTCAATTTGCCCTCGTGAAATCTCTGGTACCGGCATTGATGGGAGTATGAAAGACTGGCACCTTTTGTGTAAATATGCGGGACTGACCCCGTGGGTTAGCAGCAGCGGTTGGGGCCGTTGAAGCGGGATTCGGCGGCTTGGATGTAAGCGAGGGGGGCGTTGTGTTGGCGGGCGGATTGGGTGACTTCGGGCAGGGGGATGAGTACTGCCTGCGACGGGGTTTCCCGGGTGACGTGGGTTTCCAATTGTTGGGCGGTCCGGTCCACGGCGTCTTGGCCGGACCAATTCCGCAAGAGGGCCAATCCCACCGCCAAGATTCCGGCCCAACCCGTTTTTCCGCGACCCTCGGTCACGGCGGATTCCGGAAGCCAGGATGGAGGATCTTCGCTCGAGTCAGGAGCCCGCCGGCCTGCCAATAGGAGGACCCATTCCACCACAGCTCCAGTCACGATCAAAGCTGCCAATCCGAGGAAGACCGCCGTCACGCCTATATCCAGGGCGTTGTTGAGACGGCGGCTGCGGTTGATGCGAACGACTTTCTGGGCCGCGGCATCCTGAGGCGCAGAGTCCGCGGCCTTCTGGAGAGCCGGGAGCTTCTGGTCCAGATCTCGGACGGTGGCCAGAAAACCGATGCGCGGTGAGGGATGGAAAATCTTCTGGTAGCCGGCGGTTCCGGTGACCGCCAACAGCCAGATCAGCGGCAGGAGCGCTACCCAGGCGATCGCCGGGGATTTGCCGCGCGCCAGCGCCTGCTTCAGGAGCAAGGTCGTTGCCAAGACCAGCGCGATGGCGGCGAGCAATTGATTGGCGATGCCGAAGAGCGGCCATAACGAATTGATGCCACCCAAGGGATCTCGGACTCCCTGGATCAGGAACCATCCCCAACCCGCCACGATCAGTGCGCTGGCCAAGGCTCCGGCGGCGGTGGATCGCACGTCTCCGAGGGGTTTCCACAAATGCCCCAGAGCGTCTTGCAAGAGGTACCGGCCGACGCGGGTTCCGGCGTCGAGGGTTGTCAGGATGAACAACGCCTCGAACATGATGGCGAAGTGGTACCAGACATCGAGCCAACGTCCGTGGGTCACTTGCGAGAACAAGTTGGCCATGCCCACCGCCAGCGTGGCAGCCCCACCGGTGCGGCCGTAGAGCGAACTCTCGCCCACTTGTTTGGCCAATGAGTCCATCACGCCGGGCTCTAGAGAGAAACCGGTGGCCCGAACCTTGGCCACGGTATCGGCAGCGATGGCCGCTGCATCGGCCCCGGTGCCGGCTATGTTGATCGCCAGATAGACGCCCGGTTCCAAGGTGCAGGCGGCGATCAACGCCATGATGGCCACGAGGGATTCGAGGAGCATCGCCCCGTACCCGATGGGGCGCGCGTAGCTTTCACGCGTGATGATCTTGGGAGTGATGCCGCTGGCGATGAGCGTATGGAATCCGCTGATCGCCCCGCAGGCGATGGTGATGAAGCAGAAGGGGAAAAGCTTCCCGGGCACCACGGGTCCTGAGCCATCGATGAACGAGGTGATCGCCGGCATCTTGAGAGTGGGCAGGACCAACAGAACCCCGGCGGCCAGCGCGACGATGGTCCCCAGTTTCATGAAGGTGCTGAGGTAATCCCGGGGAGCCAGCAGCAACCAGACCGGCAGCACGCTCGCGGCAAACCCATAAACAACAATGGCCCACGCCAAGGGTTCCGCCTTGAAGGTGAACGCTTCAGCCAGCGTGGGATGGCTGTGGATCCACTGCCCACCCCAGACGGCCGCGATCAGCAGAAGGACACCCAGCACCGAGCCTTCCAAGGTTTTGCCAGGCCGGATAAACCGCAAATACAGGCCCATCAGAAGCGCGATGGGGATGGTGGCTCCGACCGTGAAGACTCCCCACGGACTTTCCGCGAGCACCTTCACGACCACGAGCCCGAGCACCGCCAACAGGATGATCATGATGGACAGGATGGCAACCAAGGCGAGTGCTCCCAGGAAGGGATTCAATTCGTCCTTCACCATTTGCCCCAGAGAACGGCCGTTGCGGCGCATGGAGGCGGTGAGAACGAGGAAGTCTTGTGCCGCGCCGCCGAGTACCACGCCGATGAGGATCCACAGGGTTCCGGGCAGGTAGCCGAACTGGGCGGCCAACACGGGGCCCACCAGCGGACCGGGACCGGAGATCGCAGCGAAGTGGTGACCAAAGACGATCCAGCGATGGGTCTTCACAAATTCCCGGCCATCTTCATGGCGTTCGCAGGGTGTGGCCCGACGGTCGTCGAGGGCCAGGGCTTTGGAGGCGATCCATCGCGAGTAGAACCGGTATCCGATGGCGTAGGTGCACAGAGCCGCGATCAGGATGTAAGCCGAACTCACCGGTTCCTGACGCCGGGTCGCCAAGATGACGTAGGCAAAGGCCCCCAACCCGGCCACAAGGGTCCAGACCAATCCGCGCCCAAGGGAATGCATGGGTGGATGATGCCAAAATCGCCGGCACCCCTCCTACGAAAACCTGCCAGGAAACTTCGCCTCGAAAGCGGGCTGGAACCGTCTAGCCTGTGGCCCATGATTCCCCGAACGAGGTTCGTGATTGGGTTCCTGATGTGGGCCTGGGTGATGGTTGTCTCGGTGCGGGCCCAGCTGCGGGTGGGTCTTTTCGACATCGATGCCACTCCGCCGATGGGTTCGCGAATGGCTTATGACCCGGTGACCAACGCGTGGGACTTGGGGTTGCGAGCTCGCGGCGTGGTGGTCATGGGGACAGACCGGCCGGTGGTGCTCTGCGCTGTGGATTGGATCGGCATCGGCAACGAGGGACACGATGCTTTCCGGCAGCAATTGGCCGCAGCGGCCGGCACGACAGTGGATCGGGTGGCCGTGCATTCGCTGCACCAGCATGACGCGCCTGAATGTGACTTTGGTGCCGAGGCCATCTTGCGCGAAGCCGGAGTGAGCCCATGGAATTATGAAGGCACCTTTGCTCGGGAACTCCTGGGACGTTTGAGCAACGCCGTCTCTCGGGCGGTCTTTCAAGCCCGGCCGTTCAATCAGGTGGGGACCAGTCAGGCCGAAGTGCGTGAGGTGGCATCGAACCGCCGCATCTTCGGTCCAGATGGCAAGGTGCGCGCCGTCCGGTACACCGCAACGACCGACCCCGCATTGCGGGCGGAGCCCGAAGGAGTCATCGACCCTATGGTCTCTTTGGTGAGTTTCTGGAACGACGATCGCCCGGTGGCGGTGCTGAGCTATTATGCCACCCATCCCCAGAGCTACTACCGGACGGGTGTCGCCAATCCGGATTTTCCAGGTATCGCGCGTTTTCTGCGCCAAATCGCCGTGCCTGAGGCATTGCATGTTCATTTCAATGGGGCTGGCGGCAACATCGGGGCTGGCAAATACAATGATGGCGCACCGGCCAACCGTCGCATCTTGGGGGAGCGATTGGCTGATGGTATGCGACGTGCCTGGGATGCCACCCGTCGTGAACCGGTGACCACGAATGACTTGCGCTGGCGTTTCGAGCCGGTGGCGTTGCCATTGTCTCGTCATTTGGACGAAGACCGACTGGTGGCCCAGTTGAAGGGTCGAGAGGCGAGCTTTCTCACGGCCAATGGGGCAGGGCGGTTGGCCTGGCTGCGACGATCCCAGTCTGGGCACCGGATCGATATCGGTTGCCTCGCCTTGGGACGGGCTCGGATTTTGCACATGCCGGGTGAACTCTTTGTCGAATACCAGTTGGCGGCCAAGGCCGAGCGGAAGGATCTCTTTGTGGCCATGGCCGCCTATGGCGATTACGGGCCCTACTACATCGGCACCACGGTCGCTTACACCGAAGGGGGTTATGAAACGGAACCCCGCTCATCGAATGTGGCTCCGGAGGTGGAACCCATCCTCATGTCGGCGGTTCGCAAATTGCTGAAGGATTGAGCTTCATGGCGTGGGCGACGGATCGCCATCGGAGCTGTTGAAGGCGCTGGTTCAGCTGGTTTGGGATGGGATGGTCAGTCCACCGAGATGGTTGAGTTGCCAAACGCCGCGTTTGACAGCTCGCCCAAGTCGGCTTAGGCCTCACGGGCAATCTTCAGTTCAACATTGTCAAACTTCGTACAAATTATGCCTATCGCTGTCGGATCCGCCGCCCCTGACTTCACGCTCAAGTCCAAGACCTCGACCGGTTTGGTCGATGTGAAGCTCAGCGCCAACTTTGGTTCCAAGAACACTGTCTTGCTGTTCGTTCCTCTGGCTTTCACCGGAGTCTGCACCCAGGAGTTGTGCGACATCACGGCCGGTCTCTCGCAGTACACCGGTCTCAATGCCGATGTCATTGGCATCAGCGTTGACAGCCCGTTCGCGCAAGAGGCTTGGGCCAACCAGAGCAAGATCGGCATCAAGCTGGTCAGCGACTTGAACAAGGAGACGACCAAGGCCTACGGCGTGCTCTTCCCCATGCTGGCGGGTGTGGGTGATACCTCGGCCCGTGCCGCTTTCGTCATCGGCAAAGATGGCCAGGTGCATTACGCCGAGCAGACCGCCACGCCGAAGGATCTGCCGAATTTCGAAGCGGTGAAGGCTGCGCTGGCCAAGCTCCAGTAAGGAGCCGATCGACAGATCGAGACATTCACCAGCGCTGTCCTTGGGCGCATTCAACGGGCGGAATGGGAAACCATTCCGCCCGTTTCCTTGAAAAGGATATCCATCCCGCCATTGCCAATCTCGCACTTTCAAGCGCAGGGAAAAGGCTGAGCCGGCAATAGGGGTCCAACCTTGTGGATGCTGGGCCCCCATTTCCAGCAGAGTGAGCAAGTTAGGCGGCAGGATGAGGTGAAAGCCTTTGGTTCTCTCCGAAAAACCGGCAAGACTGTCCGTTTTACGGTTTGACCGGCTTTTCCCCCACCCATTAGGTTCTGCGGCTCCGCAGACTCGGCAAATTTTATGATCGGATCGATTCGCAAACATTCGAAATGGCTTTGGGCCATCGTCGTCACCGCGGTTATCGCCAGCTTTGTAATCTGGAGTGATGCCCGAGGCGGTCGTACCTCCTTTGATCTCGCCGGGGGCGATTTCGGGAAGCTCTACGGTCGGCCGATCACTCGCGATCAACTGCTCAAGGCTCGAACGGCCGCGGCCGTGGACGACGCTCTGCGCGGCGGTCGGAGCCGTGGTGCTTCTGCCGACAATGAACGCCAGGTTGCGGAGTTGATGGTGCTTCAGGCCAAGGTCAAGGAACTGGGCATTCAGGTGAGCGACGAGGCTGTGGGCAAGTACCTTCGAGAGAACTTCAAGGATCCCAACACGGGCACCTTCAACTACGACGCCTTCGTTCAGAATCTCCTTCAGCGCACCCGCATCGATGAGGGCACCTTCCTTGAGCACATCCGGCAGCAGGTGGCCATTCAACACTTGGTCGAGACGATCGGTGCCTCCTCCCGCTTGGTGACGCCGCGCGAGGTCGAGGCTGATTACCGCCGAGACAACGAGCGTTGGGTGACCAAGGCCGCCCTCTTCAGCGTTTCCAACCGTCTGGCCAGCATCACCGCCAAGCCCGAAGATCTCTCGAAGTTCTACAGCAACCGGATTGCCTTCTACCGCATCCCGGAGCGTTCGGTGTTGGTCTATGTGCGCTTTGACGCGACCAACTACTTGGCCGAAGCCGAGGCCATCATCGCCAAGGAGCCGGGCTTCACCAATCGTTTGGAGGAGTTCTACAAGCAGCGCGGTGCTGATGCGTTCCGCGATGAGAATGACAAGGTGCTGAGCAAGGAAGCCGCTTTGCGCAAGATCCGTGACGAAGCCTCCACTCAGGGGGCTCTCGGTCTGGCCCGTCAGTCGGCGGTTCGTTTCAATGACGAGTTGGGCAGCCTGACCAACGTGACGGGCTCTTCGTTTGCCATGACGGCCGCCAAGTTGAAGGTGCCTCTGCGCAGCACCACACCGTTCCGCGCGGGTGAGCGCATCATGGGTTTGGAGAGTGTGCAGGCTTTGCCGCAGCGCGTGGCCGGCCTGAACGCCGAAACGCCGTATACCGAGCCTTTGGACGGTGACGGTTTCGTGGTAATTCCGATGTTGCAGACCAAGCTTCCCGCGGAGATCCCGTCCTTTGAGACGGTCCGCGAACGCGTCGCTCAAGACTACAAGATGGATCGCGCCCGGGCCGCAGCCCGCGAGGCCGGCGAGAAGTTCCAGGCGACCGCCACGGCGGGGCTGGCTTCGGGCAAGCGCTTTGCGGACATTGCCTCGGCTGAGAAGGTTTCGTCGGTCAACATTCCGGAGTTCACGGCCTCGGCCCAGAACGTGGCCGGTCTGGATTCCCGCCTGAACCTCTACCTCGTGCGCAACGCCGCGACGAGCACCAAGCCGAACGGCGTTTCCCGCTATACGGAAAGCACCGACGGTGGCTTCGTTCTGTATCTCGAGAAGAAGGCTCCGGTCTCCGATGACGCGGTGAAGCAGGCCTTGCCCGCTGCGCTGACCGAGGCTCGCCAGCAACGCCGCATGTCGGTGTTCCAGTCTTGGTTCTCTTCCGAGTTCCAGAAGTCCGGAGCCATGGCTGCCAAGTCGTCTGCGACCGGGACTGGCGTTCCGCCGGTCCAATGAAGGTCTCAGGACCGGTCATCAAACTTTCCGCACCGGCGACGGGTCAGTTCTGGCCCGTTCCGGTGGTGTACGAAGACCCCCGTCTGCTGGCCATTCACAAGCCGGCCCGGTTGCTGACGTCTCCCGATCGCTATGATCCGGAGCGCCCGAACCTGATGAAGTTGCTCCACGCTGGCATCGAGCGTGGGGCGGACTGGGCGGTCAAGCGGGGGTTGAACTACTTGTCCAATGCCCATCGGTTGGACTTCGAGACCACCGGTGTATTGCTGCTGGCCAAAGACAAGCCGGCGCTGGTCCATTTGGCCAATCAGTTTGGTGGCGCCAAGCCGGAGAAGACCTACGTGGCATTGGTGCCCGGCAATCCGGAGCAGGACGAGTTCGAGGTGGATCTCAAGCTCATGCAAGATCCCCGCCTTCCGGGCATGATGCGCTGGTCCAAGGACGGCAAGAAGGCACTGACCCGGTTTCGAGTTCTGGAGCGCTTCAGCGGCGTGACCTTGCTGTCCTGCCATCCGGAGACGGGGCGGACCCACCAAATCCGGGTACACCTCAAGTTTGCTGGTTTCCCAATTTACGGAGACGAGTTCTACGGAGATGGCCGTCGCCTATTCCTTTCGGCCTTGAAGCCCTCGTACCGGCTCAAGGACGGGCTGGAAGAACGTCCACTCACACCCACGCTGGCCCTGCATGCTTGGAAATTGGGGGTGGCGCATCCGGATGACGAACGTCGGGTGGAGATTACGGCTCCTTGGCCGGGTGACCTTGAAGTGGCTCTGAAGTACCTGCGGAAGTTCGGCAAGTAGACTCATTGTTTCTCTGGCCATCGGTCGTCCGGAATTTGGCGGTGGCACGCACGCTGTTTGCTTCCCATTCGGCGTGCTTCGGACTTCAATGGTGCCCCAACCGTGAGTTACCAGGTCATCGCCCGAAAATACCGTCCCCAACGTTTTGCCGACGTGGTGGGGCAGGAACATGTGACCACCACATTGGCCAATGCCATCCGCTTGGGTCGGATCGCGCACGGCTACCTCTTTTGTGGTCCCCGTGGCACGGGCAAGACGACCTTGGCGCGCATTTTTGCCAAAGCTCTGAACTGCACCGGTGGACCCAGTGCGGAGTTCGATGAAACCGACCCGCGGGTGAAGGAAATCACCGAAGGGCGTTCTCTCGACGTCCTCGAAATCGACGGTGCCTCAAACAACGGTGTCGATCAGGTGCGGGAATTGCGGGATACGGCCAAGTTCGCGCCGGCCTCGGGCAAGTTCAAAATCTACATCATCGACGAGGTTCACATGCTCTCGGCGGCGGCCTTCAATGCGTTGCTGAAGACGCTGGAGGAGCCGCCTCCGCACGTGAAGTTCCTCTTCGCGACGACGGATCCGGAAAAGGTTCTGCCGACGATCCTCAGTCGTTGTCAGCGTTTTGATCTCCGTCGGATTCCTGCGGCCTTGATCGTCAAACACCTGGCTTGGATCGCCGAACAGGAAAAGGTTTCGATCGATCCGGATGCGCTTTTGGCCATCGCTCGCGGGGCAGACGGTGGCATGCGCGATGCGGAATCCACCCTCGACCAGTTGATCAGTTTCTGTGGTGACCGCATCGTGGAGTCGGACGTGCTATCCATGTTCGGGCTGGCCGCTCGGGCGCAGCTCATGCAACTGATCGATGTCCTTCTGGAAGGCAACATCGCCACGACGCTGAGGCTTCTCGAAGACTTGACCGTGTCCGGCAAAGACCTTGGACGCCTCTTGGCCGACCTGCTCAACCATTTCCGCAACTTGCTGCTTTTTGTGGTTTCGGGAGGCGAGGTGGGTTTGCTCAATGTCAGCGAGGCTGAGATGGGAGCATTGAGCCGTCAGGCCAAACTTATTGATGCCGATGCTCTCACCCGCGTGATGGAGGTGCTGAGTGCAGCGGAGGGGCGCCAGCGGGAGGTGGCTTCCAAACGCATCTTCATGGAGGTGACGCTGTTGAAGGTCATCCAAGCCCGCGAAGCCACGAGTTTGGATGCCGTTCTCAAGCAACTGAAGTCGATGCGGGATCAGGCACCGAACACTCCGTCCAGCGTGGCCTCGGTGCCATCCGTGGCCAAGACGGCTCCGGCAGCTCCCATAGCATCGGCGGCCGTTGCGCCGACGGCTGTTGCTGCGTCGACCGGGGTGGCTCCGGTCGCAGCGGTTCCCGCGCCATCGGTCTCGCCGGTTCATCCGCCCGTTGCAAAGCCTCAGACAACCGTGGTTTCGGCGGTTTCGCTTGCAGCCAATTCTTCAGGCACTGATTCAACAGTGGCATCCCTTCCAACGCCTCCGGCTTCGAGCGGGGTTGCCAAGGCGCCGGCAGAGTCTGCTCCGTTGTTGTCCGAGAGTTCCCAGACTATCGATGCAATTTGGCAAGTTTTGTTGGCCCAATTGCCTCCCAGCGAAGGGCTGTTGCGGGCGGCCTTGCAGCAAAGTCGCGCGGAGAATTGGGCGAGGGGAATCCTCACCATTGCCCATCCGCCAGATGCCTATCTGGATACGGCACGGAATATCACCACGCTGCAGTCCGTTCTGCTGACCATCACTGGCAAGACGGTCACGCTGCGATTTGTCGCTTCAGAGAGTCTCACTGTTCCCGAACTCGCCGCGCCGGTGGTGACTTCAGCGGTGTCGCCTCGGGATGCCGCCCGTCCGTCTGCGACCGAATTCAAGTCGCCGGAAGCCAAGCCCAAGCCCGCGGCTCCCATTTTGTTGAACAAAGAGGAGTTTTTGAACGACCCGTTGATCCGTCAGGCTTTGGAGGTGTTCAAGGGGAGGATTCTGGAGGTTCGTGGGCCCTCTGAAGGGGCTTGATAGATTTTTCCGATCTCGACGCCCGGTGGTTGCCTCCGACTGGATATCTCGTCCAGAATACGCTCTCGCAGCACAACGATTTCAGTTTGTAATCATACACTATGAGCAGCGTTGGAAAACTCATGCGCCAGGCGCAGCGCATCCAGCAGCAGATGGAAACCGTTCAGGCATCCATCGCCCAGAAGACCATCGAAGCCACCTCCGGAGGCGGGGCGGTGAAGGTGATCGTTTCCGGTGATGGACAATTGAAGTCCATCCAAATCAACCCGGATGCGGTCAACAAGGACGATGTCGCATTTCTGCAGGACCTGCTCGTGACCGCGATCAATCAAGGGCTGAACGAGGCCAAGGAGCTCTCTAACAAGGAAATGGGTTCAGTGACTCAAGGGTTTGGCCTGCCCGGGATGTTTTGAACCGGGCTTGATGCGATGACCGAGTTGCCCCTTCCGGTTCAGGCGCTGGTCCTCGCGCTGAAATCCCTGCCAGGGATAGGACCGCGTTCGGCCGAGCGGATGGCGCTTCACGTCATCCAAATGGAGCCGGAGCGCGTTCGCATCCTCTCCGAAGCCCTCGTGGCGGCGCGTGAGCGGGTCGTGGGGTGTGAACGCTGTGGAGGACTCACCGAGAGTCAACCTTGTCGCATTTGTTCCGATGACCGCCGCGATGCCGGTGTGCTCTGTGTTGTGGAACGTCCCACGGACATTCTCAGTTTTGAGAAGTCCGGAGCCTTCCGCGGGCGTTATCATGTTTTGGGAGGCAAGTTGAGTCCACTCGATGGAGTCGGACCTGAAGACCTGCGGATACGAGAATTGGAGTCCCGCATCCCGGAGGGCCCTATTCGAGAAGTGGTGGTGGCGTTGTCTGGGGATGTTGAGGGTGAAGCGACGGCCCACTATTTGCGCCAACGTTTGTCAGCAAGCGGGGTTCGCATCACCCGCCTCGCGCAAGGATTACCGGCGGGAGCCGGTCTGGAGTACGCCGACGAACTCACCCTGAGCCGAGCCTTGGAGGGAAGGCGTGAATTTTCATGAATGCTTCAAGAGTTCCGCGAGCCGTCATTTTTGATCTAGGCAAAGTCCTGTTGGATTTCGACTACGGAATCCTTGCTCGTCGCATGGCACCCCAGTCCAGGATTTCGGCGGACGAGATCCTCAACGTCGTCAACCAAACCCCGCTCCTTCATCGTTATGAGACCGGGCTCATGACCGATCAGGAATTCTATGATGCGGTGGTGTCGGCGACCGGGTTTCGGGGAGAGGAGGTTCAGTTTCTGAATTGGTTCGGCAACATCTTCACCGAGATAGAGCCGATGGTTGCCTTGCAAACCGCCTTGGTTCGCAGGGGTATTCCGACCTACGTTTTTTCCAACACCAATGCGCAGGCCATACGGCATGTGCGCGAATCCTTCTCGTTTTACCGACAGTTCACCGGCGAAGTGTTGTCGTACGAGGTTCGCTCCATGAAGCCCGACACTCGGATTTACGAGGCTGTGGAAGCAATGTCCGGATTCTCGGGTGGTGACCTGCTTTATTTGGACGATCGCCCTGAAAACATTGCAGCCGGTATCGCCCGTGGATGGCAGGCCTGGATTCATGCCGATCCCGGTGAGACCGTCCCCTGTGTTACGGCTTTAATGGGGCTGTGAGCGCTGCGCGTAAGCACCGCACGGTTTTGAGTGGCAACCGCGGTGAGACTTTCGGGAGTGAGCAAGATGAGACGCGGTGGGCATGAGCTAAACGTTGCCCACGTTGGATGGTGCTTCACGCCGTTGGCTATCCAAGACATTCAGTCGTGTTGCCCACGCAGTGTCCCTGAATTGCGGGAGTCACAATGAAGCGCCAGTCCTAAGCCAACGATTTAGTTGGATCAGTCGTGCCGGCTGCTTCGCCTTCCGCAAGAGCTTCGCTGATCGCTGGTTACTGGCCTTAAGCACGATCCTCAGCTCGGCCCTCGACTCTCTCTCGCCTCGTCTTATGAAAGAATCCGCTACGCGATCACTTTCCTCTCAATTGAATCGTTGCCTCAAGCGATGGGCTCAAGCGATGGGCTCAGGCGATGGGCTCAGGCGATGGGCGAGGTGGCGTCTGGCAGAGAAGTAACCGCCACGTGAGGATCCAACCCGATCGCGGAACGGTATTGTGGCTGCGTTGATGATGTGATTGTCCTCCAGATTTTGGCCCTACCCGATGGCATTGACGCGGAGGTCGCGGAGGGTTTTGAGGTGTGGGAGTGGGACGCCGCGGATGGGTCGTGCGCCGTCGAGGCGTTTTGGGCCGAAGTGAGAGCGGTGGTGCTGGAAGATTTGGTTAACGAAGTCCTTGGAGCCGATGGCCACGCCGGCCGTGAGGTGGCGGACGCGGAGTCGGAGTATTTCTGGCAGGCTCAATCGTCCACCGCGTGCCAGTTCGGCCCGGATGGCATCTCGGTCGATGGTCTTCTTTTCGCTATGACCGGCCACACCGCCGGTGGTGAAGAGGTTCAAGCGATATTCTGCGGCTGCCGAGTTCCAGGAGCGGCCTGAGAGGAAGGTCATGAGTCCGTGGCGAACCACAGGGTTCCCGGCCAATGCGGCGGAGTAGCCGCAGAAGCGGTAGTCCTTGGGGTCGGAGACCAGTCCGGCGCGGACGGGGTTGAGATCGATGTAAGAGGCGACGGTTTGGAG
>JARXAF010000192.1 GCA_029865985.1 Verrucomicrobiota bacterium
CGGCATGTCGAGCACCGAGGGAGGCGCGGATCCCGATGAATACCTCAACAAGTACGTCACCGATCGGGTGAACACGTTCGGGACCGTGTTCCTGGGTTCATCCATCCAGTGCGCCGAATGCCACAACCACAAGTACGACCCCTTCACCCAGCGCGAGTACTACCAGCTCTACGACTTCTTCAACCGCATCCCCGAGAAGGGGCTCGACAGCGATCCGGCCCCGCCGTTCATCCAGGTGCCGACGGCCCGTCAGGAGGCGGATCTGAAGGTGCTGCAAGAATCCGTCCGGACGTTGGAAGCCAGCCACACCAAGCGATTGAACGAGAAACGCGCTGAATGGGATTCGGCCCAAACCGCCTGGGAAACGTCTTGGCTGGCCGGCACGGAATTGACCGGAGTCCTTCAATTGGGGCCTTGGCGACGCGTGGGGCCCTTTGTGGAACCCGACGGCAAGGTGGCCTTCGAGCGGGAGTTCGGGCCGGAGAAGGGGTTCCAGGCCGACGCCGTGTTCGGCAACGACCGGAAAGCCTGGGTCCTCGAACCGGGTTGGAAGGATGGCGTGGTGCAGGCCTTGTCCAACGACCTCGGAGCCACCTACTTGCATCGCACCCTGACCTCGAGCCAAGTGCGCACCCAGGCGTTCTTTCTCGGCAGTGACGACGGCATTCGCGTTTGGCTCAACGGCCGTGAGTTGCTGGCCAAGGATGTGAGTCGCGGAGTGGCGGCCAATCAGGAAGAGGTCCAGGCGGTGCTGAAGGCCGGAGAGAATCATCTCCTCCTGAAGATCGTGAACCGGGCCAGTGGCAGCGGATTCTACTTCGCCACCGACCGCGAAGCCGGGGATCCGAAGGTGGCTGCCCTGCGAGACATAGCCCGACTGCCGATGGACCGGCGGACTCCGGCCCAGGCGTTGGAATTGCGGACGTATTACCGCACCACCCGCATTCCCGAGGTGAAGGAGTTGACGGCCCGGTTGGCGGCCGAGCAGAAGCGTCGCGACGATCTGAACCGGTCCATCCCCACGCTGCGTGTGATGGAAGACATGAAGGAGGGGCGGGCCAGTCACATCCGGGTCCGCGGCGATTATCGGTCGAAGGGGGAGCGGGTGACGGCGGATGTGCCGACGAGTTGCCTGCCGCCCGCTCAGTACGTCTCGGGCACCAATCGGTTGGATCTGGCCCGATGGCTCGTGGATCCATCGCACCCGCTGACCTCCCGAGTCGCCGTGAACCGGTTCTGGGGCCTGTTCTTTCCCAACCCCATCGTGCGCACGGCCAATGAATTCGGAACCAACGGGCAACCACCCACCCACCCGGAGTTGCTGGACTGGTTGGCGCGGCGCTTCATCGAAGACGGTTGGAATGTGAAGACGTTCCTGCGGCAGATCGTGCTCAGCGCCACGTACCGACAGTCGTCGCGGGTGTCGCCGGAACTGCTGGCCCGCGACCCGGAGAACCTGTTGTTGGCGCGCGGTCCCCGGTTCCGTCTGCCGGCCGAGATGCTCCGAGACAATGCGCTGGCCGTCAGTGGCTTGCTCTCCAAGCGCATCGGCGGGGTCAGTGTGCGTCCGTACCAACCGCCGGGCTTGTGGGAGGAGAAGATGTTCGCCGGCAACAGTTATCAGGTGGGCCAAGGCGAAGACCTCTACCGGCGCAGCTTGTACACGCTTTGGAAGCGCACCGTGCCCAATCCCACGCTGCAAACCTTCGATGCCCCCGACCGGGCGCTGTGCACTGTGCAGCGACCGTCGACCTGCACGCCGCTTCAAGCCTTCGTCACCATGAACGATGTGACTTACTTGGAGGCGGCCCGGTTTTTTGCACAGCGGATCCTTCGGGAGTCACCGGGTCAGACCTCTTCCGAGCGCATCGATTTCGCCATGAAGTCCCTCCTGGCGCGTTCGGCCTCCGATCGGGAACGGGCCGCCTTGAAGCGCCTGTTCGAGGATCTTCTGGAGGCCTATGCCCGCGACATCCCGGCCGCCGAAGCCATCACGCGCGTGGGGCAGGGGCCCAAGATCGAGGGCTTTCCAACGGCCGATCTGGCCGCCTGGACCGGCGTGGCTAGCGCCCTTCTCAATCTCGACGAAGCCGTCACCCGCGAATGACCATGAAGCCTCAAGACTCCATCGCCCTGCATCTGACACGGCGCCATTTCTTTGCTCGGGGAGCCCGTGGGATCGGGGCTGCGGCCTTGGCCTCGCTGCTGGGTTCGTCCAACAAGGTGTCGGCCGAGGCTTCGGGGATGCCGGGCATTCCCAAGGACACCCGGGTGCTGCACCGGCCGCCGCGGGCCAAGCGGGTGATCTATCTGTTCCAATCGGGCGCGCCGTCGCATCTCGATCTCTTCGATCCCAAGCCCGAGTTGGTGAAGATGAACGGCAAGCCCATGCCGGAAAGCCTGACCCGCGGCCAACGCATCGCGCAGCTCATGGGTCAGCCACTGAACTGCGTGGGCAGCCGCTTCCGATTCGATCGGCACGGCCGGTCCGGCATGGAGATCTCCGAGTTGCTCCCGCACATCGGTTCCATCGCCGACGAGATCGCGTTGGTGCGTTCCATGCACACCGAGGCCATCAATCACGACCCGGGTGTCACCCTCATGCAAACCGGCCACCAGCAGGCGGGCCGTCCGGCCATGGGTTCCTGGATCTCCTACGGTCTGGGCAGTGAGAATGAGCAATTGCCGGCCTTCGTGGTGTTGGCATCGGGGCAGGGACAGGATCAACCGTTGCTCACCCGCTATTGGGGCAGCGGTTTCTTGCCTACCAACCATCAGGGCGTGGAGTTCCGCTCTGGGGCCGAACCCATTCTGTTTGTGAACAATCCGCAGGGCATCTCCCCGGAGATCCGCCGCCGGTTGATCGATGGCACCCGCGAGATCAATCGGGAGCATTTGCAATCGGTGGGAGATCCCGAGATCGCCACCCGCATCGCCTCGTTCGAGATGGCCTACCGCATGCAGACCAGCGTGCCGGAGCTCATGGACATCTCGAAGGAGAACCGGGCGACCCTGGAGATGTACGGCGCCGAGCCCGGAAAGTCGTCCTACGCGAACAACTGCCTGTTGGCCCGGCGATTGGCCGAGCGGGGGGTGCGATTCATCCAGCTGTACCACCGGGGCTGGGACCATCACAACAACCTGCCGGCCGACATCGCCAAGACGGCCAAGGCGGTGGATCAGGCTTCCGCGGCCCTCATCCGCGATTTGCGACAGCGCGGCTTGTTGGAAGATACCCTCGTGGTCTGGGGCGGCGAGTTCGGCCGCACACCCATGAACCAGGGCGACAGTTCCAACGGCAACTATGGCCGCGACCACCACATGAAGGCCTTCTCGCTGTGGATGGCCGGCGGCGGCATCCGGGGCGGCACGACCTATGGATCGACCGACGACTTCGGCTACAACACCGCCGAGAACCCCGTCCACGCCAACGACTTCCAAGCCACCGTGCTGCACCTGCTGGGCATCGAGCACACCCGCTTCACCCACCGCTTCCAAGGCCGAGACTACCGCCTGACCGACGTCGGTGGCGAAGTGGTCCGAGGCATCTTGGCGTAGGCCAGCCAACCTCAGGGCCTGCGATGGCGGTCGAACAGGATGGCCGCCTCGGTACGGGTGTGCACCCCGAGTTTCTCGAAGGCCCGGTCGAGGTAGTTGCGCACCGTTTTTGGCTGAAGCTTCAACATC
The DNA here is from genome assembly GCA_029865985.1 of Verrucomicrobiota bacterium. GTDB lineage: Bacteria > Verrucomicrobiota > Verrucomicrobiia > Limisphaerales > UBA9464 > SXXZ01. Next base: position 3,688 of record JARXAF010000192.1, read on the forward strand.
TGGGCGATTTCCTTGTCGGTCTTTCCGTCGGCGACCGCCGAAACCACGCGGCGTTCCTGCTGCGAAAGCTCACCGAGAGGATCTGGCGAATTACCCGGGAGGGTAGACCTCAATTCACGGTCGACAGCGCGAGCCACGACCGGATCGAACAGCATGCCCCCGGCCAGCACCGTGCGGATGGCCGCCACGATGTCGCGAGGTTCGTTGTCCTTGAGCAGGTAGCCGTCGCCGCCTGCCTGCATGGCTGCGAGGACCAGCGCATTGTCGGCGAAGGAGGTCAGGAACAGGATGCGTGGAGCCTTGGGCTGGCTCTTGAGTTCCCGGCAGACGTCGATGCCATTTCGATCGGGCAACCGCACGTCGAGCAGCACCACGTCGGGCATCGACTCGCGCACGGCGACGATGGCCTCAGCGCCGCTCCCGGCCTCACCGATCACCAGAATTCCCGGGTCCACCTCGGTGATGACGCGAAGCCCTGCGCGGACCACGGGATGGTCGTCCACGATCAATACCCGGATGGTTGGTGAGGATTTCATGTTTCCTGTTCCGAACGGGGATTGTCGGCGACCGGAACTGACACGCTAACCCTCGTTCCAATTCCGACAAGCGACTCCAACTCAAAGGTGCCGCCGGTGTTGGCAGCCCTCATTTTCATGCTCTGGAGTCCGATGCCGGTCCGTGGAGGCGCGGTGGGATCGAAGCCTCTGCCGTCATCGCAGATCTCCAGTATGACGCGGCCGGGAGCGTGACGCAGTGCCATGGTGATTCGGCGGGCTTGGGAATGGCGCAGGGCGTTGCTCAACGCTTCATGAGCCAGGTTGGCCCAGTGGACAGCCTGTTCGCCTGGGAGGAGGCTGGCGGCCTTTTGGGAAACCTCCGTGAAGAGCTCCGTTTCAGTGGTACAGCGCATGCGCTCCACCAATGCGATCAGCAGGCCTGCGAGATCGCTTTTGGGGCTATCGTCCGCCTCGTGTCGCAAAATGTAGCCCCGCAACTGTCCAATGATGGCTGTGAGATTCCGCCGGTAGTCGGTCAGCCGGGCACCCAGCGGCGGCGAAGATTCCATCGCCTGGTCGGCGGCGTGACTCAGGCCGAGCTGCAAGGCGTACAGCGATTGGATCGTGCCATCGTGAAGGTCGAGGCTGAGGCGCTCACGTTCGCGGCGGGTAGCCTCAAGTTCGTTCAGGGTCGACCTGAGTTGTTGGGACACGACCTCTTGGCGCAAGCGTGCCCGAAGCTGCACCGCCATGGCTGCAGCCATCACCGACGACAGCAACACGCCTCCCGCCAGCGCGACCCATGCTCGGTAGCGGGTAGAATTCTGATCAAACTGCTGGGTTGAGTAGAAGACCAATTGCCAAGTACTGCGGAAAAACGGCCATTTCTGAGTGGTTTGGAAGCGTGGGCTAAAACCATGGGCAAGCACCCGGCACTCGTCGCTAACGCCACCCATCCAAGTGTCAGCAGAGATTTGCGAGGGACTGGCCGCATCCGCAAACGCATCGAAGGTGACCTGGTCGTTGGCCGACGGGAGAGCGGTTTCCAGGAACAGCTTCCAATTGATGGTTCCAATCACCAGTCCCTTGAACCGATAATCCCGGAGCTGCCGAGAGAATTCCGGACTCAATGTGTTCAGCTCGAGAAAGTCGTTCGCAAAGACAGGCGCAAAGAGGGTGACGGCCGTCGTTGGTTGACCCTGATTTTGAGGGATGAGTCGGCGCGGCGAGGAACGCAACCGACCGTTGACTGCCGTCAACCAGCATTCATGGACCGGCTTCGTATCGAGCCAGAATTGAGTGTCATCGGGCGTCAACGAGGTTCCATTGAGCCAGGTCTGGGCCACCTTCAGCTCGGGACTCAGTTGGCAACTTTCCATGTAGGTCGTCCGGTGTTCGGTCCGTTCCAATTCCTCGACCGCCTTACGACTCGGCATCATCGGGTTCGTGGCGTAGGCCAGTTCAAGAAAGGCCGGCAGGTTGCTCATGGGTTCGAGTTTTTTGACCAACTCCTTCCAATCCGCCGCCGAAATGTCCTGCCGGCTTTCAGCCAGATCACCCAACCGTTCGAGTTGCTCTGCGTAGCGCTCGGTCTGTGTGTCCAATTGCTCCACCATGCCGGTGACCGCCGCTGAGAACTTGGCTTGGTCTAGTTGCTCCGCTTCCCTCCAAAACCAGATCGTGGCCATGAGGCTGGCCATGCAACCCACAATGAGAATCAACCAAGCCGGCCCCAACGCCGAAGTTGGGCGCGATGATGGTGGGCTACCAGATTGACACTCCACGTCACGAATCTAATCCCAACGCCGGCTGGCGAGTAGGGGCAAATGCCTCGATTGATTAGGGATATCTGTCGGGCAGACAGGCAAAGAGTGTTCGATTGATGTTTTGGTCGATGAACATTGGTAGTCAGTTTCAATACCGACGAATTCCGCCGCTTTCGATGACGAAGGCCCGATGGTCCTTCGGTTGGCTGGCGCCGTGGTTGGGCATTTTCGCGGCACTGATTGCGCATGCTCAACCGATTGATATCGACCTGAGCGCCTCGGGCTCAGGAACGGTTGAAACTCCTTGCCCACGGCCCTATCAAGTAGGTCAAGGCTATGTCGCTCGGGCCATTCCTGGAGCCGGTGCGCGATTTCTGCGCTGGGAGGATGGTTCCACAAATCCAGAGCGTTACAGAGTTCTGGATTCCCGGCTCACCAACTGGGTCGCCTATTTCGAAGCCATCGTGCTTCGCCCGTTCCTCGAAGAATTCGGCTTGGAAGCCTTGGATCCCAAATACATGGCGCGGGTCGGTTTGGTGATCGAAGAGGGACGCACCCGATTGGAGTTCCCGCTTCCCGGTAAGGTGGCTTTTCGTGTTCTCGCAACGACCAATTTGGCGACGATGCCCTTCAAGCCTGTTCGTTTTGCGCTGAGTGTCTCAGGCAATTTGGATCGGGATCAGGCCGTGGGTGTGGCTAGCTCTCAAGTGGTCTGGGCAGAATCGGCGGAAGGATCGGACACCTTCTACCAAATTGAATGGATTGGCGGCGGAAACCTTCCGGCCGTGTATTTGGCTCAAGCGACCGAGGTAACCCCGGGGGCCGATTTCTTTGTTTATGGCACAGGCTTCAAGTCGGGAACGGTGGCTTTGGTATCCAACCGTGGAGATTTGACCACCCAAGTGATCAACGACCAGACCCTCTTGGTGAAGGCGCCCTCGTCAGCGTCAGATCTCACTTTTCGGGTTAAGGTGGGTGGTTCATTCATCCCGGGTGAGCTCGCCTTGAAGGTTGCTGCACCGCCGACCGGCCTCGCGCTGGGACCTCTTCCGAAAGAGACCGTCGTCGAGGGAGGGCTGATCCGGTTGACCGGCAGCGGCTTCACAGCAGCCCAGACGAAAGTGTTCATCGGCAGCACCCCGCTTCAGATCGTCGCCGTGTCCGCCTCGGGCAAGGAATTGGGCGCGCAGATCCCGGTTGGAACGACGAGTGGAGTGCTGAGCATCACGCAGGCGGGACGATTGGTGACCGGTCAGTTATTGCAGGTGAAGCCGAGCCTGATCGGTTATATGCCCTTCGTGCCGCAAGGCTTGCACATTTCCACTTGGGAAACTGCGAAGCCTCGGCGTTTCGGCTATGTGCCCTTCGTGGCGCAGGGGCTTCACGTTTCAACGTGGGAGACCGCCAAGCCCCGCCGATTTGGCTATGTGCCCTTCGTTCCCAACGGACTTTTTGTTGAATCCAAATAACCCCATCATAACATGTTAAAACTGTTGAAACCCCTCAGTATTGCGCTGGCTATCATCGCCACGCAATTCATCGCCTCAGCTGGCGAATTGAACTTCTACTCGTCCGGAAGCACCGGAGTCGACGGCCCTTTTGCTCCAGAGGTGGTCAATGATGTGACGGGCGCCAAATTGCAGGGGTCGGTTCCCCCTGGAAGTCGGTTATTTGTTGGTTTGGATGATTCGGTCAAGACGTTTCACATCATCGTTCCACTGCCCCAGAATGGCGTCTTCAATTTCACCACATTCAACCTGCCCAAAGGCTATGTAATGATTTTTGATTCACAGGGAACGACTAATCCTGGAGTTGTGATTCTTGCGACAGGAGACATCGTAATTGGGGGAATGATCTCCGTATCGGCTCGCGATGCGCTATTGGCATCGCTGAGCAACCCGGCCAGCCTCAAAGATGGTCAAAGCGTCGGCAGCCCGATTGCAGGTCCGGGAGGTTTCCGTGGTGGCCTTTCGGGAGGTTTCGGTGCCAATCAATTTCCCTTGGGGCCCATGGACAAAGATCCCCGTCTGACGCTACCGCTGACTGGTGGAGTTGGCTCATATACCCCTTTCCAACAGAACTATCTTACCGAAGTGTCCGGTGGAGCTGGAACTCTGACGTTGGCCAGTTCCAAAAGGGTTATTTTTGAACCCAACGGGGCGCCAGACTTGGCTGGCGGTTTTTACTATTTCTTTTACTCATCCCCAGCCGTTTTCAAATGGAAGAATTCTCCGGGTAACTATGGGCCGGGTCCAGTCGTGTGGGTTCCAGGAGCCGGCGTAGGCTCGGTGGCCATTTTTGCCAATGAGACCAAAGGATCGCTATCCACTAGGTATGATCGAGTTTTGGTTTGTGCTTTCGAGCAGGAAGATTATTTTTTTCCTAATAGCATGTCGCCGCCGTGGCCCGTGGGAATCCGGGGTGCCGACATGCCGGTTAATCCGGCCGCACGCTTCGTGGAATTTGCGGGCAAGTCACTGACGGCAGAAGGTGAACCAGATCGCGTTATTCTCGAAAAATCGGGAGAATACAAATTGGCGTTGGAAACCCGCAACCTGCCGCCTGGAATTGTGTTTGTCTGCACCTTACGCCGATTGAATCCTTCGAATGGCTCTGAAATCGGTAAGTCTGGGTTTAATTTCCCCCCGACGGTGGCCACTACAGCCGGCGCCTGCCGCGCCGAGATGATGATCCCCATCACCCCAGGGGGCACCTACATCACTGCGATCGCGACCAAGCCCATCGAGACCGTTTACAGCCCGATCATCCATGGCGAACCGCTGACCGAAATGGTGGCCCAACTCGACCTGCAAGGTGGCCAAACCATCCACTTCAAGACTGCCAGCGGGAGACAGGTGGATGCGGCGACGGCCCGCCGCGAGGCTCTGAAGCAGGGCAAAACCCGCTTCCCAGCCTTCAAGAGCTGAAGCAGTTCAACCATCGACCCACACTATGTCCAACCTTGGTTGCCGAGGCTTCGTGCGGACCCTCATCCTCTGGGCGTTCGTGATGGCTTCAAGGGAAGCCTCCGCCGGCTTGCCGGAGACCGTAGCAGAGACCCAGACTATCGACTGGACCTCGCCCAGCCCGGACAAGCTCACGGTGCTGGGCAAGATGACCGTCCTCAACGCCTCCGCATCCAGCGGTGGGCCGGTGACATTCCGGGTTGACGATGGCCCTGCAAAAATCACCACCGGTAGGGACCCGGGCTCAGGTCAATCTATTTACCTCCTGATGGCCACCAACACGGGTCCGATCACGATGGTCGCCGAGCAGGCTGGTGGGATGATCGGGGGCAAGAGTTATCTGCCAACATCGGTTCGCCGCAGCTTCAACCGAACCCTTGTTGCAGAATCACTCATTTCGGAACGTCGTTGCTCATCCAGTGATTACCTGGAGGGCCCTCCAGCATGCGGGTTAGCCAAAGTCTTTATACATGGCAATCATGCTTTTTTTGATTCACGCAACTCGATCTCGATGTGGGTCCTGTCCAACCTTTCGGTCAAGTCCAACAGAATGTACCTCGATCGTTTTAGTGAACCAATAAAGGATCTGACTGTTTCCGGCAGTATACTGTTTGCCGCTGTTGGTAAGTCTGGCATCGGAATGATTGATATGACGAATCCTTTACAGCCAAAATCCCTTGGGCGGTATGAGGTGGGTGGAGATGCGACCAGTATCCAGGTGAAAGGCAATGTGGCATACGTTGCAACAGGGGAAAATGGGGTTCGAATCATCGACATCAGTCAACCACCGGCGCTGGTTCCGCGCGGTTTCATCACCAATACGGCGCGTTCTACACTCGTTCAAGTCCAGAGTAAAACGGCTTACGTTGCGACGGATGATCCTATGGCCACCGATACCCCTCGGGGTGCGTTGCAGATCTATGATCTCAGTATTCCGTCTGCGCCGGTACGCTTGGGTTCTTTTTCCGCGTCTGGTCAGGTGATCGCACTGCAGGTGGTCGATAACACCGTCTACCTTGTAGACTTGGTGGATGGGCTTCAGTTGATTGATGTGAGTACGCCGAGCAAACCCAAACCTCTTGGCAACTGGAAGGTGTCCGGATGTAAAGGTTTTTCACTTGTTGGCCAAATTGCGTATCTGCTGCTTAAAGACAACGAGGTTGTGATGGTTGACACTAATGCCTCAGGCGTTATCAATCAGAAGTGCCGTTTTCGTATCGATGACTATGTTGTAGGACTCGGCTTTATTGTCCCATTCGTCGCTAACAGTATCAATGCGGTCGGAGATCATCTATACATGGTGGGCGATTCCGGACTTGAGGTGCTCCGGCTTTCCGAAAATGAACCGCAGCGCCTGACCATCGATACACCACCGACGGTCGAATTGGGCACATTGACGTTGAAAATCAATGCAAGTTCATCCTCCGGATCGCCACTGCAGGTGAAGGTCAGGTCAGGACCGGCTGAGTTGGAGGGAGAACAGTTGGTGCTCAAGGACCTTGGGACTGTCGTCCTGCAGTTCTCCCAAGCTGGAGACCTGAGGTATGCGCCGATTACCGAAGATCGAACTTTGTTGATCACCTCTTCGAAGCAACCCCAAACCATTTCCTGGGTCGTCCCCGATGCGGCTAAAACGTTGTTGCCGAATCGACCCTATCCCGTCCAAGCAATCAGCAGCAGCGGTCTGCCCGTGACCGTTCGGGTGATGAGCGGTCCCGCCTACTTCACCCAAGGATCACTGTTTGTGAATGGAGCGGGATCCATTTCGCTGATGGCCGAGCAGGTGGGCAACGATCTCTTTGAACGTGCCAGTTCTGTCCGGACCTTGGTTGGATCAAATCTGATGTTTCCATCCGATCACCCGGTTTCGCGCCTAGGAGGAAATGCAACAAAGATTTTCACTCAGGGGATGCTTGCTTACTTGATAGTTGAAGAATCAAAATACGAATCGAAGGTCGAGGTCATCAATATCGGTGACTTAAGTGATCCGAAAATTGTTGCGACCATCAAAATGCCGGGATGGACCATCCTTGATGTCCAAGCGGTCGGTTCAATGGCATATGTGACTTATCAAGAGCAAGCATTTAATGGAAAGGGAGGTGTCGCGGTTGTCAACGCTCTGAGTGGGAAAACTATTCTGGGATCATATGGCCGGGTTGGGCTTCGACCACAAGCCGTGCGGGTGAAGGGATCATTTGCCTATATAGTTGATGATACTGGAGCTTTGGAAGTTGTTGATTTCAGTGACCCAACACAGCCTGTTATTAAAGGAAAACTAAAGATATTCGATGAGTCTCCCCAAAAATCTTTTCTAATCGAACTGCAGGGGGATCGCTTATATGCATTTAACAAGTATGTGTTTAATAATCAATCATACGGGTACGATTCAAGCCTGATTGTGATCGATGTTGGTAATCCAACCGCGCCTCGGCGTATTGGAAATGAAAAGTATGACATAAGTGATGCTAGGAGTATTTGTGTTTTCGGCAACAGTGTTTACATCGCGGAAATAGCAGATCTGAATGGCGGTGTATTGGTTCACAGGATTGATGTCAGTGACCCGGTTTCTCCTTTAAAAAAAGAAGTGTGGGGGATGAGTAGAAGTGAAGTGTTTTTGCCGAGTAGTATTCGGGTGGTCGGTGATTTGTTGTATCTTGCTCATGGCAATGGTGTCAGTGTTTCTGACTTGCGGGAAACGCGTTATCACAAGATGTCATTGTTCAAAACTCTTGGCACCGCCCATGATATCAAGATATTCGATGATTATATTTGTGTCGCAGACGGAGGAGGCGGGCTCAAAATACTATCGCCGAGCCCTGCAATGTTGGGCCAACCTACACCCATCGACGCGGATCGAATCCGCATCCGGGTTCAAGGTGGGCTTCGTTCGCGGGTGTTGATCGAGTCCAGCGGGGACCTCCGGAACTGGGAACCAGATACCTACCGAGCTTCCTTGATTCCGTCTGAAATCACCGTCGAAAAAGGCGGTGAGGCTCGGTTTTACCGGGCGCTGAAGGGTCCCCAAGGTTTTGTATGGATCGAACCTGGTACGTTCATGATGGGCAGCCCCCTCACTGAACAGGGGCGCGAACCGGATGAAGTTCAACACTCAGTGACCCTGACCCAAGGGTTTTGGATGTCAGACCATGAGGTGACCGTTGGGGAATTCTCGAAAAATGGAAACACTTGGCCTGCGTTTGTGACCTGGGAGGATGCTGTGAAATACTGCGAAGAATTGACACAGCGGGAACGGGTTGCCGGAAGGATTGGAGCCAATCAGGTCTATCGGTTGCCGACGGAAGCGGAATGGGAGTACGCGGCAAGGGCAGGCACGACTGGTCCCCGGTATGCAGAAACGAATAGCTTGGGTGTTCTGTGGAAGGATGTCAGACCCGCTTTGAGATCGGTGATGCTGGATGATCCAAATCCATGGGGTTTGTACGATATGATCGGCAATGCTTCGGAATGGTGTTCGGATTGGTACGCTGAATATCCCGCGGGACCAGTGACCGATCCGACTGGTCCGGAATCCGGGCGGAGTCGTGTGATTCGAGGACAGGGTTTTGAGGGGGAGCTTTTCGACCTGCCGAGCCCACAAACATTCCGCTCAGCGGAGAGAGGGAGACGTGGTGACGACACTGGCTTCCGAGTGGTCCTGAGTACCGTCCCGATCCGCTAGAAAACTATTTGGCCGGTACAAGGGTTGAATTGTTTTCAAACAGCTTACGATAAAACAGGTTTACCGCCTCGGCCACTCAGCGATGACGGATATCGAGTTATGTCTTTGGGGCCAACATCTTGACCCAGAACGCCAATCGTCAAAAAATACTATAAGCTAAGAATAGATAATGTCCTCTAAGTCAATCATAGCCGGTCTTGCGGGGGCTGTTGGCCGTATTTGGATGGTTGTCTGCCTCCTGATTCAGCCATCGGCTGATGCTGGCTTGATCCCTGAGATCAGGGATCAGGCAAACCGCAAGTCCATCGGCTTGTGTGAGCTAGGGATGAAGGTCAATGCGGAATTCAAAGGCGATGCCGTTGGCATTGAAGTCACTCCACAAGGGGCGAGTCTCCGAACGGGCTTTCAGAGGCTTGCTGGCACCGTCACGGCGGAGGGCTTTTGGCTTGAATCCACCTCGGATCAACCGGGCCGATTGCAAGTGTTAGCCCGTTCTTTGGGTCGCAATGGGACCCTTTTGGCCATTGACGGGCCGGGAACTGTTTCGGTGCGCGAGAAGGTGGTCACCTTCAACCGTCCCGGCTTGATTGAAGAGTATTCCGTCGCTGTCGATGGCGTGCGGCAGGATTTTGTGGTGAGTGCCAGCCCGGTTGGTTCGGGTCCTTTGCGCGTCGAACTCGCTGTAGCTGGAGCCACGGCAGAGGCCTCTGCCGATAGCGCCCGACTGATCTTGACCGGCTCGCAACGAATCCTCGCCTACAATCGCTTGCAGGTTGTGGACGCGACGGGGCGCACCCTTACATCTCGCATGGAGGTACCCGCTTCTGATCGCCTGACCTTGGTAGTGGAAGACAACGGAGCGACCTACCCCATACGGATTGACCCGACCTTTAGCGATTTCAATTGGAGCACTGGGTTTGCTAATCACGGTCCAAACGGTGGTGTTTCTGCTCTCGCGGTAAGTGGGACGGACCTTTATGTCAAACAGTGGCAAACGATCACCTTTGGTTCCTTGACCGACAAGAGAATCGGGGATGCACCATTCGCGCTCACCGCCACCGCCAGCAGTGGCCTGCCGATTGGGTTCAGCATTGTCCGTGGACCTGCCAGTATTAAGGGTAACATACTGACACTCACGGGCGTTGGCACGGTCCTGGTTCGAGCTTTCCAAGGTGGAAACAATATCTATAGATCTCACTATTTCGACCAAAGTTTTACTGTCCGTAAAATTGATCAATCCATTACCTTCAGACCGTTGGTGGACAGAGATATTTCAGATCCACCTTTCACCCTCAGCGCCGTGGCCAGCAGCGGCCTTGACACCGTCTTCAGCATGGTTAGCGGTCCAGCTACGATTGTGGGCAATACCCTCACCCTGAACGGAGCCGGCACCGTGGTGGTCCGTGCCTCGCAAGCCGGAAACACCAGGTTTTCCGCTGCCGCTCCGGTCGACCAAAGTTTTACCGTACGCAAACTCGACCAATCGATTTCCTTTGCTCCCTTGCCAGATAAGTACCTTGGCAACACACTTGGCGACACACATGTTACCATCAGTGCCAAGGCAAGCAGCGGATTGCCGACAAGCCTCAGTGTCGTCAGCGGGCCAGGCACCTTGGGGTTGACCAGCATCGCGGGTACCATACTCACCCTGACCGGTCGTGGAATCGTGGTAGTTCGAGCCACTCAAGCTGGAAATGACAACTATGCCGCTGCTCCTCCGATCGATCAAAGCTTCGCGGTCAAATCATCTCAGTCTATCAATTTTCCCGTCTTGGCAGACAAGGTCTTTGGGGCCGCACCTTTCACGCTGGCTGCGACTGCCAGCTTGCCGCCCAGCTTTAGTATAGTTAGCGGACCTGCCACCATTGAGGGGGCCACCATCACACTCACTGGCGCCGGCATCGTCGTGGTTCGTGCTTCCCAGGCGGGAAATGAAATCTTCGCTGCTGCTGCCCCGGTCGATCGGAGATTCACGGTAAAATCACCCCAATCCATCATCTTCGATGCGTTGGCGGACAGGAGTGTCCGGGATTCACCATTTGTCCTTACCGCAACCACTAGCAGTGGCCTCTCACCAGCCTTTAGTGTTGTCAGCGGACCCGCTACTTTGGTTGGTTCCACAGTCACTCTTTCCGGTCTCGGAAACGTCGTGATTCGTGCTTCCCAAGTTGGAAACGCTACCTACGCTGCTGCGGTCTCAGTCGAGCGAACCTTTACTGTCCGTAAACTCGAGCAATCGATCATTTTTGGCCCATTGGGGGACAGGAGCATATCGGATGCTCCTTTTGCTCTTACAGCGACCGCAAACAGCGGTTTGCAGCCGAGTTTTAGCGTAGTAAGCGGACCAGCAATCTTCACCGGCACCACTTTGATCCTGACTGGTGCAGGTACCGTTGTGGTCCGTGCTTCTCAAGTTGGAAATGCAACTTACGCTGCTGCCGCTCCGGTCGACCAAACTTTCAACGTCCGTAAACTCGACCAATCCATTACCTTCGGTACCCTCAGCGACAAAGTTCTTGGTAGCGGTCCTTTCACAGTGACCGCCATGGCTAGCAGTGGCTTGCCTACTGTCATCAGTCTTGTTAGCGGTCCTGCTACCGTGACGGGCAGCACTCTCACGCTAACCGGTGTCGGCACCGTTGTTGTCCGCGCATCCCAAACCGGAAATGCAAGATATTCGGCCGCAGCTCATGTCGATCAGATCTTCACAGTGGAACCAAACTTATACACACCAACGTCGTTATCCATCAGCCAGACCTATTTTTACGACAATATTCCAATTGGCACTGCTATTGCACAGTTGACTGCTGTGGATGCTGATGTAGGAGACGTGATAACGTACTCACTGGTAGCTGGTCCCGGGAGAGGCGATATCAGCGACCGGGACAACGCTAAATTCAGCATTGTTGATAACAATTTACGAACAGGCGGTCTCTTATTTAATTATGAAAATCAACGCACCCTGTTGATAAGGATCCGAGCGACGGACCTTGCCGGTCACTCTGTCGAGCGAGGTTTTAAACTCAACTTAGTGGACGCCACACCTTGGGCAAGTTTCCAACTGAAGGTTGGGTTCACCAATTCGCCTAGCTATGTCAACGTTATCTTCCAGCTCACAAACTGGAAAGGGAATGGAATCAATCTTCCCCGCCAGGTTTTCGATCAGGCTAACACTGTCTTTCAAGTAAAAGAAAATGGGGTTACCATTTCCCCTACGGAGTCGTTTCTTCAAATAAAGAAGATTGACCAAGTTCCTGCTAAGGTAAAAACAATATTACTGCTAGATAACAGTTTTAGCGTTGGTGCAAATCTTGAATTGATTAAAAGTGCTGCAAAAAACCTTGTAGAAGGCATGTTCGATGAACAGGAAATAGCCGTCTACAGCTTTTCTGATGGACAGACATTAGTAAAAAACTTTACTGGAAAATCCGCAAACAATCAACAGGCGATCAAGACGGCCATTGACACGATTGGTCTCGGCTCACCAACCACCGATCTTTATGGTAGTATCAAGTCTATGTTGGTGATGCCGCAGTGGGTGGAATCCTTTTCAACTGCGGGTATTCAGACGGGCTTTCTTATCGTTCTGACTGACGGTAAAGACATGGCGGGCCGAGTGACCGAGCTGGAGGTGCGAAAAATTCGCGATGATCAAAATAAGAAGATATTTACTATCGGGTTGGGTGCGGAGATCGATACCGTTTCCCTCAGGAATTTGGGTAATGCCGGTTACATTCCGGTGGCTCAGGCGAATGCATTGGCGGGAGCATTTGCCGAGATTCAGGAAAGCATACTAGACACTGCCAATAGCTATTATTGGCTCAATTATGCTAGCCCAAAGCGGGGGGATTTCACTCGTTCGCTAACCGTTGGATTATCAGGTAATAGCAATCAGATGATCGATGGAACGCTAACCTATTATTTTAGTAGCAGCGGTTTCCAGGGTGTCATTCCGGGGGTATTTATTAATCGTAACGTAAATATCAATTCTGGTGTGACGAACTTGAACATTGCGAATAATATTACTACTAATGCGGTTGCGTTTACAATGCTCGGCTATTTTGGATCCCCGTCTTACAAGTGGAGCGTTGGTAATAGTAATTTGGTAACAATCAGCTCAATTGGATCTGGTGGAAGTGGTGTTACACTTATCCCTGCAGGTGTTGACGGTTTAACCACTCTAACGGTTGTTGATATTGTCAACTTATACACAAATACAATACCGCTGGTCATCGGTGCAGGTGTTGGTTCTTCGCAGCAAATAATTACGTTTGACCCTCTCAGTGATCGCACTATCGGGAATCCCTCTTTCGATGTGGGGGCTACAGCCTCTTCGGGGCTCCCTGTGAGTTTCGCAATTGTTTCGGGCCCAGCAACCCTTACAGGTAGTACGGTTACCGTCACTGGTTTGGGGACAGTGATCGTGCGTGCTTCCCAACCTGGAAACGCAATCTATTCAGCTGCTAAACCCATTGACCAAAGTTTCAAAGTTACAGTAAACGTTCCAGCAACAATTAAAGCTGTTTCGATCACGTCGAGAAACGATAAGTCGATAGCGGTTAGATTTCTTGCACCGCCTAACTACAAAATTGACATCGAAGAATCGACTGATCTAAAAAAGTGGACTCGAATCCAATCTCTTAGCTCGGGCCAAACTGGCCATGTCGAATATATCGATTCGGCAACATCGGCTTCACCTGGGACTTTCTATCGTGCGATCGGCCAATAGCGAGTTGCCAACGCGCCATCTTTGCCAGCTTGGCCGGTCTGCTTCTGCCGGCGCTTTCCAAAGCCAAGGAGCAGGGCAACCGGACTCGTTGACTGTCGAACATCAAGCACTTGCTGATGACGAAGCAAATTGTCCTGAAACCATGACTCGTTCGAACCTATGACCAGCAAATCAAGGCCCAGACTCCCGGTAAACCTCATCGCGGTTTGGCTAATAGTAACCTCAGCGTGGCAGGTGCTCGCGGTGGCTCCGATAGTAGCCAACGTGCAAGCCAAGCAACGTGAGGGATCGCGGATGGTAGATATCACCTACGACGTAGCGGATCCGGACAGCCCGACTCTGACGATGTACCTGAAAGTCTCTGCGGATGGAGGGGTCACATGGAAGGGGCCCGTTGAGTTGGTGAGCGGGGATGTCGGGCGTGGCATCGTGCCGGGAGCGGGCAAGCGACTGGTTTGGGATGCTGGGAAAGAATTGCCGAATCAGTTTGGGGTGAAGTACCGGTACAGAATTGGGGCCAGTGACCAGTGGCTAGGAGCGCCAGGAATGGCGTTGATTCCGGCAGGTCCGTTTCAGATGGGGGATATTTGGACAACCGGATCGGAGCACACGGTGACGGTGTCAGCGTTTGCGATGGATAAGTGGGAGGTGTCGATTGAGCTCTGGGAGAGTGTCCGAGCTTGGGGAAACGCGCATGGGTATGACTTGGTGGCCGGTGGTAGTTTTGGTGCCAATCATCCAGTCCACACGGTGAATTGGTGGGATGTTTTGAAATGGAACAATGCGCGATCGGAGAAGGAAGGGAAGGTGCCGGCGTACTATGAGGATGTTGCAATGACCCAAGTGTATCGGGGTGGGGACAAGGTACCTGCTGGTGTGGAGTGGGATGCTGGGTATCGATTACCGACGGAAGCGGAGTGGGAAAAAGCAGCGCGTGGAGAAGTATCAGGCAAGTTTTTTCCGTGGGGAACGGATGAGATCAGTACTGAGTTAGCGAACTACAGCGCATCGGATAAAGGCAAGACGATGCCTATTGGATCCTATGGAGCCAACAGGTATGGGTTGTATGATATGGCCGGGAATGTCTGGGAGTGGACTTGGGACTTGTATGGTGACACCGGTGCCTATCCTTCTACCGCACAGACAGACCCGCGAGGGCCTAGTTCGAGTTCGAGCCCGCGCCGCGTGTATCGCGGTGGCAGTTGGAACGCCTTCCATGTGTACTGCCGAGTGGGGATGCGCACCTCCTTCGGCCACCCTAGCGATGGGATCATCGGCGTCAGCGACATCGGGTTCCGCTCTGTTTTGCCCCCAGGTCAACCGTGAGCCGGCCGGAGGCCGTAGGTGGAGCGTAGCCGTAGTGGCAGTCGAATCCCTCGGATGCGGGAGGAGATTGAAATGGAAGGTGAAGTGGCTTAGTCAAATATTGCAGATTGAATAGATTGTTTTTAATATAGCAAGGTAGACAATTGTGGTCAAAAATAAATCAATAAAATCTCCCGTTTTTAATATCTATTAAAACCTTGGATTATTCGGTTTTTGAGCTGATTCGATTCCTGAAGATTTATCATTTAATAGTTTTCCAGACAGCGGTTTGATTCTAAATTTCAAACCACTTTAATAGTTGGTTAATTTTATTTATCAAAATGAAAACTCAGTTAGAATGCGTTAAAAAGCTGTGGCGCACAGTTTTTTGTATTACATTTTGGTTGTGTGGCATTTCAGCTCGAGCTGGCATCCACGAAGCTGATTCGCCAGACACCACATTGGATACATATCCAAAGTTAATAGCCAACGGAATTGAATTCGACAACACTACCCGCATCGGCGACAAGGCGGTGGTTCAGTTGGTGAGCCGTTTTACCAACGGCCAGATTTTCTACACTTGGGATGGTTCGGAGCCATCGCTCAATTCGACGCCCTACA
Source organism: Verrucomicrobiota bacterium (assembly GCA_029865985.1). Taxonomy (GTDB): domain Bacteria; phylum Verrucomicrobiota; class Verrucomicrobiia; order Limisphaerales; family UBA9464; genus SXXZ01. The sequence goes on from JARXAF010000192.1 coordinate 19,251, forward strand.
CGGTGCCTTTCACCATCACCCGCAGTTCCGTGGTGCGGCAGTTCTTCTTGAACGAAGATTTCACCGAAACAGGAACGGTTGAGGCAGTGAGCCTGCAAATTGTTCCCACGTTTACGCTGTTCACGCCTCTCATAGGAAGCGGTCAGGTTGAGCGAACGCCTTCCAATCCCCGCTATCTGCAAGATGAGGTTGTGGGGGTCAAAGCCGTTCCGGCGGATGGATGGCGGTTTGCGCGGTGGGAGGGAGATTTGTCGGGAGCGTTCCCAGAGCGAAACGTGGCAATCAGCCGTGATAAGACGGTGCGAGCGGTGTTTGAGGCCATTCCGCGGTACAGTTTGAGCACGGCCGCCCGGGGCGGATCGGTGACGGGTGGTGGCACCTACTACCAAGGCGCGACCGTCAACCTGCAGGCGATCCCTGCCACTGGTTGGAACTTTCTGGGCTGGTCCGGAGATTACGTCGGCAACGAACCTGGGTTCTCTTGGACCGTCGAGGCGGGGACTTCGTTCGTGGCGAACTTCGGGACCACGATTAGCAACGTGGCTACCGGCAGCGGGCAGATTGTGTTGGAGCCCGCTCTTTCGGTGTACCCTTACGGATCTGAAGTGAGGGTGATTCCGGTGCCGAACCCCGGCTTTGCCCTGGCGCTTTGGGGTGGGGCAGGAGTTGGGCAGCCCAAAAGTGAGTGGATCCTGAAGGTCACCAATGCGACGCCGGAGGTCACGGCGTTGTTCCAAGCCCTTGCCAGTGACGAGGCGGTGCTTACGGCACAGAGCACCTTGGGCGGGCGGGTGACGCAGGGGGCGGTGGACGGCATTTACGCCAAAGGAACCGCAGTCACCGTCACCGCGGTGGCGGATTCTGGATATGAGTTCCTCGGGTGGAGTGGGGCCGCGAGTGGATCGGCCAATCCGGTTACCTTGACCTTGGATGCCAGCAAGACCGTTCGCGCCGAGTTCCGTCGGACGGGAGCGGCGAGCTATCCGGTGGCTTTGACGGTGAGCGGCCCCGGTTCGGTGCGCCGTGTTCCCGATCTCGGGGCTTACGAGTCGGGCACGGAGGTGGAGTTGGTGGCCGAACCCACTGCGGGGGCGCTCTTCGGCGGTTGGAGCGGAGCGGTGACCAGTTCGCAGCGGCGGGTCCGCTTGACGGTGAATGGAGCAGTGTCTGTTGGTGCGAATTTCAAGTCGGTGTATCCGGTGGCGACGGAGACGCGGGGCGAAGGTCAGGTTTTGTTGAGCCCGCCGGATGCCAGCTATGCCGATGGGTCGCCAGTGGCCCTGACGGCCAAGCCGGCTGAAGGGTGGGGTTTTGTGCAGTGGTCGGGCGATCTCAACACCACCACTCAGGAGTCGGCACTCACAGTCGATGCGCCGAAGCGAGTGGTGGCCGAGTTCGCACGGTTGGGCACGCTGACTCTCAAGAGCCTCGGACAAGGTGCCATTGCCAAAACTCCGGACGCCGCCTCGTACCTTCCGGGAACCGCGGTGAGCCTGAAGGCCACTCCGGCGGCCGGCTGGAAGTTTGTGCGTTGGAGTGGTGGAGCCAGTGGCAGCAATGCCGAGTTGGCAGTGGTGGTGGGCCGGACGGAGGCCATTGTCGCTGAGTTTGGTGACGGCGAAGCACCAATGTTGACCCTCACTGAGCCGGTGTCTGGTTCAGTCACGGACGAGCGGTTTGCGTTGAAGGGCTCGGTCTCCGACAACCTCCGTCTGGCATCGGTGACTTGGACGTGGAATGGAGCTTCGCGGGGAGCTGTTCCGATGGGCGATGGGGTGTTCAGCATCGATGGGCTCACGCTCAATCCGGGAACCAACCAAATCGTGATGGATGCTCTGGATGCCGCGGGTAACTCGACCCGAGTGGAGCGGATGGTGGTTTGGACGCCGGTGCGGTCTCTGGTGTTGAAGGCGGCCGCGGAGGTTCAAGAAGGCCAACGGTTGGTATTCCCCGTGACGATCGACAGCCCGGGCGATGTGGCGGGACTGACCTTCCAGTTAGCCTACGATCCCGTTTGGTTGACCGATCCGCAGTGGGAGTGGGGTGCCTTGGTGGGTCAAAGCGTCAACACGCTGAACACGGCGACCAATGGTCAGGTCTGGGCCACCTTCTCCATGCCCGGCCAGGCGTTGCCGCTGGGAGTTCAACCGGTCGCGACGTTGAGTTTCCGGGCACGGAGCGTGCCGGAGCTGCGCGAGGTGGATTTGAAGCCGTCGATCCGCAGTGTGAGCGGATTACAGGGCAATGCGCTGTCGCTGGGGAATGCAGCACTCGCGGGCAAAGGTCGGATCAAGCCGCGACGCCTGAAGGCCGACAACAACGCCAACCAACGTTTGGACATTGGTGATGCGGTTGTGGTGGCCCGATTGCAGGTGGGCTTGGAAGAGACTCGGGGCTGGGATGTAACTCTCAATGACTTGAACAGTTCCGGCAGCTTGGACAACGGCGACGTGGTGAAGGTGTTGCGTGCGGTGGTGGGCCTCGACCCGCAGCCCAGCACTGGCAGCGAGGGCAAGCGATTGGCGAGCGCTTTGGGCTTGGCCAAGGTCTTGGTGAACACCAACGACGCGATGGCCATCGAGTTGCTCGATGGACCGAAAGCGACCGTGGGCCAGCCGTATCGCGTGGCTGTGAAGTTGAACCGGGTGAAGGGCACCTTGTCGGGCTTGAGCTTCGCGCTGAAGTACCCGGCCAGCCTGACGCTCACCGACAAGCAAGTCGGAGCCTTGGTGCCGGGCGACGCCTTGCCGTTCTGGAATGAAAGTTCAGGGCAGGTGAGCCTGGCGGCGATCCGTTCCACGGCCTGGGCCAATGCCACGGGCGTGGCTGCAGTGCTGACCTTCGTGCCGAGCGCTGGCTTCAGCGCGCAAGCCGAGTGGCCGTTGAAGCTCGAGCAGGTGGAAATCACCGGCAGCGGCTTCGACGTCCGCCCGGTGGATCCTGTGTCAGTGGCCATTCAGAGCGGCGGCGGCTCCGTGAACACACCGCCACAAATCTCCCTCCAGCCCCCGGCGGCCGACGGATCCCTGACTCTCGAGATCCGCGCGGCAGCGGGAGCGACCGTGGCCCTCGAAGCCACCGGCGACCTGAACACCTGGACCGAGTCCCAAAGCATCACCGGCCAAGGCGACACCACCCCGGTAAAAGTCATCCTGAAACCCGACCCCAACGTTCAAACCAAGTTCTGGCGCCTGCGGGTGAGGTAGTGGGGTGATCGTCAGCGTCACCCGAGGCACCTCCCCACATCGGCGCCATAATTTGCCGAGTATGACTTGTATGCAGCGGCTTTGAGGGCGGAGGTATGCACCTGCCTCCAGTTTGCCAACCAGAGGACGACGAGTTGATGGTGGGTCTTGGAAGGGAGGCGGGTCAGGACGGCGTGCCCGCCCTAGAATGGCCGCATCGCCGGTCGGTGCGATTTGGCAGGTGATGCAGGAATGACGCGCGCCGTTGGCCGTCCGGCGAATATCGGCGGCGGCAAAGGCTTCAGAGACAGTCCGGGTGAGGTGCTCGGGGCTGGTTAGCCAGAGTTGGGCAACCGGTTTGGGTGAAAATTGTCCGAGTTGCTGATCTTCGGAAAGATCTTCGGAAATACGCCGTTTACGACGTTCTTTCGTTGCGCACGCTGCCGTAAATATTCATCTTTTTCACTGAAACGGATCTTCGGAAAGATTTTCGGTTTTCATCTGTTATGGAGGTTTACCTGCGTATTCCGACGCAAACCGGACACCAATCCGATTTGAAGTCGGACAGCGTTCCGATTCAAAGCGGACAGCGTTCCGATTGAAGCCGGACAGTCGTCCGGGCTGATGTCGGACAGTTTTCTGATGGGATCGGAAGGGTGTCCGGTTTGGTCCGGAACGGTGTCCGATATCGACCGGATGAGTGTCCGATATGGATCTGCCTGATCACCGGACCAACCGGCGTCGGCAAAACCTATTTGGCGTGCGCACTGGGCCATCAGGCCTGCCGGGATGGGCATCGCACGATCTTCTTCCACGGCCCCAAACTGTTCCGTATCCGTGCGGTGAACCCCATGGTTTTCACGCCGGTGTGAGGGTGTGATGATTCCGGGTTTTGCTCGTACGACCACCCGCCACCTCTTTCCAGTCTACCTCAACGGTCAGGCAGCCTTCGGCTTCCAGTTCCCAGGTAGCAACTCGGGCAGGTTGGCCTGGGTACAGGTCGGGATCCGACGCAGCACATCGGACAACCATGCCGCCGGATCCAGGCGATATCGACGGCCGGTGATCAGCAGGCTGTAGATCACCGCGCTCCGCCAGCCGGCGTCCGGGTGGCCAATGAAGAGCCAGTTCTTCTTGCCGACGCAGCTTGGCCGGATCGCGTTCTCCACCAGATTCGTGTCGATCTCGTACCGACCATCTT
>JARXAF010000128.1 GCA_029865985.1 Verrucomicrobiota bacterium
CCCGCATCCGGGCTTGAGATGCGTCACGCGGTCTGGGTTCATTGCGTGATCCCGCCATGAGCGCCCCGACCGAAGCCGCCTCGTTCCGTGACCTGACCTCCCAACAGAAGAAGTCCGGTCTGGCCGCCTGGCTGGGCTGGATGTTCGACGGGTTGGACATGCACATCTACACGCTGGTTGCGACCCCCTTCGTGGCACAGCTCTTGGCCCTGCCGCGGACCGACAAGCAGGTGGGCGAGAAAGGCGCGCTGATCAATGCCGCCTTCCTGATCGGTTGGGCGCTGGGTGGTGCCTTCTTCGGGCGCGTGGGCGACCTGATGGGCCGCAGCCGAGCCCTGTGTCTCACCATCCTCTGCTACGCCGGCTTCACCGGACTCTCGGCGATCTCCACGGAATGGTGGCACCTGATGGCGTTCCGATTCCTGTCGGCCCTTGGTATCGGCGGCGAATGGGCTGTGGGCGCCTCGCTACTGTCCGAGACCTGGCCCAAACGCTGGCGGCCCTGGATCGCCGCCACGCTGCAGACGGCCGTCAACGTCGGCGTGCTGCTCGCCTGCTTCTTCGGCTACCTCTTCGAGAACACGGAACCACGCTACATCTTCCTCGTGGGCGTGCTTCCGGCGCTCATCGTGCTGTGGATCCGGCGCGCGGTTCCGGAAACCGACGAATGGCACGCCGCCCGTACCGGAGCCGAAAAGCCTCCCGGCCTCACCGACCTCTTCCGCGGCAAGGTCGCCAAGACCACGTGGATCGTCCTGACCATCTGCGGCGTGTCGCTGACCGCGCACTGGACCTTCATGTTCTGGCAGCAGAAGTACATCCGCGACCTGCCCGAGGTCCGCGACCTTGCATCCGCGGGCCAGAACCGAGCCGCCGTGATCGCCCTGATGGTGCTGATGGCTGGATCCATTCTGGGCAACTACGCAGCCGCCGCCGTGGCGCGGGCGGTGGGCTATCGCAAGGCGGTCGTTTCCTTCTGCCTCATCTACGGCGTGGTGATGGGACTGACCTTTCTGGAGGCCCGAACTCACTCCACCGTCCTCATCGGGTTCTTTTTTATCGGACTGTGTCAGGGGGTGTTCGGACTTTTCACCATGTGTCTGCCACCCCTGTTCCCCACCCTGCTCCGGACCACCGGTGCGGGCTTCTGCTACAACATCGGCCGACTCATCGCGGCCGGCGGCACGGTATTCTTCGGTCTGTTCACCAAGGTCGGCGATGTCCGCCAGGCGCTGCTCTACGCGGCGATCCTGTTCCTCCCGGCCGCCGGCATCGCCTGCTGGCTGCCCGAGCCGAAGGATTGAAAATGTCGGGTCGAACGGCCCCTCCGGCACCACCGACACAGACTTGGCCGCTCAATGGCGGACCGGATTGGCTGAGGATCTCAGCTCGACCATCTCAATGATGGGTTTTGGGTGACTGGCAATCCCCCCACCCGTGGTGGGGGCAATGCCCCGCTGTGGCCCATCACGACCTTCTACCTGTGTCGGAACATTCAACCAAAGGCGCAAAGATCCCACCCGGATGCCATTCCGGGATTCGAGGATTGAAGGTCCCGCGATCTGCTCTCAGGTTTTTCCTATGAAGGTGGGCGAACTCGACACAGATCACCCACCTTCAACCCTTCGATGAACGCCCCTGACCGTCCCCACCGCCCCATCCCGAGTCGTGAACAGATCATCGCGGTCATGCCCGGTTCAGCGGTGCTGCTGGGGGTGCTGCTGCTCGGGGCATGGTTTGCGTTCCAACTGGGCAGCCTGATTCGCGGAGGCGAGTGGGGCGGTGTCTTCAACTTCCCGCTGATGGCGGCCGAAGTCCTCATCCTGATCTTTGCTTCCTGCGGTTTCTTCACCCTTCAACCCAACGAGGCCCGAGTCTTGGTGCTGTTCGGGTCCTACAAAGGCACCGTCAGGAAGTCCGGATTCCATTGGACCAACCCCTTCACGAGCAAGATCCCGGTGTCGCTTCGCTCGCGAAACCTCAATGGCGAACGTCTCAAAGTGAACGACAAACGCGGCAACCCCATCGAGATCGCCGCAGTCGTGGTCTGGCACATCGATGAGACGGCCCAGGCGGTGTTCGATGTCCAGAATGTCGAGAGTTATGTGGCGATCCAGAGCGAGTCCGCGGTCCGGCATCTGGCCTCGTCCTACGCCTATGACCACGGCGAGGAGCATGAGGTGACCCTGCGTGGCGGAGGGGACGAAGTGTCGGCGGCCCTGTCGCAGGAATTGTCGAATCGCCTGAGTCAGGCCGGGGTCGTCGTCGAAGAGGCGAGGATTTCGCACTTGGCCTACGCTCCCGAGATCGCGAGCGCCATGCTCCGCCGCCAACAGGCCGAGGCCGTCATCGCGGCTCGCCAGAAAATCGTTCAAGGCGCGGTATCCATGGTGGAGATGGCGCTGCGGGAGCTCGATGAGAAAAACCTGGTGACCCTCGATCCGGAACGTCGTGCGGCGATGGTGAGCAATCTTCTTGTGGTCCTGTGTGGCGAGACCGAGGTGCAACCGATCGTGAACACGGGATCGTTCCACCACTGATCAATCCATCCGGACCACCTCACGTCTCGCCCGGATTCGACGGTGTCGGAACATTCCCAAGATCCGCCCAGATTTGCAGCGAGGTGAGGTCGGCGTTGCGGCGGACCTGAAACAGTCAGGACGGGCCTGCGCGATCCGTGAATATCCTCAGCCCACCCACCCGGATGCATGACCTCGACGGCTGAGGAACTTGGGTGTCTCGGCGAACGGGACGGCTTTCTCCGGTCATGGCTTGCGGCATTTTGCCGCAGCGATGGGCGCATGACTCACCAGCAAGAGGATCTACGCTGATCGCACTTCAATGAAATGGTCTTCTCCGATGGTTCTATTCATCGCCGCCGCTCTTGGGAATCCCTCGGCCATGTCACTCGACATTCGGTCGGCTTCCATGACCAACCGTTTTCGGGTCCACGGAATGCACTGCGATGGTTGCGCCAAGGGGATCCGATCCGAGCTGAATCGGATACCCGGAGTTGTGGATTCGCAGGTCAGTCTTACGGACCGAACCACCATCGTCCGCTTCGACTCGAATCGGGTCTCGACCGTCAAGTTGAAGCGGGCCATCGAGAACGCGGGTTACAAGGCTGAACTGGACCAACAGTGACCCCGCGCGAGTCCCCTCAGCCTCGGGCATCGGTGCCGGAGAGCGAACGAGGCCGGCCGGCCTGCCTGACCGGGCAGATCGGTTTGCGGTTCGAGAAATCCGGCATCCCCAAGTCGGTGCTGAGTCTGCTGGGGTGGTGCCTCTGCGGATGCCTGTTGGCTGTCGTCATCCATTGGGCAAACGAGTTCACTCGACGGCGGTCCGGTCATTCAACGGCCCCAAGCGAACCCACGATCCATGGGCGTCTCCCCACCCAATTCAGCCTGACCAATCGGACCGGGCAGACGGTCTCGCATGCCGATCTTGAGAACCGATTCGTGATCCTGAACCTCGTGTTCACCGGGTGCGGCTCGGCTTGCCTCGCAGTCAATCTGAGGATGTCGGAACTCCAGAAACGACTGGGTGATGTCGACGATGTGACTCTGGTCTCGTTGACCATCGATCCGAGAACGGATACTCCCGAGGTTCTGCAGCGATTCGCGACCCGGTTTAGGGCGACCAACCCGCGATGGATGTTCCTGACGGGAGACAAGACGACCATCTATCCGTTGATCGAGGGGTTGGGGCTGAGTCCGTATGTTTCGCCAACCACGGTGAATCAACCCGCCGATTTCCGGGATCTCCGGTATGTGACCCTGATCGACGATCGAGGTGCGGTGCGGGGCATCTTCGATGGTCTGGGTCGCGATATGCCATCAGCGGTGTTGAGATCGATCGATCGACTCAGGACCGTCAGGTCCCCTTGAAGCCCCCTTCGCCCGCAGCGATTCCAGCCTCATGCATCCCGGATGAATCCGATTCCCTCGACCTTCCTCGCGATCCTGTTCCTGTTGTCGGGCTGCGGGCCCTCGCCGCGCGAAGACGACGCCTACACGACCCACCCTGCGACGGGGGTGATTCGCGAACTGCCATCGGACGGGAAATCGGTCGTGATCCGACACGACGAAATCCCCGGGGTGATGCCCAAGATGACGATGGCCTTGAATGTTCGGGATCCCGGGTCGTTGACGGGGTTTCGTGAGGGCGACGAAGTTCGTTTTCGTCTGCATATCGGCACCAACGAGCATTGGATCGATTCGATCCAGTGGGTGGGTCACAACGTCGACACGGACTCCGCCAAGACGTTCTCCAGACCCGGAGACGAATTGAAACTTGGAGATCCGATGCCGGATTTCGATTGGCGAGGCGAGGAGGGGCAGATCCGACGCTTGGCCGAGCATCGCGGTAGCTCCGTCGCGTTGACCTTCATTTTCACTCGATGTCCGTTGCCGGAATTCTGCCCGAGAATGACCCGCAACTTTTCAGAGGCCCGACAGTTGCTTCTGGACCGCGACACAAAATCGACCAACTGGCTGCTCCTATCTCTCTCATTCGACCCCGACTTTGATACTCCGTCGGTTCTGAAGCACTATGCGGAGGCGTCCAGAGGCACCAACGCCGACCACTGGACGTTCGGCGCGCTCGCTTCGAATACGGTCTCTCGATTGGCCCCGGCATTGGACCTCCGGGTGGTTCCCGACGGCGGCGGGTTCTCCCACAATCTGCGAACGGTTGTCATCGACTCCGAGGGAAGAATCCATCGGCAGTTCGACGGCAACCGTTGGACCCCCGCACAGTTGGCGGATGCACTGATCGAGGCGATCCACCAACCATGACACCCTCCGTTCCAACGAAAACCCCGGAGCTTACCCTTCCATGGTTGCGGCGACTGCGTTGGACCTCTGTCGCTGGCCAGGTCGCGACCGTCCTGTGGGTCAGCCAGGTGCTGGGCATCCGCCTGCCGTTGTCGATGGTATGGATCTGCATCGGATTCACAGTCCTGACGAATCTGGCCCTCCATCAGATTCCAATCGGTCGCGGAGAGGCTCCTTCGCTGATCGCATTCTGCATGGTGTTGGACGCCGTCCAACTGACCACGATCCTCCACTACACCGGAGGCCCTCACAATCCATTCAGCACATTCTATCTTGCCCACCTCGCACTCGCGGCTGTCGCTCTGCCACTCGTATGGACCGCGTTGGTGGCGGGTGTATGCTGCCTCGGTTTTGCGGCTGTCTTCTTCGGATTCTGGCCTTTGCCGCGCCCCGCCGATGCCATCTGTGGCGTCGGTCCCGGTCTGCCTCTGAAGACCCATCTGCAAGGAATGTTCACCGCCTTCATACTCACGGCGGTCGCCATCGTCTTCTTCGCTAGCCGGCTTCAACAGGCTTTGATCCGGAGGAATACCGAACTCGACGAGGCGCGACAGGCCATTGTTCGAAATGAACGGTTCGCCGGGCTGGCGACCCTGGCCGCGGGAGCGGCCCATGAACTTGGCACTCCGCTGGGGACCATCACGATCGCCGCAGGTGAATTGGCCAGGGCCGCTCGGCGATACCCGAACGATTCGGACCTTGCGGAAGATGCCAACTTGATCCGCGAAGAAGCCGCTCGCTGCCGTGGGATACTCGATCGACTCCAGGCACAGTCCGGGGATTTGCCCCATGACATCCCGGTGGACCGGGTGCTGAGAAATCTGATGGAACGGTTCCCTGCCCGACTATCGGTGCACACCCCGAGTGCGGGGCTCCAGGTCCATGCCCCCCCGGAGGCGCTCATCCAAGCCTTGGCAGCGTTGGTGAAGAACGGAATCGATGCCAGTCGGCCGGAAGAGGACGTTTTGTGTGCGGTTGAGCCTTCCGAAAATGGCATCCGTTTCCGGATTTCGAATCGAGGCATCCCGATCCCCGAAGAAGTGAGGATCCATGCGGGGGAACCGTTTTTCACAACCAAGCCTCCGGGTCAGGGGACGGGCCTTGGATTGTTCTTGGTCAGGCTCCTGGCGGATCGGTTGGGGGGAACGTTCACTCTGGTTGCCGCCTCGCCTGGTCGCACCGATGCGATCCTGTTCATCCCGACCCCCCAGACCTCCAAACCATGACCAATCATCCCACCCTGATGCTGGTTGAGGACGACTCAGCCTTTTCCGAGCGCCTTCGAAAGGCACTCGTCGCAAGGGGCTGTCATGTGATCTTGGCAGGGACTCGGGCCGCCGCCCTGGGGGCGTGGACATCATCGGGGCCGGATGCCGCCATCGTGGACCTGCGCCTTCCCGACGGGGATGGACTGCAATTGGTCAGCGATCTCCACACCGAGCATCCCGAAAAACCCATCGTGGTGCTCACAGGCTTCGGCAGCATCGCGACGGCCATGGAGGCCATCCGTTTGGGTGCCCGCGACTATCTGACCAAACCGGCAGACCCGGAGCACATCCTCGCCGCACTGCGGGGCGAACGGGTGATCCAAGACAACCCGAAGGAGGTTCCTCCGGAAACCCCCTCGCTCGACCGAGTCGAATGGGAACACATCCAACGTGTGCTGATGGATTGCGGCGGCAACGTCTCGCAGGCCGCGCGCCATCTCGGAATCGACCGTCGCACTCTGCAGCGTAAACTGGGAAAATACCCTCCAACACGGTAACTTGAGGATCGGCTTCTTCGATCTGCACCGTCCCCTCACAGGCACGGGCCCAACGGGCAATTTGCCGCAGGCGATGCATTTGCCCGAACACGCCGAGAGCGGATTACTCTGTGGGTCCGATGAAACGACACAATCGACCGTTGGACACAGCCCCATCAAAACGAGCCCTGAGGATTCTGCCACTGTGCCTTCTTTTGGTTGGCGGCCTGCAGGCCGCAACCATCGCTGCAGTGCTCAAGAATCTCGACCCCGCCTCGTCCAAGGTGACCGACACGACTTCGACCCACGACATCACCGGCATCGTCAGCGCGCGCGCCACCCTGGAAGACGGATCGGTTCTGGCCTATGTCCAATCTCCAGGCGAAGCCGCAATCCCGATCCATGTGGCGAAGACGGACGCGGCCAAGGTGGTCGTGCGCAATGAACTGACGCTGTCCGGCAAACTCGGGGAGGGCCCGCTGGGGTTTGGTGTCCTGAAGGCCCGGGAAGGGTCGGTTTCCTTGAACGCCACCAATCGTGCTTTCGGGGCATCCGAACCTCGCGGCGCCTCCTTCTTCAAGGATGCGCTACCGCTGGCCAATCGATACGTCCAACTCACCAACGTGGCCTTCACCGCACCCAGATTCGATGGTTCAGGCAAAGCCGTGGTGCGAGGAGACTCGGGCGAGGTGACCTTGTTCCTGCCGCGGACGTTGAAGGATCGGGAGGTGCCATCGGGATCCGTGAATATCTTTGGAATACCGATCAAGGTGAACGGTGAATGGCAGCTGATGGCCTCGCGATTCCTTTCGGCGAGCAACAAGGTGAGCATCGCCTTGGCGAGCAAGCATACCTGCATGACCTGCCATAATCCCGATATGAAGGCCGTCGGTCCGGCTTTCCGGGACGTGGCGGCCCGATACAAGGACGCTCCCGATGCCCGCGCCATCCTGATGGTCCAGGTGATGAACGGCGGCGCCGGCAAGTGGGGAACCGTGCCGATGCCCGCACTCGGATCCAAGATCCCGGCAACGGATCGCGACCTGCTGATCGATTGGGTGTTCAGCTACAGGTGGGATGCGATCCTATCGGAGTGAAGCGACAGCGAGGCGGATATCGGGGACTCGGGCCAGGAGACTCGGGCCTATTCACCAAGATCGACGACCTCCGCCATGCGCGGTTTTAGACGGCAGTCCTGTTCATCCCGGCCACCGACATCGCCTGCCGACTGCCCGCGGCCAAAGATTGCAAGTGGATCGAACCATGGAGTCCCCAGGCCCTCCGAATCTCCAAACCTGAGAAGGAACATTCCTCTTGCCACTCGATCACCGAATTCGTATCTGAACCAACAGCCACTCGGACCAGCGATGGCGGACTCGGTCCGTAGCTGATTCCCGGGGGCCATTGTCGATCGGGAATCCAGCAGTGATGTGGTTCCGCACGGGTCCGGAATAGTGGCCAGTCATGAATCCGATCCACCCGTCGAATCCGGTCCGCTTCACGGCCACCGCCCGTCTTCACGCAGCTTGGTGTGCACTGCTACCCGCATCCGCATTGGTGGCCCACGACCCCTCCTCTCTGCCCAAGACCGTGGTCACTGGCCAGGGGGATTCTCTGCTGGAGACCGCCCGGGCCTCGAGCGAGGGCTTCGTCGGCAGAGATGCGATCGAATACCGCCCCCTGCTCCGACCCGGGGAATTGTTGGAGACCGTTCCCGGACTGATCGCCACCCAACACAGCGGGAACGGAAAGGCCAACCAGTACTTCCTCCGTGGCTTCAACCTCGACCACGGCACCGACTTCGCGACCTTCGTGGACGGGGTTCCCATCAACTTGCCGACCCACGCCCATGGACAAGGCTACACCGATGTGAATTTCCTGATCCCGGAACTCGTGGAACAGATCCATTTCCGGAAGGGCCCCTATTACGCCGATGTGGGCGACTTCGCATCCGTCGGCTCGGCCCATCTACAAACGTCGAAGGCGCTGAATCGGAGTCTGCTCCAGACCGAGGCAGGCATCTACGGCTACGCCCGCGGCCTATGGGCCTCCTCACCCAAGGTCGGGGATGGCACCCTGCTCAACGCTTTCGAATTCCAGCGCGAGGATGGCCCCTGGCAACGCGCCGCAGACTTCAACAAGGCCAACGCCCTGCTGCACTACAGCCGGGAGCAGGACGGGATCGGCTGGGATGTGGTTTCAATGGGCTACTTCGGTCGATGGAATTCCACCGACCAGATCCCACGCCGGGCGCTCGATTCGGGACTCTTGGATCGGTTCGGCACTCTCGACGCCACCGACGGCGGTGAATCCAAGCGCTTCAGTCTGTCGGGCGACTGGCACCGGGACACCGGGCAGAGCCACAGCCAAGTGTCGGTGTACGGCGTCTATTACGACCTCGACCTGTTCTCCAACTTCACCTACTTCCTCGACGATCCTGTCCGCGGCGACCAATTCCAACAGAAGGACCAGCGGGGCTACGGCGGACTGATGGCCCATCAGACCTGGGAGCATGACCTGTTCCAGTCACCCAGCATGACCACCACGGGCCTCCACATCCGCGGAGATGCTGCGGAGGTGGATCTGAATCACACTCAACGGCGGATGCTGCTGGAGACGCTCCGCTCCGATGAAGTCGGCCAGGTCAGCGTGGCTCCCTACCTCCAGAACCAGACGCGTTGGACCGATGGGATCCGGACCGAGTCGGGCATCCGGCTCGACCACCACCGCTTCGGCAATCGCCCGCAGGGCGCGTCTTCCGACGATTGGGTCCAGGAGACGATCCTCAGTCCCAAGGGCAGCCTCATCCTCGGGCCATGGGAGCGCACCGAGTGGAATATCAGCGCCGGCATGGGGTTCCACAGCAACGATGCCCGCGGTGTCAGCGATCCGAACGCCCCGGCCACCCCTCTTGTCCGGACCTACGGTGCCGAGACCGGGCTCCGCACGCTGGCGATCGACCGGCTCCAGAGCACCCTGACCTTCTGGTGGCTCGATAGCGAACAAGAGCTCGTGTTCGTGGGTGACGCTGGCAACACCGAGGCGACGCGGCCGAGCAGGCGCTACGGCATCGAACTGTCGAACGATTACGCGGCCACGGATTGGCTGAAGCTGGACGTGACCTATGGCGGGTCCCAGGCCCGCTACTCGGATCCGTCTGCCGATGGCAACGCCATTCCCGGGGCGATCGAATCGGTGGTCAGCACCGGGTTCACTCTCCACGACGCGCCGGGGCTCGGTGGGTTCTTCGCCGGCGTGCGCGGACGATACTTTGGTCCCCGTCCGCTCACCGAAGACGGCGCGCAATGGTCCAACGGCACCGCGGTCCTGAACCTCCAGGTCGGCTATGCGTTCAACCCGCGCTGGAAACTCACGGCCGACCTCTTCAATGCCCTGAATACGAGGGCGGACGACATCACCTACTACTACCCCTCCCGGCTACCAGGCGAACCCGCCGGGGGAGTGTCCGACTTCCATTTCCATCCGATCGAACCGATCCAGGCCCGTGTCGCCCTGACGGCCCGTTTTTGATGA
>JARXAF010000148.1 GCA_029865985.1 Verrucomicrobiota bacterium
GTTTGTTTTCCAGATGCACTACACGCCCAACGGAAAGGCCACCACCGATGCCACCGAGATGGGGCTCTATTTGAGTCCGACTCCGCCGGCGATGGAACTGAAGACCGGGGCGGCCAATTCGACGGCCATCGACATCCCAGCGGGCGCACGCAATCACCGCATGGTGGCGGAGCGTTTCTTTGATAAGGCGGTCGATGTGCATGAATTGAGCCCCCACATGCACTTCCGTGGAGACTCCATGCGCTTTGAGGCGTTCCTGCCCGATGGATCGTCGCAGATTTTGCTCAATGTCCCCAAGTACGACTTCAACTGGCAGGCCTTGTATCGGTTGTCGCAGCCGGTCCGTCTTCCGGCGGGGAGCCGTATTCGGATTTCCGGTGGATTCGACAATTCCCGTTGGAACCCCTTCAACCCGGACGCCAAGTCGCGGGTGCGATTCGGTGAGCAGACCGACGACGAAATGTTCATCGGCTACATCAACTATTCCGAAGTGCCGTAGACTCCGTCCACCCGTGAGACGGTACGGTCCCGGTGGTACGGTTCAGGGCTCATCGGCAGCCGGCCGGGCCGATTGAGCCAGCTTGTCGATGAGCGCCTAAAATCAACAGGGGGCACCGGACTCCGGGGCTCCCCCGAACAGCGGCACGATCTGCATTCCTGGCACTGTCACAAGACCGCGATCGGTCAGGCGGATCTCCGGGATCACCGACAGGGGTAGGAGGTTGAATCCCATGTAGGGCAGGAGGCATCCGGCTTCCTCCCAGACCTTCTTCAGGGCCGATGTCTCTTGGGCCACGTCGCCCGCGCGCTTGTCGGAGAGCAATCCGGCGATGGGCATTTCCACCAAGGCCAACACCCGGCCGTCGCGCACCACACAAACGCCACCCTGGCACTTCCGGAGCGTGTCCACGGCCAGGCGCATGTCGGCCTCGTTCTTGCCGGCGACGATGAGGTTGTGGGCGTCGTGACCGACCGAACTGGCGACGGCACCGCCCGTCAGTCCAAAATCCTGCAACAGGCCGTAACCGACTCCGCCATTCTTCCCGTGCCGTTCCACCACCGTGAGGAAACACCACTCCGGATGGGCCGCGAGCGTGGCGGACCAGTCGGCGGCGGGTGTGAAGGCGACTTGCTCGTGGAAGGTCAGGATGCCCGGCAAGGCCACCCGTAGAACGTGGGCGGTGCAGGGGGCCTGTGGCAGATCGGGAATCAGGCGGACTCCGTCGGCAATGTGGACGGTCTTGTAAGCGGCGGCCGGGTAGCGGTAACGGTTGGACAAGGCCGCATCCAAGGCCGGGGTGACCTTGCCGGATTCGACCACGAGTTCGCCACCGTACCAGGTGCTTTGCGGTTTCAGGTCGTCATTGAGGAGCACCACGTCGGCGCGACGGCCCGGGGCCAGTCCGCCGAAATCGCCGTCCATTCCGTAGCGGGTGGCCGGGTGCAGCGACCCCATGCTCCAGGCAGTCACCGGAGCAATACCGGCTTTCACGGCCTCGCGCACCACCCAGTCGAGTCCGAAGAGAAAGAGGTCGTCGGCATCGCGGTCGTCGGTGCACACGCACACCCGCTTGGGGCTGGCTCCGGCCCGGGTGACGGCCTGAATGGCCAGAGGCAGGGAGTGCCAGGGCGTGGCTGGATTGCCACCCCGCAAAAAGATCCACACGCCGGCCTCCAGGAAGTCGGAGGCGATGTCCGGATCGATGGACTCGTGGGTGTCGGTGATGCCGCTGGCGGCGCAGGCGCTCACGAATTCCCGTCCGTAGATGTGCCCGCAGACCGGTTTGCCGCGCTTCAAGGCCGCCGCGAGGATGGCGTGGCTGCGCGGGTCACCCATGGCCACGTGCACGAAGTCCATCTTCTCGCCCAGCGCCGCGGCCTCGGGCCAACGGTCGAAGAGCGCGCCGATTTTCTCAGCGGTCAGGTCGCCTCCGGCGGTTTCGAACTGCGGACCGGTGGCGGGCACGGTGCTCGGGACGGTGAGGAAGATGTTCAGCGGCGCCCGCCGGGCGTCTTCGAGCATCCACTCGATGCCCTCGGAGTCGCAGACGTTCCCGATCTCATGGCTGTCGCAGAAAATGGAGGTGACGCCGCTGAGCAGGGCCGCCTCGGCATAGGCGCAGGCCGTCATCATCGACGATTCGATATGGATATGGGGATCGACCAGCCCCGGGGCCAAGATCCCGCCGCCCGCATCGAAGAACCGGGCCCCGGAGTTTTTGGCGCACGAGCCCGCAGGCTTCACCGCGGCGATGCGGCCGGCGCTGATCCAAATCTCCCGCTGGTCATGGATGCGCTCGGTGTAAGTCGAAAGCACTCGAGCCCCGGTGATCACCAGGTCCGGGGCCTGCCGCCCCATGGCCACTGCGGCCAGGCGTTGGGTCAGGGTATGCAGCGGGGCGACGGAGAAACGGGTCAGTGTGCTCATGCTGGGGGTGTGCCGCCGGGCACGGCCTCAGTCCTCGACCAGAAGGCCCCGCGAGTCAAGGGAGGGAGTGTTCAACACACCGAAACGGGTCAGAGGAATCGACCCCATTGGGCTCGTCCGGTCACGCCAGCACGCCGCGCCCGCAGCAGTGCTGCGCCGAGAGCAACCCCGAGGGTGGTTGCCAGACACAGCCCGGCGATGATCACTGTCAGTCGCCAATCGCCGCCCCAATGGCGCAATCCCCAGACGGACAAGCCCGTGGCCAATCCGGCCGACAGCGCCGCGCGGGACCACGAGGCGCGCAGCATCGCCCAGGGGGATCGGCCGCTGGCCCGGGCGAACTCGAGGTGGAGCGGCAACAAGGTGCTGCCGGACGAGCCTGCGATGAAGGCGATGACGATGCCCATCGGTCCCAACCACCAGCCCAGGGGAACGCTGAAGGCCAGGCAGCAGGCCAGTTCGCGGCGCATCAATCGCGCCAGCAAGTCCATGTGGCCGTGGCTGAACATCCAATAGCCGGGCTGCGAGGCGATGCCCATGATCAGGTAGCGCAAGGCGAAGAGCGACGTCAGCACGGCCCCACCGGAGAAATCCTGGGCCTTGTAGTCGGTGATGAAGGCCGGGATGCACAGTGCCGAAACGGCCATGGCCCCGCCCCAGAGCCATCCATTGAAGCGCAGGACCCCCTCGGCGATGGTCTCAGCCTTGTCGGTCTTGGCTGCCAGGATGGGCCAGACCGCATCATCGGCCGACTGCAGCAACAAGCGCAGTTTGCTGAACAGGTTGGCCACCAGCAGGTACTGGCCGACGAGCTTTCCCTGACACAGCCAGGCCACCAGCATGGCGTCGAAGGTGTAGACCAGCAGGGTCCAGAATTGGAAGCGCATCAAGCCTGAGGACTCGGGCCAAAGTTCCTTGAGACGGTCTGAATCTTCCCGGCTCCACGCGAAGTCCAGCAGGCGGAGTCCCGGGGCCTCGGCTCGAATCACCGGTGCGGCCAGGGCCATGGCCGCGAGGCTCGGCAGGCTTTGGGAGAGCACGAAGGACCAAATCCCGAGGCCCGCCCGAAAGCCGATCCACAAGATGCCAATGGATGCCCATGCCATGCAGAGCTGGAGCATGAACATCCGCCGTTGTTGGCCCAGGCCGGTGAGCAGTTGCAGGAAGGCCGAACCCAGGGCCACGACTCCGCTCACTGCGCCCAGCAGGGGATAGAAGGCCCAGGGGAGGTGGAGCGATCGGGCATTGGGAGTGAGCGAGTAGGCGCAGAGGATGACCGTGCCCAGCACGGCCACGGCAGCGCAGAACCACGAATAGAGGCGCTGGCCAAACTGCAGCATGCGGAAGGTTTCCTCATCGCGGGCGCGTCCGAGGATCCTCCGGTTGAGCGTGTTGCGGAATCCGCCGTCGAGGGCGGGCAGGCTTCCCAAAACCAATAAAGCAGCGCTGATCAGCCCGAACAGCTCCACCGAATCGAACATCCGGATCGTCAGGAGCGACACCAGAGCCCAGGAAAGGTAGGCTATCGCGCGCCAGAAAACGGTTTGGACAAAGAGGGAACCCAGCACTGCGGTGGACCCTATCAGTGGCGATTCCCGGCAGCCATTGCTGTCTTCCATCGTTGGGTGACCGTGAAGAAGTCGGGTGCGTTCAATTTCTGTCATCGGCCCGGCTTGTGGACGGGCCATGGAGAACCTGGTCGCACCGTGTGAGGCCCTGTCGGCGAGGGGGGGCGTTGGACTGGAATTGGGGTGGTGTTGGGCTCGTGTTGGGCTCGTGTTGGCTTGCCTCGCCAGAGGCACTCCGGTAGGGCCGGTGGGACATGACTGTTGATGCATCGGCTTCAGCCTTCACTTCCCAGCGTGGGCGCATCCTGGTGATTCGGGGCGGGGCCGTGGGCGACTTCATTGTCACGCTGCCCGTGTTGGCGGCGTTGCGGAGCCAGTTCCCTCAGACTCGATTGGAGGTGCTGGCCTACCCGCAGGTGGCAACACTGGCCGTTCGGGCCGGGTTGGCCCATGAGGCGCATGCCATCGAATCGCGTCCCTTGGCCGGATTCTTCGCTCGCAAGGGGGTGCTCGATCCTCAGGAGTCGGAGCGGTTTTCCCGCTGCGACGTGATTTTCAGCTACTTGTACGATCCCGATGGGATTTTCCGCGAAAACCTGGCCCGGGTGACTCGGGCGCAAATCATCCAGGGCCCACACCGGCCGGCGGAAACCTCCGGAGTTCCGGCTTCGGTCCAATTGCTCGAACCTTTGGAACGGCTCGCCATTTTCGATGCCGATCCGGTGCCGCGCCTCCGCTGGCCCGGGATGGGAGGCGGTCCTGAACGGTGGATTGCCCTGCATCCGGGCAGCGGGAGCGTCAGCAAGAACTGGCCTCTGGAGCGCTGGATGGAACTCGTCGGTCGCTGTGTGGCCGAGACGGATTGGAATTGGATGCTCACGGGCGGCGAGGCCGAGACCGACGCCCTCGACCGTCTGGAGCGGTTGATTCCGCCGGCGCGACGCAGGGTGTTGCGGGGTCAGTCGTTGGAATCAGTGGCTGAACACCTGTCCCGTTGCCGGGGATTCCTCGGGCATGATTCTGGGATCACCCACCTCGCAGCGGCCGTGGGCATTCCATGTCTGGCGCTGTGGGGCCCTTCCAACGAGTCGATTTGGCGGCCCATGGCCCAACCGGGTCAACGGATCCAGACTCGCTCCCATCCTGGCGGGCTGGCCGACTTGTCGATCGATGACGTGTGGGCCAGCCTGAACTCGCTGCTGAGTTGAGGTTTGAGAGTTCGTTCGGGCTTCTGGGGCTGGTTGTGCAAGAAGCGTTCGAGACCTGAAGACCTGAAAAAAAACCGCAAAAACCCGTTGCGAATCTCTCTGAAAACGGGCTTCGTTCACGGCTCCGGTCGGCAGGTTTTTACCCCGACTGGTGTCTTGAGTGCCGAGGTGCCCAAGACGTGAGCCTGAACGCGTATCACTCTGGAAAGAGTTTTCGCCAGGTCCAGGAAGGAGCTGAATTTTGAAGTGAGCGAAGTCAAACTGAAGAAGGGCGAGCCCGTGGATCGCGCGCTGCGCCGCCTGAAGAAGAAGGTGGACCGCGAGAACACTCTCCGTGACGTGCGCATGAAGCGCCATTACGAGAAGCCCAGTGAAACCAAGCGTCGTAAGATGAAGGTTTCCAAGTTCTCCGCGATGCTGTCCGCCCGTTATGCCGACCAATAACGGTCGATAGCGTGGCACGACCGCTGCAAGGCGGTTTGCTTTCAACAGGGCCGGATGCTTTCCTTCGGGAACGCATTCGGCCTTTTTGTTTCCGGACAGGAGTCTGGAGACCTGATTTTAAAGCCGAAGGACCTTACATCATGTATTCCCTATCCACCTGCTGGAACTCGAGCCGCCACCAAGACGGAGGCGACATGCTGCGCGAGATCCGGGACCTGGGCTTCGAATATGCCGAGTTGAGTCACGGCATCCGTGTCAGTCT
>JARXAF010000048.1 GCA_029865985.1 Verrucomicrobiota bacterium
GTGGCGACACACTGCAAGTCGGGTTCTCGGCGGATGCGGTAGTTTCCCGGCTTGCGCGGCATGAACCCGATGCGCGGCAAGGCCCGCAGGGCCGGATTCAGCGCCACCATCTTGCGCGCCTGGGGCCACGTGCCGTCGATGATGATCAACGTCTCGGGCGGGCGCTCGAGCGCATCCGGCGCCACGGCCCCAGGACCGGGAAACAGCAAGGCCGTCCCGGGCCGGGCCAGCAATTCCTCAATGCGTGGGTGACCGGCAAATTCAATCCCCTCATGAAGTTCGCTGCGCGACAAACCCAAGTGCGCGATGCGGGCCGTGCCGATGGCCACCCGGGATTCGCGCGGATGCTGCAGGAACACCACGCGGGTCGCCGTCTCGACCGGCGTCAACTCGGCACACCAGCACGCAGAGGCCGGACGGCGACAACGCGAACAGGTCAGACGGGCCGTAGGAGCTTCAAAGGGGACAGGCATGGCAGCCCGGTGACTTCACGAACACTCCGCACCTCACCGGAATCCGAACGGAACCACGCACCGGGGGTCTGGAGCAAGGCAGCGGTCGGATCCCAACCGTGAAGCGACGAGGATCGGCCCTTCACCCGACTACTTTCCCGAAGAGACTCTGACGGCTGTCCGCGCCTCACTTCTTGCCGATGCGGTAGAGATGCTCGGCTCCGCGCAAATAAAGGGCTCCATCATCGACGGCGCTGCTGGCCAGCGTGCGCTCACCCAATTCGTTGCGGGCCAGAAGCTGATAGGTCTTGCCCGCCTGGACCACGAACCCGACGCCTTCCTCGTTCTGAAAATAAATCCGGCCATCGGCGAACACCGGTGAAGCCGAGAATCCCCCACCGAGACGTTCGTTCCAATGCACCTTGCCGCTCCGCGCATCGGCACACGTCGCGATGCCGGCATCCGAGACGAAGTAAAGCTCGTCACCCACGACCAGAGCCGACGGAGTGCTGGGGGCACCGCGACCGATTTGCCAAGCCAAGTGGGTCGCAGTGACATCCCCGTCGCCACCGGGTCGGATCGCATAGAGCTTCGGAAAATCGTAGTCGATATTCACGTAGATCAGTCCATGCGCGAAGACCGGTCGAGGCACCACCGAGAAGCCAGTGCCCGTCCCCACCTGCCAGAGCGGTCGACCGCTGAGCGGATCGTAGGCGTAGATGCCACCAGCGCCCGGACTGATGAGTTCCTGACGACCAGCATGGGTGATGAGCAAGGGCGTGCTGAACGAAAACTTCTTGGTCAACGCATCATTCGGCCGCCGGGTCTTCCAGCGGACCTGACCGGTCTTTCGATCCAGCGCGATCACGAATGGCTCCGAGGCCCCATCGCAGCTGAAGATCAAATGATCTCCCGCCAAAACAGGGGATCCGCCGTTGCCGTGGACTGGGGGATATTGAACCGAGGTCTGCCGCCACATCACCCGCCCCTTCAAGTCCAGACAGGCCGTTCCCAAATGTCCAAAATGGGCATAGATCCGGCCGTCGCTCACCACCGGCGTCGGACTGGCATAGCCGTTCTTGCGATGGATATTCGCCCCATTGTCCGGGGTGAAGACGTTGGTGCTCCAGAGGATGGCACCAGACCGCGCATCGAGGCACAGCACCGCCAACTCCAAACCACTGGACCCAGGCTTAGCGCGCGAACCCGTCAGGTACAGGCGTTGCTTCACCAACACCGGAGACGACCACCCGGCCATCGCCAACGGGGTCTTCCAAACCACATTGCTGCTCCCGCTCCAGTGGATGGGAACGTGTTTGGCCGGAGAAATTCCCTGCCCGGTCGGGCCGCGGAACTCAGGCCAGTCATGGGCCTGAACCACGAACATCGGGACGCAAGAGGCCATCAACAGAGCCGTTCGACAGGCACGCCGCATCAGGCCAGCGATTCCTTGGCGGGGGAGAGAAAACGGGAAGGAAAAGCTCATGGGAATCAGGAATCCGGGAAAGCCTCACGATTCCTCATCCATCGAAAAACGCACCGAAAAAATCCCGCACCCACACGCTCAGACCCCCGACGTAGCCACGCATCCACCCGTTCCAGAGTCGCACGCCGGGCCCAGCCCTTTCTCGCTGGTCAGGGTCGTTTCGCATCGGCAACGTCCGGTGATGATCCACCGTGTCCTGCTGCTCGCCGTGTGGCTGACGATGTCCGTGTTCGCCGCGGATTCCGGCCGCCTTCGCGTCCTCCTCATCGACGGCCAGAACAACCACGACTGGCGCTCTTCCTCGCCGCACCTGAAGAAGGTCCTTGAGGCTTCCGGACGCTTCGCGGTGGAGGTCATGACGCTGCCCGGCAAGGGCGGTGACCTGGCCGCCGTGAAGCCCCAGCTCGACGGCGTGGCGGTGGTGCTCTCCAACTACAACGGAGAACTCTGGCCCGAGGCCCTGCGCAGCGCGTTCGTCGACTTCGTCCGCAAGGGCGGCGGGTTTGTTTCGGTCCATGCCGCCAACAACGCCTTCTCCCAATGGCCCGAGTACAACGAGATGATCGGCGTCGGCGGTTGGGAAGGGCGCAACGAACAGTCCGGACCGTGGCTTTATTGGGAAGGCAAGATCGTGCGCGACACCTCGCCGGGCCCGGGCGGCAGCCATGGCAGCCAGCATGCCTTCCAAATGACCACCCGCGAGCCGAAGCACCCCATCATGGAGGGACTCCCGCTGGAATGGATGCACGCGAAAGACGAACTCTATGACCGCCTGCGCGGACCGGCCAAGAATCTCACCGTCTTGGCTACAGCCTTTTCGGACCCCAAGACCCGCGGCACCGGCAAACACGAGCCCCTGCTCTTCACCATCACCTTCGGCCAAGGTCGGGTGTTCCACACGGCCCTGGGCCACAACAACGGCCCGGACCTCACCTCGCAAAAGTGCGTGGGTTTCATCACCACCCTCCTGCGTGGCACCGAGTGGGCGGCCACCGGCCGGGTCACCCTGCCCATCCCGACCGACTTTCCCACGGCCACTGAAGTCCGCAGCCGGGAATAAGACACCCTGACGCTGGATTCGCCCCAACCCACCTCTGCCAAAATGATCCCAACGCAAAGTCTCCGCTCGGTATTACCGTTGGTGATCGGGCTGGCCGTGGGTGGGATAGCTGTCGGTTTGTTCCAACAGAGCAAACCCGGTATGGCCGGCTCTCCCGAGGCACAAATCCAGCAGCTGGAATCCGAGTTGCAGCAGGCTCGCATCCGCATCGCGGCCCTCGAGGAAACCCGACCCCGTTCGTCACGCTCGCCCGCGCAAACCGCCTACGACCGGGGCCGTGAAATCGCCCAGCGTCTGCGCGAGGGGCTCCCGGTCAGTTCCGACGATCTCTTCCGCGCTGCCCAACCCCTGCTCCGCGACCTGTCACCCCTCTTCGAGCGCATCGCAGAACAGAATTTCAAGCAGCAAGCCGACAGCTTCATCGGAGAACTGGCCCGCAAGTACGACCTGAACCCCAACCAACAGGAAACCCTCCAGAAGTGGTTCTCCGAAAAATCCCGGGCGGATCGGAAAAAATGGAATGATCTCATTTCCAGCGACGACACCACCTACTTGCAGCTGGTGAAATCGATGCGCAATGACCGCACCGATGAAGGACTGGACCCGGTGATGGAAGGCTTGCTCCAGGGACCTCAACTGAAGGCGTTCAAAGCCGAGCGTCTGGAGGAAAGGGCCCAGCGGGTCCAGCAGTACGCCGACAGGCAGGTGCAACGGATCAACAACATCGTCCGGCTCGACCCGACGCAAACGGATCGACTGTTCGGCATCATGGCCCAGTCGTCTCCCGACTATGATGCGTCCATCCGGCTCGAGGGGACGACCGGTGAGATCGCGCCCGCCAACCTTCATCCGCGCGATGCTCTTAAGTCAGTGCTGCGGCCGGACCAACTGGCCGAGTACGAGGCGGATCGCGAGCGACGATTCCTGGAAGCCTCGAAAGAGATGAACAAGTTGGGCGTTCAACTGCCTTCTGACTGGGA
This sequence comes from Verrucomicrobiota bacterium, assembly GCA_029865985.1. GTDB lineage: Bacteria > Verrucomicrobiota > Verrucomicrobiia > Limisphaerales > UBA9464 > SXXZ01. The sequence continues at coordinate 3,979 of JARXAF010000048.1, forward strand.
TGAATTCGAGTTCGGCCCCTAATCCCAACCCGCTGGGCAGCCCAGCCGGTGGCCTCGCGCGAGAAGGCCGCGTCGCGGTCGACATACGCTCCCTGCGGGTCGATTACGGGGATTTTATCGCCGTCGACGACCTGACTTTGGCGGTACCGCCGGGCGAGATCCTGGGCATCGTGGGCCCCAATGGCGCCGGCAAGACGAGCACCTTCCGGGTGCTGGCCACGCTCATGGAACCCACCCACGGCGATGTCTTCTTCGACGGTGTCGACATCGCCGAAGACCCCCGCCAAGCCCGCCGGTTGATGGGCTACATGCCCGATCTGGCTCCGGTCCCCAGTGATCTCAAGGTGTGGGAGTTCCTCGACTTCTACGCCGCCGCCTACGGGCTGCGCGATGCACACGAGCGACGCCAACGCGCCGACCGATGCCTGGAAACCGTGGGGCTGTCGAACCTGCGGAACAACGGTTGCCGCGAATTGTCGAGAGGTCAGACCCAACGGGTGGTCTTGGCCAAGACCCTCTTGCATGAACCCCGAGTGCTCATTCTCGACGAGCCGGCCAGCGGGCTCGATCCGCTGGCCCGACGGGACCTCCGCACCGCCCTGCAAATCCTCGCCGCCACCGGAGCAACCATCCTGATCAGCTCCCACATCCTCAGCGAGTTGAGCGAGATGTGCACGTCCCTGTGCATCCTCAACCGAGGCCGACTGTTGGCCCACGGGAGCGTGAATGAGGTGCGTTCCCAACTCGGCAACACACGCCGCCGGCTCACCCTCGGCCTGCTCTCGTCGCCGTCCGAAGCCGCCGATTGGCTCGCCCAACAGCCCACGATCAGTGAACTACGCGTCGAATCCGCGCGAATCTCCTTCGAGTTCACCGGAGACGACGAAGCCCAGGCGGAGCTGTTGGAGGCATTGATTCGGCGCCGGGTACGCCTGAGGACCTTCGAGGAAAAACGGTCCTCGCTGGAGGAGCTCCTCGTCGACATTGCCACCCCGCCTCTTCTGCCATGAACGCCAACAGGACAGGCTCCAACCACAATGAGGTCTCCGCCTGGCGGCTCTGGGAGAACCCCGTGCTGCGACGCTATGCCCGCTCTCGGCTTCGATCGCGTGATCTGGCTCTGGGCCTGTGCATCACGCTGGTGCTGTCGGCGTTCATCGTCGGCATCTCCTACTCAATCGGTATTCGCACCGAGTCCGATCCGATCAGCGCCGCCCGCTCGGCCATCATCCCGCTGTTCGTCCTACAGGCCTTCATCCTGTTTGTCATGGGTACCGCCCAGGTGTCTGGCGGCATGATCACCGAACGGGACGAAGGTAGCGTCGATTATCAACGGCTCGTCCCCATGGCCCCACTGACCAAGGTGTTGGGATACCTCTTCGGCCTGCCCTTGCGCGAATACTTCTTGGCCGCCTTGAGCCTCCCGTTCACGGCCTGGGCCATGGCTCGAGGGCATGTTCCTGCTTCGGCTTGGGCTCCGCTGTACTGGATCCTTTTCACCACCGCGGTCACTTACCACGCCACCGGACTCCTGACTGGCACCGTCGTCCGGAACCGCCGATGGGCCTTCCTCATTTCCATCGGAATGGTTTTCTCGCTCTACACCGTCATCCCCCAATTGGCCAAATTCGGTCTCGTTTTCTTCAAATACCTCACCGTCACACCGGTCGCCTACGAGAGCCTGCCGGGTCTCCTTCCCGAGAAGGCCGGTGCAGCGCTGCGCGTCGGTCAGCAATACTTTCCAACCCACCGGTTCTTCAATCTCGGGCTGCCCGAGGTGGTCTTCACCACGGTTTCCCAAGTCGGGCTGATCGGACTGTTCGTGGTGATGCTGTGCCGCAAGTGGCGGCAGGAAGAGGCCCATTTGCTGAGCCAATTCTGGGCGGTGGGCACCTTTATTGCGGTGCAAGTGGTGCTGCTCGGGCATGCGCTGCCGCTCATTGATCCCGGAGATTTGTTCCCGTCCCGGAACTTCCGTTGGTTCACGAGTCAAGCCATCGACTGGAAGCCCGACAACACGGAGGCGCTGGCCATGATCGCGGTGTACGGCCTCTTCACCACCGGCTTGGCCTGTGTGCTGGCTGGGATCATCACGCCGGACCGGGAGCGGCAAATCCGGGGTTGGCGGCGCGCCTTCAAGAACGGAGAGGATCGTCTGCCCGCCTTCGGTGACACCGATTCGGCCACCCTCAGCACCGGGATCATTTCACTCTGCGGCGGCACCGGCTGGTACCTCTTCACCCATGCGCTGCTCGAATCGCGCTGGTTTCCGGGCCATCACGCAGGTCTTCACATCCTGATCATCCACTGCCTGATCCTTTTTGCGGTGACCGGATCGCTGCAGGCGCTGTTGGATGCCCAAGGTGGCCGGGCCGTCGGCATGGGCCTGCTCTTCATCGGCGTGCTGCCGCTCATGGCCGGAGCGATCATCGGCAGCATCGACAACGACTACTTGCACGTGGGGATTTGGATCGCGGGCGTCTCGCCGCTCTCGTTGCCCGCGTCGGCCCCGTTGGCCCTGTTGTCACTCGCCGATTCCGAGACGATGGCTGTGCGTCCGATCCAGGGCGCGGCCCGATTCGGATGGTTCATCTGGACACTCATCAGCCTCTGGATGATCCACCGCTCGAGAACCCATCGACAGAACCTCAAACAGCGCATTCTGGGAGACCGGTCATCGACGCATCCCACGCGTTGACGGGCGCTCACGCGTGGTTCACCGCTGATCACCGATGGCTGAAGCGGGCCGCGGTCGTGATGGCGACTCTCTGCGGTCTTCGCCTGACCAGCCAACCGACTGGCGAGGTGGATTTCATCCGGTGCATCCAGCCCCTTTTCCTAGCACAGCCGATTTCCAAAAAAAACCGAAAGCCGACTCCAGCGAAAAACAAGTTGGAGATGGGATTCATGGCGGAACATGCTGGTTCCGATGTCCACCCTCCGCCCAGCCCTGCAGGCATTCTGGCGCTCATGCGCTCGGATGGCTGTCTTGGCCGTATTGTCCTTGGCGGGGTTGGCTCTGGCGGACGACACCGTTGGCGCTCGGTTGTGGGTTCAACCCACTCGGATGGCTTTGCGGGGCGCCGATGACGCCCACGGAATTCTGGTCTCGGCACCCGTGGGTTCCCGCTCAGGGCTCACCAACCGCTTTCAAGACGTCACGCAAGAGGCACTCTTCAGCAGCACGGATGAGCGAATACTGACAGTCACTTCCAACGGCCTGGTTCATGCCGTGGGTGATGGCGCGGCCCAAGTCCTGGTCCGTTTCGGCGGACAGACCCACCCTATCGCCGTGGTGGTGCAAGAGGCCGCTCACCGGATCCCACCGTCGTTCCGGCAAGAAATGGAACCGCTGCTCACCCGCTTGGGATGCAACATGGGCGCCTGCCATGGCAAGCTGGCCGGTCAAAATGGCTTCAAGCTGTCATTGCGGGGTTACGCGCCGGAACTCGACTACAGCTGGGTTGCGAATGATGTCAGTGGGCGCCGAATCAACCCCGCCTTCCCTGAAGAATCTCTGCTCATCGCCAAACCGCTGGGACGCGTTCCACATGAAGGCAAAGCACGTTTTTCCGAAGGCTCCCGCTATCACCGCACCTTGGCGGAGTGGATCGCTGCCCGAGCACCGGGCCCCAAGCCAGCACAGGAGGAAACCGACGCCAGCCAATTGGAGATCCTCGCCGGAGTTCCCGAACCATCCACACCCACGCAATCGAACCCGCTGTCCGCAGAGCGGGCGGTGCTGAGCCGGATTCTGGCACCCGGTGAGACGCAGCAACTACTGACACGGGCCCACTGGCCTGACGGACACGTCCGAGACGTCACCTGGCTTTCCCAGTTTTTTTCCAACGACCAGAACATCGCCACCGTCACTCCGGAAGGCCGGATCCAGGCAGTCCGTCCCGGTGAGACCGCCATCCGGATCCATTTTCAGGGACTCGTTGAAATCGTGCGGGTGACCATTCCGTTCACCAACGTGGTCGAGGGATGGAAATTCACCCGCGGTCAGAACCCGGTGGATGTTCCCGTCTTCGCCAAGTTGCAGTCGTTGAACCTGCCCCCATCGCCCCGATGCGATGACGCGACCTTCTTGCGTCGGGCCATGCTCGACACTCTCGGAACACTGCCCACACCGGAGGAAGTTCGGGCATTCCAAGGCGACCGTTCCCCTGGAAAGCGGGCTGCTCTGACCGACTCCCTGTTCCAGCGGCCCGAGTTCGCCGATTACTGGACACTCCAACTTGCCGATTTGTTCCAGAACCGGAAGGAACGCGATCATGACGTCCGCGGTGCAAAGAATGTCCGCGCCTTCCACGGATGGCTGCGGGATCAGGTGGCCGCTCATCGCCCGTGGGATGCTCTGGTGCGCGACGTCCTGACAGCGAGCGGCGATTCCGTCCAACACCCGGAAATCGGTTACTACGTGTATCTGGTCGGTGAGAAGCGTTCCACGGAGAGCGAAGCGCCGGATGCCGTTGCGCAGGCCTTCATGGGCACGCGCATCGGTTGTGCCCGATGCCACAACCATCCGTTGGAGAGATACACCCAGGATGATTTCTACCGTTTTGCCGCCTTCTTCGATCGCGTGACACTCGATCGGAAGGGGCCCGCCGACGGCGCCACCACCTTGCTGCCCATGAGTCGCGACGCACGCGAACGCAGCCAGCGTTTGGAGGAGGCACAGACCAAACTGAAGGACGCGGAGGCCAAGCTGCTGGCATTGGGCTATGACGGCGGAACGGCCACTCCCACGAGCGGACCCGAATGGGCGAAGCAACTCGAAGCCGCCCAAAACGAATTTCGCGATCGGAAACGCGAGTTCATTGCCAAAAAACGCGAACTGGCCGAAAGCCGCAACCGAATCCCCCACGCCTGGCAACCCCGCACCCAGCGCGACGTCGAGGCGCGTCCTCTCGACCGTCAACCGATGGAGTTCAGCGCTGACACCGATCCGCGGGCCCAGTTGGCCGGTTGGCTGACCGCAACCAACAACACCTACTTCGCCGGAGCGATGATCAACCGTCTCTGGAAACACTTTCTGGGAACCGGTCTGGTGGAGCCTGTGGACGACCTCCGCGCCAGCAATCCGCCTTCCAATCCGGAACTGTGGGCCTTGCTCAGTCGGGAGTTTGTCGGAAGCGGCTACGACCTGCAGCACGTGATGCGGCTCATCCTCAATTCGCGGACGTATCAACTCAGCGCACGCACCGTGCGCGGCAACGAAACCGACACCCGTTTCTACTCGCACTACTACGCACGCCGACTGCCTGCGGAAGTCATCGCCGATGCGATCAGCTCTGCCACCGGTGTGCCCGATCGGTTCGATGGCTTTCCGCTGGGATTGCGTGCCGTGCAAGTACCCGAACCCACCGTCAGCAGCTACTTTCTCACACTCTTCGGCCGCAGCGAACGGGTGACGGCTTGCGCCTGCGAACGCAGCGGCGAGGTGACTTTGCCACAGTTGCTGCACCTCCAAAACGGCGAGGAGATGACCCGGAAAATTCAGCACCCCGAAGGTCGACTGAAGGAACTCATCGCTTCAGCCAAGACCCCCACCGACTGGCAACGACGGGTCGAAGAACTGTACCTCATCACCGTCGGACGCCGCCCCAATGCCGTGGAGTTGGAACAGGTGCTCGCGCAATTCACCGGCACCCCTCCGGAAGAAGTGCTGCCCGATTTGTTTTGGGCCCTGCTCAACACGAAGGAGTTCGCCTTCAACCACTGAACGGAACCGATTCACGCCATGATCGACATCTCCCTCGCCTCCCGGCCTGCAATCCAATGCAACGGAGTCTCGCGACGTGGCTTTCTGCGCCTGGGTGCACTGGCTCCGCTGGGGCTCTCGCTGCCCAGTATGCTTTCTTGGGAGAGCGCTCTGGCTGGTTCGGCCAATGGGTTGATTCGCAAGGCTCCCCGGGCAAAGTCGGTGCTGCTGGTTTACCTCGGAGGCGGCTTGTCGCATCACGATTCCTTCGACCTGAAGCCGGGAGCCATTGAGGAAATCCGCGGCAAGTACACCGAGATCCCCACCAACGTCACCGGCCTCAAGGTGGGCAACCTCCTGCCCAAGATGGCTCAGACGATGGACAAGGTTTGCCTGGTCCGCTCGTGCGCGCATGACAACGACCACCACGAGACCGCGACCAACTGGGTTCTCTCAGGGAAATTTGGCACACCGTTCGGGGATCACCCGGCGATGGGCGCCATCGTGGCGCACGAGACAGGGTTCGTCGGAAAAGTGCCTCCCTATGTCGCTGTCCCCAAGAACCCCAGTTTCACCTGGGAGCTGGGAAAGAGCGCGTGGCTGGGAGGCCGCTACGAATCCTTCAAGGCAGGGAATCCCAACGACAAGTCTTGGAAGGTCCGGGATCTGGCCTGCCCGGCCCAACTGACACCCAAAGTGTTGGAACGACGTCGCACCCTGCTTCAGGCCGTGGACACCCTCTCGACCCACATCCGCGGCAATGACCAGATGGCGACCTACGATGAGTTCGCTCAGAAGGCCACCGACATGATCTTGTCGCCCGACGCCCAGAACGCCTTCGCCCTCGAGAAGGAATCCGAGGCCCTGCGCGACACCTACGGTCGGAGCGAGTTTGGACAAAGCTGCCTGCTGGCCCGACGTCTGGTGGAAAGCGGCGTGCGCTTCGTCACCGTGAACTACGGAGGCTGGGACCATCATGCGAAGATTTTCGAGAGCCTCGACAAGAAGCTGCCCGATTTCGACCGGGGCTTGAGTGCGCTGATCAACGACTTGCATCAGCGCGGGACGCTGCAGGAAACGCTCGTCGTGGTGATGGGTGAGTTCGGTCGCACTCCCAAGATTAATAAAGACGCAGGACGCGATCATTGGGGACAGGCTGCCTCCATGCTCTTCGCCGGTGCCGGAGTGCCAGGCGGCCACGTCCTCGGTGCCACCGACAAGAACGGTGCCTTCGTTACCGATCGCCCCGTGCGACCTGCCGATGTGTGCTGGACGGTTTATGATGCTCTGGGCATCGATCCGGATAAGACCATTATCACACCGGAAGGGCGGCCCACCCTGATTCTCGACGAAGGCAGCGTCGTCAAGGAACTCTATGGTTGAGTCAGAGAACACCGCTGACAATTCACGTCTCTGGAGCACCGGGAAGACTCTTGTGTGCCTCTGTGCCGCGGCTCTTTTGTCAGTGCACGGCCTGGCTGAGAGTCCGAAACCGGAAGCCAAAAAACCGACCCCTCCGGCCATCGCCATGGTGTTGCCGCTCGGAGTGGAAACGGGCTCCAGGCAGAAGCTGACCTTGCGCGGCTTGAACGTGACCAATGCCACGGCCGTCCGACTGACAGGCCTGACTCCGGCCCTGACCGCCGAAATCAAAGACCGTGGAGCGGCCCCAAAAATCGACGGCTTCGACGCCCAACGCGTCGGAGACCAGCGCTTGGAAATCGAACTATCGCTGCCAGCGAACACTCCGAGCGGCACGAACATCGCGGTCGTGGTGGTTTCGCCCGACGGGGACTCCAAACCCTTCCCGCTGCTCGTTGCGGCAGCGGGCCAACTCATTGGCGAGCAAGAGCCGAACAATGGGTTTCGCGAAGCGGGGGCCTTAATTTACGGAAAGACGGTGCGAGGTGCGCTGGAGACATTGACTGACGTCGACGTGTTCGGCTGCGAACTGAAAGCGGGTCACACTCTCCGTGCCGAAGTGGTGGCCGAGCGACTCGGTGCCACGCTCGACGCCACCCTTTCCCTTTACGACGCCAAAGGGCGACTCCTGACCAGCAACGACGACGCCAAGGGCGTAGGGCGGGATTCGCTTCTCGAATTCAAAGTCCCTTCGGCAGGACGCTACTTGCTTGCTGTGAGTGGCGTGACCGAGAAGGCCGGAGCGGCCTCCGTTTATTTGCTGACCGTGACCACGGCCCCCTGATTCCGCCCCAATCTCAACCTTTCATCCCAGCGATCCATCCGCTCAGGGTCACCCGCGCACGGATCACTTCAATCCTTCCAAGATGACACCCTGGAACCTCCTGCGCCGGACGGCACTCTTCCAACGGGAGGCCGAGCTCACGGACACCTGGCAAATCATCGGCTGGTGGGAAACACGACGTGTTCCTTACAACCTCCTCGTGGGCATCGCTGGAGTCGTCTCCATCGCGGCCTGCTTTTTGGCTGTGGGCGTTGGCGGAGCCTTCTTGGATGAGCCCCTCCAGCGGCCCGATCCACCGCTCTTCGGCTTCGTCCTCGTGTACGCCGTCATTGCCAACGTCTTCTACTCCGGCGGCTGGCTTGCCGAACTGATTTGGCTTCGACTGTGGCGCATCCGTCAGCCCCGCTTGGCCGTACTCTCATTGGGTCTCGGACTTCTATTTTCCATTTTGCTCACCTTGCTTCCCGCCGTCGCAGCCGTTTCGTGGGTCGCCTACACTCTACTCACGCGACAGCCATCTCCCACGCCCTAAGGCTCAACCCGTTTTACGAACCCGTTTTCAGCGAAACCCACGACGTCCACTGCCACCCGGTAGCGACGCCAGAAGAGGCCTCCGCAGGTTGGTCATTGGCGTAAACCCACAACCACGATTAAGCTGATGGGCATCAATTCTTCCGGTCCAGATCGAGTCTCAGGCGCAGGGCCTCGACCCCAACTCGGGGTGCTGTTGGCGTTGATGTTCTGCCTCGGGCAGCAATTGTGCTGCGCGGCGGAGGTTACCGCTGCCAAGGGCTTGTCGTGGTGGTCGCTCCAGCCTGTTCAGCGACCGGCCGTACCCGGGGGAGACCTCGGGAAAGACAACCCGATCGATCGCTTCCTGTCCGTGTCCCGCGGCGTCCAACCAAAGCCCCCTGCGGACCGCCTCACCCTCCTCCGGCGAGTGCACCTGGACCTGACCGGCCTCTCCCCAACACCCGAAGAGCAGGAGGCGTTCCTCGCCGACCTCTCGCCCGATGCTTATCAGAAGGTCGTCGATCGTCTGCTGGCCGATGAGCAACACGCCGTCCGCTACGCCCGGCACTGGCTGGACGTGCTGCGATATGCCGACGCCGACGAGCGCATGACGGCCGCGCCGGGCATCCACCTGTGGCGGGACTGGGTCATCCGGGCCCTGCACGAAGACCTGCCCTACGACCAGTTCGTGCAAGTCCAGCTCACCGGCCGACGCTCCAACGAGCGCACCCAAATGTCGGCGACGGGCCACCGGTCCCAACGCGAGCCCCGCCCGGGCGATGTGTTTGCCCTCGGGTTTCTGTCGCGAGGGGCTGGATCTGATCCACAGGAACTAGCCATGAACGCGGTGGACACCATTTCCAGCACGTTCCTGGGCATGACCGTCGCCTGCGCCAAGTGCCACGACCACATGTTCGACCCGGTGTCACAGGCCAACTATTACTCCATGAAGGCGCTCTTCGACCCGCTGGTCCTCCGCAAGATGACGCTGGCATCGGCGGCCGACCTCATGGCCGCAGGCAAGGCACAGGCCGAACTCGAGCGCCAGCGGGCCCCGCTCGAACGCGAACGGGACACGTTGCTGGAGCCCGTTCGGAGCAAACTTTACGACGACCGCGTCGCCATGCTCCCGCCAGAAATTCAGGCGGTGATCCGCAAGCCGGAACGCACTCGCAGCGTCGAAGAACAAAAGATCGCCGACGATTACTTTCCCATCCTCCGAATTGATGGCGACAAGATCGACGAGGTACTCACCGAAGACCTCCGCAAGAAAGACCGCGAGTTGCGACGCCGGATCGACGACCTGACGCAGGCAATTCGGCGCACCAACGCCCCCGTCCTCCCCGTCTTCCACACCGTTGAGGCCGACCCAGATCGGGCCCGTGAACAGCGCTACATATTGACCAGCGCCGATCCGAGCCGGTCCGAAACAAATCGGCCGGTCAACCCGGGATGGCCTTTCGTGCGCGGCGCCATCGACTTCCGAGAAGGGCGCGTCGAAGCCTTCGCCGACTGGCTCACCTCGCCCGATAATCCCTTGTTCGCCCGAGTGGCGGTGAACCGGCTCTGGCAATGGCACTTCGGCGAAGGGCTTCACCGCCAACCCAGCGATTTCGGCCATCAAGCAGGTAAGCCCACTCAACCCGAGCTCCTCGACTGGCTGGCCTCGGAGTTCGCTCGCAGCGGGTTTAGCCTCCGTCACATCCATCGCATCATCGTCACGTCGGCCACCTATCAACGGGCATCGGAGTCTGAAGGGGCGCTGAAGCCGGGATCCACCGAAGCCGCCAACCACCAGCACGACCCGGACAACCGCCAACTCTGGCGACACCCGGTGCGTCGCCTCGAAGCCGAGGCCGTCTGGGACAGCGTGCACCGGGCCGCAGGCCTACTCGACGTGCAAGTGGGCGGACCGTCCTTCGAACCCGGTGAACGCAGTGGTGCCAGCAAAAGCACACCCTCTGCTGCGACTGCGACTGCGACTGCGGCTGCGACCGCGACAAAACGCCGTCGAGGCGCATACATGACTCGCGGCTTCTCCACCAGCCGCGAGGCCACGCCGGAATTCCTGAGGACCTTTGATGCCGAAGATGGCCGAGACCCCTGCCCCATGCGCACGCGAACCGTCACGGCCCCACAGGCGTTGTTCTTGATGAATAGCCCGGAAGTCGAACGCGCGGCCGATGCGCTGGCGGGGCGGTTACGCTCCGAAGCCGGCAACGACCTCCCGCGCGCCGTCGATCTGGCCTATCGACTGGTGCTTTCGAGGCCCCCGGAAGCGAAGGAACGGGAGCGGTCGTTGACCTACCTCGAGAACGATCCCCAGCGGCTGTCCCGCTTCGCCTGGCTGCTCTTCAACCTCGACGAATTCATCCATGTCCCCTGACTCGCCGACACGGGTTCCGCTCCACACCTCCGCCCTCGACCGGCGGCAGTTCTTGTTCCGAGCCGGGGGTGGATTTCTCGGCGTCGCACTCGGAGGCCTGTGGGCCGAGGCCGGCGAAATCCCCAATGCCATTGTTGGGCCTCACCTGCGACCCAAGGCGCGATCCGTCATCTTCCTGTTCATGGCCGGCGGAGTCAGCCACATCGACACCTTCGACCCGAAGGGCAATGCACAGGCCGGCAAGTTGATCGATGCCGTAGGATTCGGAGACAACCTGGCCGCCATGAAGCGCCCGGTGATTCCTTGTCACCGCACCTTCACCCGACATGGCAAATCCGGCACTCCCGTGTCGGACTGGTTTCCACATGTCGGCGGAGTCATCGACGAGATCGCCGTTGTGCGATCGATGTGGTGCCACGAGGGCAACCACTTCCCGGCGGTCATCGAAACGTGCACTGGCCATCGAGGTCGCCAGTTTGATCACCCCTCCTTCGGTGCCTGGGTCTCCTACGCGTTGGGCTCGGAGAACCGCAACTTACCGACCTTCGTCAACATCGGCCGCCCCTCCTCACCGGTGCAACTCACCGGCGGATACCTCGGTGCCGGCGTCTCGGCCACCCCGTTCCAAGCGGGCCCCACACCGGTGCCCAACTTGCATCCACCCAAAGGACTCAGCGCCCGCGAACGCGACCGGCAGATGGAACTTCTGGAGTCCATGAATGCCGAGTTTCGGGCACGACACACGCTGCAATCGGGCATCCAGGCCCGCACCCGGGCCTACGAACTGGCCGCCCGCATGCAAATGTCGGCACCCGAAGCGGTGGACTTCGCATCGAAGCCCGCCCACATCCGCTCGCTGTACGGCCTCGACGATCGGCACACCGAAGAGTTCGGAAAGCAGTTGCTGCTCGCGCGCCGGCTCTCGGAACGCGGCGTCCGCTTCATCCAAGTTTGCCATGCCGGTGGGGGCAACGGCGGCTGGGACTCCCACGGCGACATGAAGACCCATGAGCCCCTTTGCCGCGCCACCGACCGGCCCATTGCGGGACTCATCCGAGACCTCAAACAGCGCGGGATGCTCGACGACACCCTGGTGGTTTGGACCAGCGAATTTGGGCGCACGCCGTGGTCGCAAAACACCACCGGCCGAGACCACAACCCCAAAGGCTACACCTCATGGCTCGCCGGAGGCGGCGTACAAGGCGGCCTCGTGCATGGCGCTACCGACGACGTCGGCTACCGCGCGGTCGAGAACCCGCACTACTACAGCGACCTCAACGCCACCATCTTGCACCTCCTCGGCCTCGACCACACCCGCATGGAACTCCCCGCCCTCGGCCCCGTCTCACGCCTGGTCGAGCGCGGCGGCCCAATCCGCGAAATTCTGGCCTGAACGGGCGAGATCCTCGTGGGATCTCCACCGCATGAACCGCATGAACCGCATGGGGCATTCGCGCCCCTCAGCCCCCCCAATCGCCCCTCATCCAATCGAACAGCGTCGGGGAAAGCCGGCCCTGAAACCACCGCTTTTAGGCATTGATTAGCAAATACGCTCGCGCGTCTGTGAGCTCCGAGTAGCGTCCCAGTCATGATGAATCGAGTCCCTCCAGTGATCGGGGCCCAGTCCACGCGCTTTCGACTCATCAGACTGTGGTCCGGCATTCTGATCGGAAACCTCGCCGCGGCCGGACTTTTCCTAGCCATCAAACAATGGGTCGCGAGCATCGACGGGCCAACGGGGCCCTTGCTGTCAGTGCCCAGTTTCTTGCTGTTCCCGGCATTCGGCGGACTCATGGCCTCGTGGTTTTGGCGGAGACTCAACCTCACGATAGCAGACTGTCTCATCCATTCCGTCTCAATGACAGCGATCGGGATCGGTGGGGCGGCGATGTTGCTGGGTGAAGGGGCCGTCTGCCTCGTCATCGCCACCCCAGGGCTTTATGTGATGCTCCTGGTGGGAATCCTGTTTGGCCG
>JARXAF010000051.1 GCA_029865985.1 Verrucomicrobiota bacterium
GAAGTCCTTCTGCGGATCGCGCAAAGTGCGACCGCGCGGAAACCGTCACCCCTCGAACATGGTGGGAGTGGCGGCGCGTGTTGGGTGGTTGGTGGCAGTAGGTTGGGAAAGGGTAGTGCCAGTGAAGATGGGAGACCTGCCGGGAAGGGAAGTCGCAAGACGCCCGGCAGGAGTCAACCGGAGCGCAGCGGAGATAGCCAGCGAAGCCATCCAGTAAATGCTGGCAAAGCCGCCATAGTAGCGCAAGCAAGCCTGAGTCAAAATCAGGGAGGAAAGACCTCTACTCCGGAACGAATGCGGGTCATGACCGCAGGAGCGAAGGGCGGCAGGGAAGTGGACGGAGGGAAAGACCAGGACTACTGACTGGAGAGCCGGATGCGGGAAATCCGCCCGTCCGGTTCGGAGGGAGGGGTGGCCGACAACGGCCATCCCTACCCCTATACCCCCGGGTGCACTCACTTCTCCAAAAACAGTAGGGTGGTGAGGGTAAGCCTCGTATCGATTTTACCCGACCTTTTCGTTAAGCCATGGTCGAACTATCCGTTGGAGGGATGGAATGGGATCCAAACCCTGATCTGATTCCTGAACAGACGGTAAAACAATGGACATGTAACGGGTTTAGAAGGCACTGTTTTCCTGCATTCAAATGGTCAAAATGACAGCCTCTGGATATCTGAGGTTGGAAAACGGGCCAGAATGGCCCGAGACAGTGAACCCGAGATGACAAAGCCCTTTTCCATCCGCTTCCGATCCGAGCGTCGCACCCTTTGTGACGCCATGGTGCGTTCGACACTTGGCTGCGTTTCAAGGTTTCAGCAAATCCCCCAAGGGGTCATGGCCCGATGAGTTCTGAATCTGAGTTGCTTCTCCAATATCAGGAGTCCAAAGACCGTCTGGTGGCTTTGAAGGCTGATTACGATGTCATTTTCAGTATCGCCAATACGCCGGAGGAGTTCGCGACGTTGAATGTCATCGCGGATCAGATGCGAGCTGAGGAACGGATCCTCAAGGAAATTCACGCCAAGCTACCCCCTCGCGAATCTTTTGGAGCCAAGTATTCCGTAGAAATGCTGGGGCCGAACCAGATCGCATTCTTGATCCCGGCCAATGTCCCTCCGATTCGCATCTTGGAGGAAGTGCAGGAGATCCACTTAGCCTTAGAGAAGCGCAATTATGTGTTTCCCAACCGGTACAAGGTCTGGTTGCAGATGCCTTCCTTCACCGAAGCCAAGATGGCCGACCGGGCTATTTGCATCGACGGCTGTGTGGAGGAAAGTGAGAACCGTACCCTGGCCGACCAAAAACTCTTCCTAAAACGAAAATTCGAAGGGGGCGAAGCGACGATACCGACCGTCGAGGATTTGGCGGTGGCCCATGCTTTGTACTTCATTGTCGCCCGTCAGAATATCTTCCGAGGCATGAAGGTCCGGGCTCTCACGGGCAGTCTTTATTTCGACAATCTGGGCCTCGGCTTGGATCGCTTTTCCTTGGATTGGAACCGTTTTCACGACGTCGGAGCCGCTTGCTATCCGCCGTTGGCCTGGGTCGAAAAGGCGCGCGAAGAACGGCGGAACGGTCGCTAATCTTGGGCGTGAACCAAACCTCGCTGGGCTTCGGCAGCCGGGGGGGGTTAACGGCGGAGTTGGTCGGGATGGCCAATGGTTGGCCTCGTCGCTCAAACGTCACTGTCGACAAGGGGGCTGTCAGGGTTAACATGGTTTCCCGTACGTCTCATGGCCCGTAAGCAACGCCCTCCTGCTGGTAAATCACCGAAACCCCCGACCGAGATTCCATCGTCTCCGACTCGGTCGGTCATGCCCGGTTTCTTCAATCGCGAACTGTCCTGGCTCGAATTCAATCAACGAGTCTTGGACGAGGCGTTGGATCCCGCCGTCCCTTTGCTCGAACGCGTCAAGTTCCTCGGCATCACGCATTCCAATCTGGATGAGTTCTTCGAGGTTCGGGTGGCCGGACTGAAGCAGCAGATCGAGTCGGAAGGCGGCGGTCGGACACCGGATGGCCTGACGGCCAGCGAGTGCTTGCGGGTGGTGACCCAGCGTGTCCGCGCCTTGGTTCGGGATGCCGACCGGTGCTGGTCTCGCGATCTGGCTCCGGCGCTGGAGGCCCAAGGCTTTCACTTCCTCAAACCTGGAATGCTGAACGAGTCCGACCGGCAGTGGTTGGCGGCCTATTATCAGGAGAAGGTTTATCCGGTCCTGACTCCGCTGGCGGTGGACCCCTCTCATCCGTTCCCGCAGTTGCTCAACAAGTCGCTGAACCTCATCACGCGGATCCGCACTCCGGATGGCCGCGATCCGGGAGCCACCCGTCTGGCCATCGTCCAGGTGCCTCGCGTCTTGCCCCACCTGGTGAGATTGCCCCGCCCGGACGGTCAACGGGACTCGGTTTTCCTGTCCGACCTCATCGGAGCCAATTTGGCCGGTCTCTTCGGTGTCACCCAGGTGGAGGCTTGGTGGTCCTTCCGCGTCACCCGCAACAGCGAGCTCTACATCGACGAGGAGGAAGTCTCCAACGTGCGGATGGCGGTGGAGGCCGAGTTGCACAATCGGCGCAAGGGTGAGGCCGTCCGGTTGGAGGTCAGCTCCGATTGCCCCGAGGAGATCCGGCGGGAATTGCTGTCCACGTTGGGTCTCGAGGCCCATGACCTTTACGTCATCGAGGGCCCGATCGCCCCCGGTCGTCTCATGGCCATCTTGGAAGGGGATCACTCTCCCGAACTGCGGGATGCTCCGTTTGTGGCCCCCGTCGTGGAACCCCTGCGCGAAGGGGTGGATATCTTTGAGAGTCTCCGGAAAGGAGATCTTTTATTGCACCACCCGTACGAGAGTTTCGATGGGGTGCTGCACTTCCTCCAACAGGCCGCGGCTGATCCGCGCGTTTTGGCCATCAAGCAAACCCTCTACCGCACCGGCGGCGATCGCCGCATCGTGGGTGCTCTGATGGATGCGGTGAAGAACGGCAAGCAAGTCACCGTGGTGGTGGAATTGAAGGCCCGATTTGACGAGGCCAACAACATCGCCTGGTCCCGCCGCCTCGAAGAGGCCGGCGTCCACGTGGTCTACGGCGTGGTAGGATACAAGGTCCACGCCAAGGTGTGTTTGGTGGTTCGTCGGGATGACGATGGTCTTCGCCGCTATGTCCACCTGGGCACCGGCAATTACAATCCTTCGACCGCCCGACTTTATACGGACCTGAGCTTGCTGACTTGTCGCCCGGACATCGGTGAAGATGCTACCACACTCTTCAACCTGCTCACGGGTGTCTGCCAGTACCGACCTACCCATCAGTTGATTTTGGCCCCTTTCGAGATGCATGAGCGGGTCCAGGCATTGATCCTACGCGAGGCCGACCATGCGCGTGCCGGGCTTCCGGCGCGGATCGTGGCCAAGATGAACGCCTTGGTAGACGAGGAAACCATCCGCTCGCTGTATGAAGCCTCTCAGGCTGGGGTCGAGATTGATTTGATCATCCGGGGTATTTGTTGCCTGCGACCTGGCGTGCCTGGCCTGAGCGAGCGGATTCGTGTGCGCAGCATCATCGATCGCTTCCTAGAGCACAGCCGCATCTGGAGTTTTGAAAACGCCGGCAATCCCTCGGTTTTCGTGACCAGTGCTGATTGGATGCCCCGAAACTTCTTCAAGCGCATCGAAGTAGCCTTTCCAATCTTGGATGGGCGGATCCGGGATCGCATTTTGCAGGAGATCCTCCAGGAGTCCCTGCAAGATGTCGCCAAGGTGCACCAGTTGCAGTCGGATCAGTCTCAGGGCGATCAGTCCCACGGAATTTACCGGAGGTCCCCGCAGGCTCAGACTCCTGGGGCTCGACGGTCCCAGTCGCGGTTCATGGACCTCGCCCGCAAGAGTCCCCCTCCCGCAAGGCCGGGACCCGCAGCCAAGTCTCCGGTGCGGATTCGTCTGGGCAAACGCCCGGAGTGATTCACCGGGCGGGAGCTTCGACCTCGCGCACGGCCGCCCCGTGAGCCTCGCTGAGCACGAGCACGGCCAGACGCCGAATCCGCGGTCCCTCCCCGGGAGCCAGAGAGGGGTGATCCATGCCGGTAGATCCAGGGTTCGCCGCTAGGTCGGTGACCAGCGCCCGCGGGATGTGCGGATCCGAGGTGTTGGCCGTAGATTCATTTATGCCCACATAATCAAAGCGGCCTCGAAGATCCGTATAGCCATCTTTAACAAAGCGGATCCCGCCATTGTCCAGCCGACCGTAGACCTTCACGTAGGCCTTGGAGACCGGGCGGTTTCCGGACGGTTCGTGGACTTCCAACGAGCCTTCGTTTTCCGCCATTTGAAGGCGGAAGGTGTGGGCGTGGTGCATCCGGGCCTTACGACGGCCGCCACCCAAGACTTCGACTACTATGTGGTCTTTGGCCAGGGCGGCGGGGATGGGCAAATCCAGAGCGTTCTTGCCGGCGGGCAAAGGAACAATCGTGGAGAGGGACGGTTGAAGAATGCTGGGTTGGTCTCCATCTCGCTCGGCGAAGGGGTTCCGACTGAAGAGAAATTCGGGGTCCATGCGGTAGTAATTGACAGTGACCGAGGACAGCCCTTTCCAGGTGAGTGACAGAGTGCGGTTCTCTACCTGGAGGTCAAAGGAGGCCTCGCGTTGGGCCGTCGCCGCCGCGGTTTGAGCATCGGAGGGAGAGCTGCCGGGAGTTCCTGGAGCTGGTTTGGCAGCGACCTTCTTGCCTTCGGCCTCGTCGACGTAGCGGGTCAGGTCCGCAAAAAGTCCGCGCCAGCGCGGCACCGGATAGGATTCGTAACCTCGAGCGATCTTGCGGGCCTCAGAGAGCTTTTCTTCGTACAAGTGGGACCAGGCCTGGAGGTAGTCGTACTGGATCCGCGTACGGACCTCCATGGGTCGCACCCGTGCCAAACGGGACAGCCCTTCGCTCACCCGGTCTTGAAGGAACAAGTAGTAGGCCACCGCCAACTCGTCGTCGGCCGCCAATCGGGGCTGGAAGGCGAGCACCCGCAGAAAGCGCAGGTATTGCTCGCGGAACACGGTGTTGGCGATCCGCCGCCGGGATCCGACCGGGTGTGCTCTGGGGTTGATCAGGGGAGAATACTCGAGGTGTTCGTAGGTGCGTTGCGCGATGGGGTCGATGCGCAGGATGGGCGACTCGAGCCAAGGACCGCACTGTGCCAGAAAATCCTCCCGGTGCAGCAGCCATTCGCGGAGCACTCCGGTGTCGTTGTGAACCACCGCGTATCGGGCGATGGGTTCGTTCCAGACATGGTGCTGGGAGAGAAATTCTGTGAGACGCCGGAAAAATTCAGGGCTCTTGGCGACCCGCCACGCCACGCGTTCGAGATTCAATCGGGCCAGGTTGTTGGTCGACAAGAAGGCCAGGACTTCTGCCTCGGAACCTTGCTGCGAGAGATACTCCCAGGATCGGGTGTCCCGCACGGACAACTGGCGCACCACTCGAAAGGACTGGGCCTTGGCTTGAGCGAGTGCCTTCCCCTCTAGCGTTAAGATCGCGGGCGCGTGGGCGTAATTCGTGGGCTGCGCCGGATGGCTGGGGAAATAGAAGTAGTACTCCACTTTCAAGGTCGAATAAGGCTCCAGCCGGACGGGTTGGCTGTGGGTGGCTCGACCTCTCTGGAGGGGAATGGAACCTAGCGGAATTTGGGTCAACACGTCCGCCTTCACTGGGGACGAACCCGGATTGCTAATCACGACTTGCGCGCCATACGCCACGCCGGGCAGGAACTCGTCGCTCACAAACTTATCGAAGCGTTCCTGTCCCTCGGTCAGGTAGCGGTCATCGAGTCGGAAGAAGCGTTCGCTCAGCAGCAATTCAGGTCCCGTGGCATTCGGTGAAATTGGGGTCGCCGGCCTCACTTCACGGACAAAGATGAGCAACGGTCCGTTGGCGGTGAGGGTTCTGGCACTTCCCTCGTTGCGGATCGTAGGGGTGTTGGTGGTTTGGAGGGGCAGGTCGAGAACCGCCAAGGCCAGCAGGATTTCGCTGAGGTTGTGGTGGGCCTCGAGGATCCGTGGCGAGAGGAAGGGGGCTTTCGGATCTCGTGCGGCGAAGTCGCGCCAGAAACCCGAGACCGGGATCAGGTCGGGTCCCTGGGCCTCGAGAGGCAACCGGTAGTACTGGTTCTCCGCCCACTCTTTGGCGGGACCCGGAGAACGGTAATACCCGGAGGCGGCGGAACGAGCGCGGAGGCTACGCGCTGTCTCGACTTCCAAACCCAGAGTCACGCCCTGAGGTTCTGACACTTTCATCTTGGCCAAGGCAGAATCTTTTCGGTCCAGGGATCGGCGGGCCGATTTATCCCGAGGCGGCGCTCCGCCCTTCAGCATCACTGATTTAGCCTCGGCTGCCGCCGGTGAGTTTTGACTGGGCAGAAGACCGTATCTGGACATCAACTCCCGCTCTGTTCCGGATTTTTCGAACATCCTCTCGCCGGGTGCGGCGGAGGCCTGGCCTTTGAGCGAGCGTCCTGCTCCACCGCCCACGCCACCGGAATCTTCCAAGGCCCGACCACCGAGGGCGGTTTCGAACCGTTGAGTTTCGAGGGTGTCGATGGGTTGCAGTTCCCAGAGTTCTTGCAAATGGCGCGCCGTGGCAGCGGCTTCGCCGTCCAGTCGAGTGGCCAAGAGGGTTTTCTCAACCAGATTCAGGCGACCGTAAGCCCGGGGTTCTCGATATGCTTTCAAATCGGACCCCAGCAGGTAGTCATCGATGAAGGCGCGCGCTCGCTTATTGGCCAGGTGAGGGCGAATGACCGACTCGAAGAAGGCCGGATCTTTCCGCTGCAGGAAGAGATTCACCTCATGGCAGGCGAACTCCGAGTAGCGGGAGCGTCGCTCGTCGGGTGTCAGCGACGACCAACGCATGAGCCAATCAAAGCGCGCCAACTGGGGATCGGGATGGAGGGTCCTCAGCAAGCGGAACACCGACTCCAAGGTGTCGTAGGTTTCCCACTGGCTATTCCGGGCCTCCGACAGCGTCCGGGTTTGTCCGCGGACCAGCCCTTGGGCATCCCGGACTTCCGTCGAGCCGCCGGGTGTTTCCAATACGCGGCTGAGGCGCTTGTCTTGAAGGGCGAGGGGTTTTTCGGTCCGGGCTAGGGTCAGCCACGCAGCATCGGTGGCGTCCTCCACATAAACTTGGATGAACGATCCGTCCCCGAGGGCGGTCGCCGGCAGTCGGATCTTGCCAGTGGCATCGGGGATGAGGTTGAACAAGGCTGGAGAAGCCGCGGCCAGGAAGTCCCAGTTGGAATCCAGAGCCGGTCGGGCCGAGGCCATCTCACTCCGCGACAGCATGTCGGCCATTTGAGCCATGCCTGCCATGCTGCCCGCGGAGGCGAGCGGTGTGGCCCCGTCGGCGACGGGCAGTGCTTCCGAATCGGTGGAGCGCTTGTCCCAGGGGTTGAGCAGCAGGCCGGGCCGGGCCAACCGATTGCCCGGGTACTTCGTGGCATAGCGGCGGTC
>JARXAF010000065.1 GCA_029865985.1 Verrucomicrobiota bacterium
CACTGGGGTGATTGTCATCGTGACCGTCGCAGGCGCTGAATCCAAAGCACCGTCTCTCACCGTGAACGTGAATGAGTCGAGCCCATTGGCGTTCACATTCGGGGTGTAGGTCAGATTTGGGGCCGTGCCGCTCAAGACACCCTTAGTCGGTGGTGTCACCACCGTGAAGGTCAAAGACGATCCCTCCACATCTGTACCAGCAAGCGTGATCGCCTTGGCGATGTCTTCGTCCGTCGTCACCGACTGCGCGTTGGCAACCGGAGCGTCGTTGACCGCCGAGATCGTCACCGTACTTGTTGCTGTGCTTGTTTTTGCACCATTGGCGGCGTTACTCGCATTAATATCTGTAACCGAATAGAGAATGGAACGGGTGCTCGAAAGACTCGTTGGATGACGGCTCGTCGTGTTGTAACCAACGGCCTGCAACATGGTCTGATAATCATTAACACTTGCCGTACCGCTGAACGTCAGCACCCCGTTATTGTAGTTGGCACTCACCCCCCCGAGGAGGCTGTTAGCCGGGACGGACAAGATGTCACCTTCGGTATACCCGGAAGCAATCGAAACGCTGGCGCCCGTTGCGATCACCGTGTCATCGATATCCGTAAGACTCAGAGACGGTGTAATCGCTGGTGGACTCAGCGCCGTCCAAGTCGCCCCACCGAACACGGTCCCGTTTACCCCGCCAGAAACGGTGTTTAGAGCGATGTCGCCCGAAGTCTCATCGAGTTTGAAGTAACTGATCAAACCGGACGAATTCGCAGCGACCGAACTATTTCTGTTGTTCGCGATCTCCTCGGCACTACGGACAGAATTCCAGATGCGAATCTCGTCAATCATCCCCGCAAGAAGCTGCATATCCGCAAGTTCGCCAGATTCAACAGATTCAACAGATTCATAGCCAGACCCTACAACCAAAGCCTCGTTATTTTCCGCGACGGTATACGTTGTATTTAAAACTGCCACACCATCCAAATATACTACTGTCCCGCCAGTGACTCCGCTCTGAAAACTCATGGCCACATGATGCCACGCGTTATCATTGAGCATGCGTCCGGTGGAAATTTCCCGCTCGTCTTTCCAGTCGTACGCGACCAATTGGTTGTATTTCAAAAACAGCCCGAATGCCATCTGTTTGACAATAATGCCTCGATAGTCCCAACCGGCATCGCCGGTTTTGATCCAGCACTCGATCGTTCCGGTCGTCAGCGCATGGTCGGACGGTGTCCCAGCCAATAAATATTGACTGGTACCGTTCAGTGTCAGTGCACTCCCTCCAGACTCAACAACGACACGAACCCCTTCCGTATACTCCAAGGTCGCCCCAGCCACGATCGTTGGGGCATCGTTCACGGCAGTCACGGTCAGGGCGACCGTGTCGGTGTCGGTCAATCCCGCATCATCGGTGGTGAGCAGCGTGAGAGTGTCGTTGCCGCTGGTGTTCTGATTGCCCTGATAAACCAAGGTCGCCAACGCCCCATTCACCTGCGCGACCGTTCCACTCAGGGTCAACGTTGCGCTTCCGCTCGCTCCGGCACTGACGCTCGCACCGGTCTCTCCCAGGGTCACCGTCAAGGTTCCCTGCGTCACCGTCACCTTCGCAGTGACACTCCCACTATCCACATCGGTCACTGAGATCGCATTCGATCCACCCAAGGCCAACGCCGTATCTTCCGCAACGGTCTGCGCCGCAGGCACGGTGTTCACGGGCGGATCGTCCACGCCCGCCAGAGTGATCGGCAGGCCGGCGGTCGTCGTCGCAACCCCGTCGCTGACGGTCACCACAAACGTCTCTGTGGTTGCAGCGCTCAGCGCGTTGATCGCCAAGACGTTGGGGGTGAACGTGTATTCCCCAGTCGTGGTCGTCACAGCCAGCGTACCATAGGTGCCCGTCTGGGACGCTATTCCGTCAACCGCAGAGACTCCGGATATCCCGTAAGTCAGCGTCGTGCCCGGGTCTGCATCCGCTCCGGCCAGAGTTCCGGATGCACTCGCAAAGGTGTCGCTCGCTGCGGTGTCCGCATAGTCGATTGCGCTCGAACGGTACCGGACAATCACAATTCCCGAGCCGCCGGAACCGCCGATCCCGCTCGCATACAACCATCCGCCACCACCACCGCCACCCGTGTTGGGGGTGCCAGCTGCGCCAGTACTCCCATCGCCGGTGCCAGCGCCGCCGCCGCCGATCCCGCCATCCCCGCCGTTTTGATAGGAACCGCCTCCACCACCGCCGGCATAGAAAACCGGGGCGCCCGAAATGGAGTAACTGAGGCCTGCGCCTCCGTTGCCGGATTTGCCGGCAGTCGGAGCATCGCCCACCGCGCCTGCACCGCCGCCACCGCCACCGGGATAAATACCGTCGCCACCAGCAGGGCCACCGTCATTCCCCTGGCCGGCGGTTCCCTTTCCCGCAGCCGCCACTCTTCCGCCGTATTGGGCACCGCCACCGCCACTGCCTCCATCCTTGCCAGCAAAAGTATTCGCAGAACTGGTGGCTCCGCCGCCGCCGCCGCCGATCGCCCTCAGGTTTCCGAACACACTGTCTTCGCCGTTGTTGCCGACTGTTTGATTCAAAGCCTGTGCACCACCGGCCCCCACAGCAACGGGGATGGCCGATCCCGAGGTAACGGCATAGGCGGTTTTGTAAATCAACCCGCCACCGCCACCGCCTCCCGCCGTGGAACCACCACCGCTACCGCCACCACCCACAACCAACACCTCGACCGTCCCGGAGAAATTCGGAGTAAAACTCCCGTTCTCGGTAAACGTGTGAATCACATAGCCGCCCGCACTCGTTTTTGTGCCGCCCACGGCAGTCACCCAGGAGAAGGTCGGCGCGTCATTCACTGCCGACAACGTCATGGTCACTGTCGCTGGGGCAGAAGACCGAGCCCCATCCGAAGCGCTGACCGTGAAGGTCTTGATGCCGTTCTCGTTGGCCGCCGGCAAATAGGTCAGGTCGGCCAGATTCTGAGCCGGAATCACCTGACCCGCCGAAACGGCCGTGTCTCCCAATTTCAGAACGCCCGACGAGGGCAGCGTCTCCACCGTGATGCTGGACAACGCGGTTCCCTTTGAATGGGTATAGGCACTGCCGAACGTGGAGACCTGAAAGTTCACCGCGGTGTCCTCGACACCACTCGTGCTGATGGCGGCCAAGGTCGGCCCACTGTCGATGAGGTTGGCCGTCAGAACTGCCGGATCCTCTACCGTGGTGTAGAGACTCACTTCCGCGAGAGTTCCCACAAAGGACCGCTGGTTTTCGATATCGCGACCGAACCGGATCGCGCGTGAAACCCCTTGATGCACACCGGAGCCGGCGTCGGATTGGAGTTGTCCTATGAACACACCGTCCACATACAGCTTGGCCGTTCCCGATTGCCCTGTGTTATTCGGCCCCCAAGTCAGGATCATCGTGTGGGTTTTGCCATCGATCACGGAAACCGACGGACTGGGAGTGATGGCATTGTTGAAGAACGCCTGCGCTCGGCCCAAGCTGTCCAAGGAGAGACCGAAATCGTTGGGCGAGCCCGGAGCCTCGGCGTTGATAGGCCCGGCCATCTGCCAAAAGTTGGGATCCGCTGCCGATGCTCCCCCCACAGCCCTGGGTGCCTGGGTCGTCTTGAACACCGCCACAACCGTCAGTTGGCTGGCGCCTTTGACCGGATTCTGCTCACCCGAAAGCTCGAAATAGGCCTGATTTCCGTCGAAAACAATCCCGGATGTCGTGGAGGTGCTATCAGCGAACGCACCGGACGATTTCGCCGGACCACCGTAAGGAATCGCCGTGGCGCCTCCGATCCGGTCCACCCAGCCTCCAGATCCTCCTTGCCAGTCATCCGCCACCCAACGAGCAACGGGACTGCCTGCCGACACCTGAAGAATCGTCCAGCAGGCCGACAGAAGCCACACTAGCACTCTGAGTGCATTTCCCATCGACCGCACGGGCAAGGATCCGAAACCACGAGTCATTGGACACCCACTTTCTGTGCTAGTGATCTCAGTTCAGCGGAGTTGGTGACGGTTGCGAGGACCACACCATTGCTCAGCGACCATTGCCCCACGAGCAGCCCTTCCGGGTTCCACTTGCGGGATAGGCCGTGAGGCGTGCCGGACACCATTGTCACCTCCAAGGCCGGCTGGCCATTGGTGTGCCATTCACGGTGCATGCCCTCGATCTCGCCCGCCCGAATGTCGGTCTCTGCAATCCGGTTTCCGCTCTCGTCCCACTTGGTCCGGACTCCATGCGAACGACCCGCGTTGAACATTTCCCGCACCGCCAAAACCCCGTTGGTTCGCCAACCTTCGGACACTCCGTTCAGAAGACCATTGGAGACCACGGACCGGGATTGGAGGGTTCCATCGGGATAGAACTCCACCATCACACCCGTGAACACGTTGGTCTCACCCGTTTTCATCCATCGTCCTGATTGCAGCACCAGATTGTTCCGACTGACTTGTTCCAAGGAAACCGGGGACTGCCGCCGCAGGGCCCGATAGGCAGTAAGTCCGACCCCGAGCAACACGGTGAACACGATCACCGCCCGAAGGGTTCCTCCGGACTGAGATCGAACTCGTGGCTCTTGCTCCCTCGGTGTGGCACCGCTCATTCCGGGTTTATTTGACGAGCAACTTGAAGAACTTGGGCGGGGCTTGCCCCGCCTCACCGGCCACCACGGCTCGCACCCGCTGGAGTTGGGTGGACTGGTAGAACGCCTGAGCTGAACTGCTCGCAGATCCCTGGACCTGGAACGAGACCGGCTTCCAGACCTGGAGGTCATCCGAAGCGGAGACCGTGTAACTGCGCCCGCGCAACGCCACGAACTCCAGAACCGGATTCGTCTCGGAGAACGCGACGATATCCAGACGGAAACCATCTTTCGGATCCCAGGCGTAGGTGCCGGCGATATAGGCCTCCAGCACGGAGAGCGAATTACCATTGAGACGATCCCCCGGCCTCAAACCCTCGAGCGAGAGACCGAGGTTACCGGCGGCGATCACCGACCGCTCCCATGCGTCCGGAAGTCCATCCCCATCAGTGTCCTCACCCAGCGTCAGATCCACCCGAGACGACTTCGCCGGTTGCCCCAGCAGCGCCATGCTGGCCTTCATCTCAATGGGCACAAAGGTGCGACCGCCGATCTTCACCCGGATTCGGAACGGTGCCGAAGGCCGCATGGCCGTGGGCCGATACAAATCCGAGGTCAAACCAGCATCGACAGGCACCTCGATGCGGTAGTTCACCCCGGCATCCAGCTTGGGAACCACCGTCGTCGTGATGGTGGTCCCGGCCAAGGTTTCGAGCATCAACTCGGTGCCGGTCGAGATCAGCGGATTGCCGAACTCATCCCGAACCAATCCATACACCGTGTGGGGCGGCAAGGGCGGGAAGGCCCAGGCCTGATGGCCCAGCATTCCCATCCACATGGCCACGAAGAGATATCGCAGAGAATTCATGGTCCGGAAGGTTCAGTTGCCCGAGTAGGAATAGGAGACGATGTGCAGCTTCACGTCCTTGACGCTCTGGATGAATCGATCCAGACCCTCGGACGGGTTGTTGAGCAGGGTTTGGCCCGGAATCACCAGCTTCCACTTGCTGTTCCAGACCGAGCGACCGATCAGGCGCGAGTTGGTGAACTGCGAGCGGGACAAGCCGCCGCTGCCGCCGTAGATGTTCGGCGTGAAGAACGACGCCGTCGGCACCGGCCGGAAGGCCTGATGCTTGCGGATCGAGAACAGAGGCTCGGTCAACGAGTCGGAACTCTGCCAAAGCTTTTTGGTGGAGAAGTCGGAACCACCGATGTTGAAGGGCACCGGCACGGTCACATCGTGAACCGACCAAGTACGCACGGCGCTCTGGTCGCCCAAGGGCGGACTGCGCATGGAGTCCAGACCCACGGGGATCAGGTAAACATACGGCGTGGCCGCCAAGGCGGTTTGGTCCATGAACGCGAGGTTCGGATCGGCCGGCGAAACGGCTCCGGACCCGGTGACCGCAGTGCTGTTCGGCGACGGCGTGTCCATGCCCTTGTACCCTTCCAGAGCCACACCCAAACCAAAGATCTTCGTGGCAAAGGCGCTGGAATGGTAGGCGTGATCCCCGGCTGCCAAGGGCAGACCGAAGAGATTCAATCCGTCGGCGATGGTGGTTGAGAACTCGATGACGAGGCCCGGCACCGCCAGACCGTCCCCGCGATCCAATTGCATGCACAGACGCTTCACATCCACATCCTGGAGCAAATCATCCCGACGCGCCCGGTTCAGCACGTCCCTCCAATTGATATCCCCGTCGGTGCCGGGAAGGATGCGGAAGTTCTCGGTCCGCAGAGAAGCGGTGGTTCCGTAGCTGTCGGGATTGTTGAAACCAAGGCGTCCCTTGAGGACTTGCCAATCGCCATTCATCTCAGCCAAGGCGCCGGATAAGCCCGGATCACCAACCGAACTCCCGGTGAACTGAGTTTGACCGTCACCGACGACACCGAGAGCCCGGGCCTGAATGATCCGATCTACGTAAGCTCGGCCACTCTGCGAATTGAGCAGGCCGGTCTCGTAGTCGAAAGCATTGGCCGCCAAGAGCGAATAACTGGAGGCCAGATCGACCAAGGTCTTGTACCGATCGAGCTTCTCGTTTCGGAACAACCGAAATGCCACATCCCGGGTACGGTATCCTTGGATAGTCGCTGAAGCACGAGTGCGGAATGCTTGGCGATCGGCCTGAATGCGTTGCCCTTCAGCAATGATGCTGCTCAGGCGAAGCTGGGCGTCGTACCATTCCCGCTGCCGTTGGTTCACCGTGGCTAGCGACCCATACACCGCATCCAATTGAACGGACAAATCGCTGAGCGACTGACGCAATGCGATGAGTCCTTCACGCGGAGCAATGTAATTGTTTTCGGTCCAGGTCTCTGCCGTGGCGGTCGCGAACTCGAGGGATTTCACCACGGACAACCGGGCGATCTTCATCTTGTCGAACACCTCCACGATGGCGCCACCCACCGCCTCAATGGCAGCACGCCCGCCGGAAGTCAGGTCACCACCGGCCGCCAATCCCGCGATCAACGATTGAGGGAGCGCCTGTCTCACACGACTGGTCAACCGCCCCACCGTAGCAATGGTCGAGTCGGTGACCGTCTCGAAGATGTCGTTGGCGAAGAGGACCGATTGAAGCGTCTGATTGGCCACCAAGAGATCCTGTCTCTTGGCATCGATCTCATCAGAGGTTTGTGTGTTGGCCTTGAAGAGATCAATCGCGTGCCGGAAGTCATCTCGACTGCCATTGAGTTCACCCCAGGCTTGCACCAACCGATTTTCAGCCGCAATCAGGTCTGAAATGCTCTGCTGAATCCGCCCCGGAGTGGCACGGCGTCCCGACCACTCGTCAGGTCGTGGGGTGTATCCGTTGCTGTCCACCGTCACGGTGATGTTGGTCAACGTGGGAACGTTCAACACGGACAAGTCCGAAAGCGTGTCGAAGCCCGGATCACTGAGCAATGCAACGGGAACGCCTGGGATATCAATGGAGAAGCTGCGCTCATTGGCGCCCGTTGAATCCGGGAACTGGTATTCCGGCATCTCCACGTAAATGAAGTGCACCAAATCGGGACCCGCGTAATCCTGCGCGTAGGTTTTACCAGGTCCTATGTCATCGGTGTAGGGCGTGCCGTAGATCTCGATCAACCGTGTGGTCAAAGCACGCTCGTTGTCTTGGATCTTCGCTTTGACCTCTTCCAAGCTGTCGGCTTCCGACCGAATGCTGGTGGACATGGTACGCGCCTCTTGAAACGCCAACGCCGCATTTTGGAGCGTGGACACCGTGCGATCATAGAGTTGTTCGAAATGCCCCTGGGGCGCCGCACCGCTCACCAAATTGGGGTTGATATCCAGAGCCAAACTGTCGCGAGGCAATCCCAGCGGTGTCAGGCCGGCTTCAGCATTGTCGAGCACCTGTTGCATTTCGCGGTAATTGAGCGGCAGTTGGGTCAACTCGGGCACCGTTGTCCGGTCGATCTTTTGAATACCCTCATGGGTCGGGTCGGGATCCACCTCCGGGAGCATGGAGTTGGCGACGACCCAGTCGATGTAGGCTCCCTGCCCCACGCGCGTGGCCCAGTGATCCAGTCCCCAATGGCGCACCGTGGTCACCAAGCGATTGGTGTTCTGACGCGTGGCACCGAAGCGATCCCACCCAGCCATTTCGCCGGAACGATATTGCTGACGGAAAACCAGCTTCAGCACATCCAATCCTGTTTGGCTGAGCGATCCGGATGCCGCGGCAAACTTGCGCTCATCGGTGTAATCCACTTGGATGGCCTTGCCCAAAACAGTGACTGCTTCAGAACGAGGCACCCAATCGAAACTGTTGTTGATGATCAGGCTATAATACCCCTTCAACGCCGTCAGATAGTGGCCATAGGCGTCTCCATGACCTTGAGGGTACACGTCCGCGGCATCCGCCGCGTCAATGACACCGTCATTGTTGAAGTCCTTGATATTGTAGTTCTGGCTGTAGATGACCTCACCCGAGTTGATACCTCCGGTGAAGTTCCAGAACAGTCGATTGTAGGCCGGCGCGGTCTGAACGCCGGGCTGCATGAAATCGTCACGACCGCGAAGCAATGCCAACTCTTCTTCCAGCAGCGAGGGCACCTGCCCGGCAAAGCTGAACTTGGCGGTCGCCAGACTCCCTTCGGGGGCACCGCCGGTTCCCGTGGAAATCGTCGGATTGGTTGCATCGGCCTTGGCCTCGTCTCCGACCAATGTGTAGAGGTCATTCAGGTAGCCCGCCACGAGCAACAGGGCGTCATTGGCCGGTCCGTAATTGATGCCGGCATTGATGCTGAGATCTCGACCGCGTCGCAAGACGGTCTCGTAGATCTCGATCAACCCTGAATCATTGATGTTGTTCAGATTCAGCGCGATGGCCCCCTCCCAGCGCCGCCCTGCCTGACCAATCACGCTCACGTCGGTATTGACGGCGTTGTTGTAGAGATCCTTGACCCGTTGCTGGAACGGATTGATCCCGGTCAGCACCCGCTTGATCCACCCTTGGGCCAACTGAGGCGTGGACCATGCCGACCACTGACCAATCACCGGATCGTTGGTGTTGGTCGAGCGATAACGCATTGTCAGGTAATTGTCAGAAAGCACCTGAACGCCCGCTCCGCCGAGCGTGTACCTAGGCAGGTTGGTCCCCGCTTGCAAGGCCTGCCAAAGGGACATCGTGGCATCGGACACTGGAGGAGCCCCATCCACTGGCGGGGCGATCTTCCACTGGTATTCGAACTCCCCATAACGCCCAGCAACATCCACCGTATGCTGAACGGTGAGCATTTCATTCAAAGGATTGGCCGACGGGACCACCTTGAGTTCGCCAGGCCACAAGCCACCGTTGACACGGAAGACGTGCACCGACACCGGTTCGCCGGGCGCTGTGAAGGCCCGTCCATTGCCCACGATCACCGAAACCATGCCGTATCCAGGGCCCGAAGCGCTCAACGCATAGGAGTCCACCGCAGTGTCGTCGTTGGAGATTTCCACCATGGAACCCACCGGCACATTCGTTCGACGAGTCAGGTCCGCAATGAACCGACCGGGGATGGTCGGGTTCTCCACGAAGGTGTCCACCACTGCATTCAGGCCGTTGACCAATTGATCCCACTTGGTCTTTTCACCCGCTGGCGACGAAGGGCACAGGTCTAGAACGTATTTAAGATCCTGACCAGCCGTACTCCCCCGAAGGACGTTCAATTGCAGGTACTTCTCTCCGACTTTCTCATCCTTGAATTCACCCTTCAGCACCAAGGAACCACCGGTCCCCGTATTGGGATCATAATAAACCCGCGAAGCCAGATGAGGCGGGAGATTGGGGAAATAGGTCAGACCCTGATTCGCCTCTGCCACAACCCCGGAGGGCAATTTGGAAAGACCCACCGAGGACAACGACGCCGTCTTTTTCTGGGTCGGATCGATCAGAACCACGCTCGGCCTGGCCAGAGTGATATTCGTGGCGACGGACTGCTGGTAGAGCACCTCAACACTCGACTGCCCTCGGATCGCCGGCAAACCATTGATCGCAGCACTCAGCGTCTGGCCAGGTTGCATCACCGCAGGCAGAGCCGGCCAGACCGGGCGATAGCTGACGGAAAGCGACGGAGTGAGCTTACTCGTCGCATCCCCCTCATAGGTGACACCCCCAAGTGGTCGCAGGTAAGGAACAATCGAACCCACGGGCACGGACGAGAGGGTAGGCCACGCAAAACCCTCTTGGGTTTTGTAATAGTACCGCATGGTGAAGCTGTTCGTGTTATTGGCACGCGCCGCCAAGAAAGGCGGACGACCGACAAACGAGATGGAGGACCCATCGACCGTTTGACTCGTGAGGATCAACGGGCCTTGGGTCACCTCGCTGCCATTTTGCTTCACCTCCAAGGAAAAGGTATGCCGGTTGGTCTGATTAAGACCGACATCGATCAAATCCAGGGTGTAGCTTCTGGCCGTGATGTCCGACGCCGGAGGCGTTCCGGTGAGCAGAAACCCATTGATATCGGTATTCGGTTGCAACCAGTCGGGAAGCGTGGAGCCAACGGGCTTCAAAATCAGTCCCTCGGCTCGCCGGGATGCATGGACGTAATACTTGAACACACGTCCCGAAATGGCCACCGCCGCCGGCAAATTGGTGAACACCCCGTTGGTGCTAACATAACGACCTGACGACAAGTTAGGCTCTTGGTGCAACCCACGATAAACCCAGAATGAATCCTTGCGGTCGCGATAGCTGAAGGATTTGTAATGTCGGAATGGGCCATTGGTATCGCGGGATTCCGTCCAATTGACCGGAAGATTGCCCAGACCCGTGGCTGGTACGATCTCCTGGTTGTAGTTGATGAAGTTGACGCCTTCTCCCTCGGTCGGCGGCGGCAACAGCGGCAGCGGCATGGGAGCCTGGATGATGCGCCCCGCCTCAACCACATAGTCGAATACTTGGCCCGCACTCGGCTTCTCACGGAGCACCTTGAACGCCGACATACTGGGTCGCCCGTCGGATCCGGTGTAATCGATGAGCACAAACGGCAGGGAGGAAAAATTCCCTCCGGTCGTAATGTTCAGATCATCCCGTAAGGCATAGCCCTGGCCACCAATCATCAAGGCGTGCTCTTCATTCGGGTTGTAACCCATGGCTGCCGGGTCATTCTGGTAATAAATGGTCCCCTTGGCTTCCAAGCTATTCA